>JALUXP010000076.1 GCA_027013295.1 Sulfurimonas sp.
CAAAATAGTACAGATTGTCATATCTGTCTATGAAGACCGATGAGTTAACTTTAGCATAAAACTCTCTACCAACATACAACTGAGGTTCACGGTAAGATGAAGCTACATCAAAGTAAACCTCTCTGCCATCACTAAGATAACCTTGAACCATCTTTGATGCACTACCATCTTTAAGCAACTTATCCTCATCATAAAGACCTTGCATGATTTTTGTTGGTGAGGTATGGGCACTTGCTTGTGTATAAAACTTATCTTTGACTTTGATGAGTTTTGCAGGGGAAAAACTTTTTCTCACCTCTGAAACGCTGCCATCTTTTTTATTGACTCTTATAAGATTAGATGCCCTAGAACCATTTTCATTCGTTAAGAAAAAGATCTCTTGTGCATCACTATTGAGCTTTGTAAAAAACTGAGAGGAAGCGATAAGTTCCCCTTTTGCAAGAACCTGAGACTTTGCTAACTCCTTATACTTCTGTGCGTATCCTTCTAGCGAGTCTTCAAAATCAACACCCGTTGCTTTTTTCATACTAGCATTAGTAAAAAATGGCCAGTACCAATCTTGAGAATGGTATCTAAAGTAAGCATCTATAGCGTTTAGTCCATACTTTTGAGCCATATAAAGGTTATAGAATCCACCTTGAATATAGACTATCTCCCCGTAAGGAAACTTAAGCTTAGCATTATAAACCTCTGATGCTTTTATGTTGCCTGCTTTAGCTTGTAAAATGGTTTGTGCTAAAAATCGTCCACTATAAAGCCTCCCACCATTACCATGCCAAGACTCATTGAGGACAGCATTTCCCTCAAGCATAAAAGAGTTTTCAGTCAAGTTTGGCAAGATGAATGTTGGAACGATAAATGCCCCATTAGCAAATAGTTTATGTAATATTTGTGAAACCCAAGAAGCTTTTACATTGTACTGATAATTGTGTGCAGTTTCATGATAGAGCAAGGTATCAAGCCATGAGATAGATGTAAAATAATCAATTTTACTTGTCCCTCCTACATAGTTTATCTGCCTATTGTTTGGCAACTGTGTAGAAAATCCATTTGCGATTTGATTGTGATTTGAGATGAGACCAACTGAGAGTTTTTCATCTAACTTCCATCCATAGAGCTTTTCATATTCTCTGTGTATAGAGGGTTCTACCTTTGCGGCATGTATTGCAAAAGGTAGGTTCTCTTTTGTGTAAACAATCTCAACATTTCCCTGTTTTTTTTTATAATACTTGTTGTCATTTGGAACAACTGCACCACCCACAAAACCTGATGGTGGGATAATCACTCCATAGACTAAAGTAAAACTGAAAATACCCATTAAAACTATTTTAAGCAACGAAGTCCTCGTTTGAAATTTTTATGCACTCTTCAATGGAACTTGTTTTTGCTAAAAGATAAGTTTGATCTTTTGGAAGATATTTTGCAGTTGTTTTACCTATCACCACAACTTTAGCATCTTTAGGGATGGTGTTATTTGTCAAAAAACACTGGATTGATGAGGGGGAGGTAAAGATGAGCGTAGATGCTTTTTCATGCAATTTAAAATCCAATATCTCCCCAGAGCATCGACTCTCATAGAGTATGACCTCATCCACTCCAAAACCATCACCTGCTATCTTTTTTGCTCTTAAATAAAGCCATTTTTTTTCTTTTGAATAGTTCCCGATAATCTTTTTAAGGTCACTCCCTATCCCACCACCAATCTCCAACACTTTACCACCCTTACTCTCGTAATACTCCTGTGTAAATCTTGAGATGCACAAAGCTGGGATATGGATATACTCCTCTTTTTCATAAAAAAGGAGTGCATCAACAGCTTTTTTTGAGGTTAAGATGAGGTAGTCATATTGTGAGAAATCTATCTTTGGTTGGAAAAAATCAAAATCAAGAGAGTTTATGTGGATGGCATCTGGATGGGGAGTTGCTGAAAACAAGTAAATATTCTGGTTCCCAAGCTGAGCTTGGGAACCAGTTGTGGTAGTATTTACTCCCACTCTATTGTAGCTGGTGGTTTAGATGATATGTCATAAACGACACGGTTGATTCCATCTACTTCATTGATAATTCTTCTTGAGATTCTTTCTAAAAGCTCATGAGGAAGATGTGCAAAAGTAGCGGTCATCCCATCAACAGCTTCTACAACTCTCACACAAACTGTATTGTCATAGGTGCGGTTATCACCCATAACTCCCACTGATTTTACATTGAGAAGTACAACAAAGGCTTGCCAAGTTTTTGCGTAGTGTCCACTCGCTTTAAGCTCTTCGAGTAAGATAACATCAGCCTCACGAAGCAGAGTCAAATCAGGCACATTGACATCACCCATAATTCTGATGGCTAAACCTGGTCCAGGAAATGGATGACGGTTTATCATACCCTCTGGAAGTCCAAGTTCAAGTCCGATTTTGCGAACCTCATCTTTAAAAAGCTCACGCAGTGGCTCGATCAGTTCAAAATCCATCCAATCAGGTAAGCCACCAACATTATGATGACTTTTTATAACTTCAGAAGGTCCATTAACAGAGATGCTCTCGATAACATCAGGATAAAGAGTCCCCTGTGCTAAAAACTTGATACCATCATGTTTCTTCGCTTCTTTTTCAAACTCTTCTATGAAAGTATGCCCAATGATTTTCCTTTTCTTTTCTGGATCAGAAATACCTGCAAGTTTACCAAGAAAATTATCTACAGCATCCACTGTAATGAGTGGGGTTTTAAGGTTGATTTTAAATACCTCTTCAACCTGCTCTCTCTCACCTTTACGGAGTAAACCATTGTCAACAAAGACAGGGATAAGTTGATCGCCGATCGCTTCATAAAGCATAGCAGCTACTACTGAGCTATCTACACCACCTGAGAGTCCACAAAGAACTTTAGCATCACCAACTTTTTGGCGAATCATCTTAATCTGCTCTTTTAAGAAATGTTCCATCTTCCATTTTTCAGTAACACCACAAATGTTTTTTGCGAAGTTTCTGAGCATCAGGTAACCCTCTTCTGAGTGATTTACCTCTGGATGATACTGCATTGCATAGACACGCTTTTCTTCGTTTGCTATAGCTGCATAAGGTGAGTTTGAAGATGTAGCGATGGGAGAAAAACCAACTGGGAGTTCATCTACTTTATCTGAATGAGACATCCATACGATGCGGTTATCTTCACAGTCTGCTAAAAGGGGAGAGTCGGTTTGGATCTTCAACTCTGCTTTACCATACTCATGATGTAATGAACGAACAACACTTCCCCCAAAGTCCACAGCAATGCGTTGCATACCATAGCAAATACCTAAAACAGGGATACCCATATTGTAGATCTCTTTATCTACTTCATACGCATCTTCACTATATACTGATGAGGGACCACCACTAAGTATAAGACCTTTAGGATTTTTTGCTCCAATATCTTTTGCGGAGGTATGGTAAGGAAGAATTTCACAATATATTTTATCTTCACGAAGTCTTCGTGCTATTAGTTGAGTATACTGTGAACCGAAGTCTAAAACTATGATGCTAACATTGGTCATATAAATGCCTTTAAAAAAATAATATTAATTGTGTAACAATAGCAAAAAAAGATTAAGAATTAACCCCCTTGAACTAATAAAGCCCCATGATTTCAAACTGAACATACCAAATAGTGACAGAAACGATATAACCGATCAGGATGGTCCATGCATGTTTCATGTGTGAACCAAATGTGTAGATACCGTGAAGTTTCCCCATAACACCAACACCAGCAGCTGAGCCAAAGGAGATGAGACTTCCACCGACACCAGCTGTCATGGTAACGAGCATCCATTGTGCTAGATCCATATCTGGAGATGATTTTAAGATAGCACTCATAACAGGGACATTATCTACAATGGCTGAAAGGAAACCTACACCAATATTTGCTGTAGTCGCACCAAAAGCACCATAAAGTTCATGGACATACTCCAAGAAACCTAAAAAGTGAAGTGCTCCAACAGCTGAAAGGATACCAAAGAAGAAAAGCAAAGTATCGTTTTCTACTTTTTGCATATTGACATAGATGTTAAATGAATTTTGTCCTGACTTGCTCAAATGGATAGCATACAGTTTTAGTACAGCCATACCAAACATCATACCCCACATAGCTGGAAAATGGAAAAATTGATGCCCTAAAACTGCCATGATGATTGTAATTACACCTAAGTAAGCTACCCCCATACCACCATCCAATACTTTTGGCTTTTTTTCACTTGTTGCATCAAAAGGAGGTTGTCCTTTGGGAACACTTCTTGAAAGTAAAAAAGCTGTTACTAACCAACCAAGAACAGAAGCTGGAAAGAGATATAAGAAGTCAACAAATGCACCTTTGTTCGCTGTCCAAGCCATCAGTGTCGTAATATCACCAAAAGGGGACCAAGCACCACCTGCATTTGCTGCTACAACTATGTTAATAGCTCCTGGTACTAAAAACGCAAGATTTTTTTTGTCAATGGTAAAAAGTACTGTTGAGAGAATCAATGCTGTTGTTAAGTTGTCTGCTACAGGAGAGATAAAGAAAGCTAAAAGACCTGTTAACCAAAAAAGTTTTTTGTATGTATAGCCTTTTGAAACTAACTTGTATTTCATCAAGTCAAAAACACCTCGTTCAATCAAGGTCTCTATATATGTCATCGCTACAAGTAAAAAGAAAAATATCTCCGCTATCTCGAGGATGAGTCGCTCTAGCTCCTCATGTAATAGATCTGGATTGAGACCATTGAATGCATAGTAAATCCCTATAAGCATAAACATAAATGTTCCAGCGAAAAGAGCTGGTTTTGCTTTGTTTATCTCATATTTATCCTCTGTTGCAATAAAATAATATGCTATTACAAATACAGCTAAACTTAACCATCCTACCCATGTAGTAGCAAGGTTCACTTCCTCCATACTTGTGTTATGCCCTGAGGCAAATGCAACTAGACTTGTTATGCCAAGTAATGACAAAATTTTCAACATTATCTCTCCCTAAATTCTTGTGTGTACACCTATAGATTTTTCTCTTTTAATCGCAGCTTCGACTATCTCAAGAGCTGTGAATAAACGAAATTTCAATAGTTTACCAATTTTTTCATTTAAAAGAGCATTAATTTGTAATTTTGCCTCATTTAAACCATCTTTTGTTCTGATTATAGAAACATACTTCCACATAATCTTTCTAAGTTTGTTTTTTTTTGCCTTATCTTCTTTAAAGCTCATTATCTCATTATCTATGCTAAATTCAAGTATCTGTTTCCTCTCATCATGATGAAAATTAGCTGCTATATCTTTTACAGCTCGCAAGGCAAAGACTAAACCTTCAAGCAAAGAGTTCGATGCAAGTCGGTTTGCTCCGTGAACCTTTGTAGAAGCGACCTCTCCAACGGCATAAAGATTTTTTATCCCGATTACCTTGGCATCTAAATCTGTTTTGATACCACCAATGGCATAATGAAAAGCAGGTGAAATCGGCACTCTTTGTTTTGGAACATCAAAACCTAAATCTTGTAAATTTTTATAAATATTTGGAAATCTCTTTGTAAAGTATTCAAAATCAAAGTTTTGCATATTGAGATAGATTTTATAGTTTGTTTTTTGAGCGTATTCAAAGATGCTCTTGCTCACCATATCTCTAGTAGCCAACTCACCTCGTTTATCATAATCAAACAAAAATCTTTTTCCATTCTCATCCTCAATTGTAGCACCCTCACCACGAAGAGCTTCAGTTAAAAGTATTTTTTGAGCAAAAGCATTGTTGACAAATACTGTTGGATGAAACTGCATCATCTCCATCCGTTCAAGCTCTATACCTTTGATAATACAAAGACCTTGTATATCTGCACTAATAGTAGGAGCATTTGTCTGAAACTCATACAAAGAACCAACGCCACCACTTGCTATGATCACATTTTTTGCGTAGATATTTCTTAACTTTCGATGTTCTAAAACAGTGACACCATAGCATTCACTATCTTTTATGAGCAGGTCAACTACACGAGTATTTCCCAACATAGGATGTGGGTTTTGCTCCAACATAAAGTGATGCATATATCGCCCAGTAGCATCCCCACCTGCATGTAAAATTCTACTGTTTGAGTGTGCAGCTTCTTTTGTGTAGGCAAGGGAGCCGTCCTCATTGGTATCAAACTTAAACCCACGAGCTATAAAATCGTCTATCACCTTTTTTGATTCGTTTGATAACACTTTTACAGCCTCTTTATCACAGAGTCCAGCTCCAGCTTCAAGGGTATCTTTGATATGCAGAGGGATATCCTCTGCATCTTTGGCAAGGGCTATACCCCCTTGTGCATAGAAACTATTGCATTTAAAGGTCTCCCTTTTGTTGATAAGTAAAACTTTTTCATTTTGAGGAATGTTGACGGCAGCATAAAGCCCCGCAAGACCAGTTCCTATTATTATTACATCATATTGCACAGATTTGTCTTTTCATTGTTTGTTCTTAAGATGAAACACTATATTTTTATCACCTTTTGGCGTTTTATCTTCATAATATGGGTTTTTTTTCACACCACAACCAACTATGCTTAATAAAAATATGGCTATAATCATCTTATGAAAAACGCGTCGCAAATTATTGGTATTATCCATACTTATCCTCAATTTTCTAAACTCAATAAAGTGAAGTGTATCAAAAAGATACAGTCTTTATTGGTCTCTCCAGTTCAGAAGATGATAAAATTCGCTTATTTTAAGGATAGTACCTTGTATTTTGTATTTAATCACCCTGCTGGTAAACAAGAATTTGATAATAATATACAAAATATTAAAAACGCTTTAAATTTTGCACCTCCTAACGAATGTAAGGATATAAATATACAAGAGATAAGAGCTTTTGTGACGCATACACCAAAAAAAAAGACTCAAGAGGTATTAAAACCACAGCAACAAAACTACACAGAGCGATCAAAAGGGGAATTTTCCATTGATATTAAAGATGAGAGACTTAGTAGCCTTGTAAAAAGCATTAGAGATATTATCAAAGAGAAAAATACTAACAAATGACTTTACTAGAGACAATACAACAACTACCAAATTCTGCTGGAATTTATCAATATTTTGATAAACATGGGCATTTACTCTATGTAGGAAAAGCTAAAAATCTTAAAAATAGAGTAAAAAGTTATTTTCATTTTACCCCCCAGCTTAAACCAAATTCTCAACTCAGTCTGCGTATTACAAAGATGTTAGAACAAACTGTGAGTATGAACTACATAGTTGTCAACTCTGAGCATGATGCACTCATACTTGAGAACTCACTCATCAAACAGCTCAACCCAAAATACAATATCTTACTTCGAGATGATAAGACATACCCTTATATCTACATAGACCACTCGATGCCTTACCCTCGTTTAGAGATCACAAGAAAAATTATCAAAGATAAGGATATTACTTATTTTGGACCTTACTCTGTTGGGGCTAGGGATATTCTCAACTCTGTATACGAGATATGTCAACTTGTGCAAAAAAAAGGCTCGCTAAAATCTAAAAAACTTTGTCTCTACCATCAGATAGGTCAATGTCTAGGACCATGTGAGATCCCCATCACCAAAGAGCGTTATCAAAAAGAGATAGACCTTGCTGTCTCCCTCATTAAAAACAAAAAAAGACTCATCAAACTTCTCCAAGAGAAGATGCTTTTGTATGCAGAGGATTTACGCTTTGAAGAGGCTAAGGAGATTCGTGACAGACTAGAAAGCATCGGTAAAAGTGAGATAAAAAGTGAGATAGATTTTGCCTCAACAGAGAACTATGACATCTTTACTGTAGCCCAAGATGAAAAACGACTTGTCGTACTCAAAATATTTATGCGGGAGGGGAAGATAATCTCTTCAAATCACAACTTTATTCAACTCAACGAGGGTTATGATAGGGATGAGGTATATAAACGAACTCTGATGGAATATTATGCAGAAACTAGACCTCCTATCGTAGCACCTATATTGCTAGATGAGGAGTTTAGAGAGATAGAGATTTTACAAGAGCATCTCAGTAAAGTCTTTGGTAAAAAAGCACAAATCCTAGTTCCAAAAATGGGTAAGAAAAAACAACTTATAGAGCTTGCACTTTTAAATGCTCATGAACTACTTTCACGAGATAAACAAACCAAAAATATCAAAATTCTCCAAGAGATTCAAGAACTTTGTCATTTAGAGAGAATCCCTATGAGGGTAGAATGTTTTGATAACTCTCACATCTCTGGTATGGCTACTGTAGGGGCTATGATATGCTATGACAATGATAAGTTTGATAAAAAATCTTATCGTCTTTACCATCTTCAAGCCAAAGATGAATACGCTCAGATGAGAGAAACACTCTCAAGAAGGGTAGAGAGTTTTGCTAAAAATCCACCACCTGATTTATGGGTACTTGATGGCGGGGCTACACTTTTAAAACTTGCCTTAGAGATACTAGAATCCCAAGGTGTCTTTTTAGATGTCATCGCCATTTCAAAAGAGAAAGTTGATGCTAAAGCACACCGTGCCAAAGGAAAAGCGAACGATATCATCTACACAAAAGACGCTGTTTTTAGACTTCAAAGTAGTGACAAAAGACTCCAATGGACACAAAATCTTAGAGATGAAGCACATCGATGTGCTATTGGTTTTCATAAAAAAACGAAACTAAAACTTGACCAAGAGAGTAAATTACTTTCTATTAAAGGCATTTCAGAGGCAAAAATCAAAAAACTACTGAATCATTTTGGAACTTTTAAAGCCCTTAAATCGCTCTCTTTGGAAGAGATTAGTGAAGTTTTAAACAAAAAAGATGCAAATATCATAAAAATGCTATACAACTAAGTATTTTTTTGTTAGATTTATGCTAACATAAAATAAATTTTTGTTGTTAAAAGTTAAGTACTCATAATTATTTAATAAAGGGCTTAAGCATGGACTTAGTTACTCCGATAGATGAAGAATACCTAGACGAAGAGAGAGTAAGCATCTCGCAATCTGATATAAATGGCAAAATAACTTATGTTAATAATGCCTTTTGCCAAACATGTGGCTATACGCAAGAAGAACTTCTTGGTTCAACATATCAAATGATCAAACACCCCTATATGCCAAATACTATATTTCAAAAAATGTGGAATACTATCAACGATGGTCAAGCATGGACAGGTCTTATACAAAATTTGAGAAAAGATGGAAAATATTATTGGGATGATTTAAGCATATTGCCCATAAAAGATGATATGGGTGAATTAACGGGCTATATCTCATGTGCTCGAGCAGCTTCAAGAAAAAATATTAAAGAAAATGAAGCGTTATACGAAAAAATACTCGCTTCAGAGAATTAGAGGGATATAAATGATAATTTACAATAAAAATAAAGAACTTATCGGTATAGATGAGACTGATGCAAAAGCGTTAGGCTTTAAAAACCTTGCTGCTATGCAAGCAGAGGCTGCAGACTTTGCAGACCTATTTGTAAAAACACCTGGTCATCTGCATAATTTCAAGCATGTACACTGGATAGACTTTATTTTATGTGCAAAAAGTACAGATGAATCAAAGGCTATCATCCATGCAAATGGTAAAAATTTTAAAGTCAATATTGAAATTAAAACTATTTACCTTACAGATGCACCAGCAACACAAGCTTTTCTCATTATCTTGCACAACTTAAGAGTTCTTTCCTCAAATGAAAAGACAGAGATAGCTACAGAGCTACAAACACGCATAAGTCCAGTAAGTAAAATCCAAGATGAGCCTATTGACATTTTGGATGATGATATAACACAAACGATCTCTAAAACTCCTATAGTAGAGGACCCTTATGCTATAGAGGATGAGATGGTTGACATTTATGAACCATCACAAGAGGAATTGGCAAATATTGGGGAAGCTCAGGTTGATGAGGAAGAAGTTGTTTTTACCTTTGATCCTCAAAAGACAGCAGAAGTGCTTGAGATGCCAATAAGTCTTATTGAAGAATTTATTGAAGACTTCATCAGTCAAGCTATAGAATTTAAAGATAAACTTTACAATGCTATTGCGACAAATGACATAATAGAACTTCAAGCCCTTTCCCACAAACTCAAAGGTGTAGCTGCAAATCTTAGAGTACAAGATGCACTTGAAATCTTAGATAAGCTCAACAAAGCGAAAGACTTTACAACTTCAAAAAAAGACTTAGATACATTCTACAAGATCATCTCTAAACTTTCAGGAAAAGAGATTCTAACGCTTGATTCTAAACATGAGGATGAAGCTATAGAACTTGAATTTCAGGATGATGAGGATGAGATATTAGAAATAATAGATGAGGAAGACACCCCTCAAATCATTTCAGATGAAATTAGCATAGATGATGAAACTCCAGAAGAGCCACAAGATGATTTTACTCTGCTTGATGATGCAATGGAGGAGATACACCAAGAAACAGAGGAAGAAACCCCTCTCGTAATTCAAAGTTATAACAAACATAATGTTGCAAATGAGATTGGACTTGATAATGATAGTTTTGATGAACTCTTCGATGAATATATCAGTGAATCTCAAAACTTCATCATGTCAATAGAAGATGCTATAGAGATGGATGATATTCAAAAATGGAAAAACATAACTCTTAAGCTTAAAGGGATGAGCGATAATATGCGTATCACTAACTTTACAACACAACTCGAACTTTTACTCAATACCAATAATGCAAAAGATGCAAAAGATGCTCTTAAACAAATCCAAAGTATAATCTTTGAGATTTTAAAAACAAAGGATTAAACAATGCAACTAGGATTAAAAAATAGACTCAAGCTCATATCTCTATTTCCAATTTTTATTGTATTTGCATTTACAAGTTACTTTGTTTATGATTCATACTTAAGTCTCAGGGCGGCAACAGCACTTAAAGGTAAGTTAGCAGAAAATAAACTGCTTGATAGCCTTATGGGAAATATCTCTCGAGAACGCGGTATGACCGTTATGTATATAGGAAGTTTATCTGCCAGTACTCATAAATCTTTAAGAAAACAAAGAGCTGTTGTCGATAGAGATATAAAAGCCTATTTACAATACACTATGAACAATAAAGAGATTCATGACCACACAAATGGACAAGCAGGTTGTCATGCTTGTGAAAATATAAATTCTATAGATACAGTAAGTAAGACCCTAAAAATGGCTCGTATTAAAGTAGATAAAAAGGAAGCGAGTTTTAATACTATTTATAAAAATGTATATGGACATATTCTCCATGAGGGGATTAAAAAACTTGAAAGCATCACTGCTGATCAAAAAGATCCAGATATCAATGAACTTTCAACAGTATATATACAATTTGTACGAGCCAAAGAATATACAGCATTAGAACGAGATCTACTCACTTACGCTATTGCCCGTTCAACAAAATTTGAAGAGGAAAGTTTTAACTACTGGTTAAGTCTCATATCTAAAGCCGATTCCTTTAACTATGACACACTTCATGACCCAGTGCTTGTTGCTAAACTTAATGATTATTTTAAAAATGAAGATTCTTTGGAGCTGTTTGCAGATATCAATGCTGAAAGAACAGCGATTATCTCTACTGCAAATGAGGGAGAGTACGACATCACACCAGGTATCTGGTTTACCATGCTCTCAGAAAAAATAAATATCATTTCAGAGGCACAAAGTAGCATCTTGAATGCCATGAATAATAGATCTCAAGTTGTTAAAGAAAATGCCCTAGAATTTCTTACCATCACTGTTACAACTTGGGTAGTCTCTTTGTTGCTAGGTATCCTAGGATACATTTTATCAAATGAGATTGCTAGTAATATCAAAAATCTTGAACGGGTTCTTAAAGAGGCAGTAGATGAAGATGAAGATATGGAAGCTTCAGAGATCAATCTCCAAACCTCTGAGGGTACAGCTAAAGCTTACAACCTTCTTGAGAAGATTATTGAGAGAACTAAGCGAGATAAAAACCTAGCCCAAGAGGCTAGTGAAGCCAAATCTATGTTCTTGGCAAATATGTCGCATGAGATCAGAACACCCCTTAATGGGATTGTTGGGTTTACAGAGTTACTCAAAGACTCAGGACTCAAAGAGGAGCAAAGTGAGTTTGTCGAGATTATAGAAAAATCATCAGAAAATCTTTTAGAGATTATCAACAACATCCTTGACCTCTCTAAAATCGAGTCAAATAAAGTTGAGATTGAAAATATTGCCTTTAATCCTATTGAAGAGTTTGAAAGTGCTGTTGAGGTATATTCTGTTCGTGCTGCTGAAAAACAAATCGATCTTGGTTGTTACATTGACCCAGCACTAGAGCATCCACTCAAAGGTGATCCAACAAAGATCAAAGAGGTACTCATCAACTTACTTTCCAATGCTGTTAAGTTTACAAGCAACTCAGGCTCAATAGATATTAAAGTTATAAAAGTCCCAACACAGACAGAGGGTAAAACAAGAATCAAATTTGAAGTTGAAGATAGTGGGATTGGTGTTACAAGTGAACAAAAATCAAAAATATTTGAAGCATTTAGTCAAGCGGACACTTCTATCACGCGTAAGTATGGTGGTACTGGACTTGGACTTACCATCTCTTTTAGATTTATCGAACTTATGGGTGGCGAGTTAGACCTTCATAGTGAACCAGGGGAGGGTACTACTTTCTTTTTTACTATAGAACTTGAAGAGATAGAGACACTCAATGAAAGTTCCAAAGGGAGCTTTCATAACCTTAGAGCTTTAATCCTTACAAATGAACATAAAACAAAAACTCAAGATGAGAACTTAGTAAACTACCTCCATTATTTTGGTGTCAAACATACATTTTTCACAAATATAGTAGAACTTCATAAACAAGGAGTGGAAAATGCATATGATTTTGTCTTTGTAGACTATGCGTATACTACTGACAATGAGCTTACTAGTTATGCAAAACTACCTTTTGAATTGGTATTACTTACAAAATCTTCATTGATGAAAAAGATAGACTCCTTAGGTATCACAATTCATAAAACTATCTATGAGCCACTCAATGTAACAAAACTTAAACTTGCGTTTGAAAATTATGATAGTGCGAAAGTATTACAAAAAAAGGCTAAAAAAACAAATCGTAAGAAATTCAAAGAGGGAAGCTCAAAATTTAAAGCAAAAGTCCTTGTTGTAGAAGACAATATTATCAACCAAAAGCTTATAAAACGAACCCTTGAAGACCTAGGGCTCACAGTAAGTATTGCCAATAATGGACTTGAAGCTTTTGCTAAGCGTAAAGATAGTGATTTCAACTTGATATTTATGGATATTCAAATGCCATTTTTAGATGGCACTGAAACAACTCGGGAGATTCTTGATTATGAAAAAACAAACAACCTAGAGCATATCCCTATTGTTGCTCTCACGGCAAATGCTCTTAAAGGTGATAGAGAAAAATTTTTAGAAGCAGGTTTGGATGAATATACTACTAAACCACTTGTGCGTTCTGAAATTATCTCTGTTCTTAATCTTTTCTTGGCTGATTATATCCAAGAAGATGTTCTTGTAGAGAACTTAAGTGACACAACACAAGTTATCACTCAAGTAGAAGAGGTCTTACCTCAGGCTCTCTACAAAGCAGATATTTTACTTGCAAAAAAAAGTGGTTTTGAATCTAAACTTTATTCAAAATTACTCCAACAGTTGCACTATACCTTTGATATAGTACAAACAAGTCAGGATTTAGAAGATGCTCTTAAAAACAACTCTTATAAACTCATCTTACTCGACAAACACCGTGATAACTTGAACCTCTCTACTCTCCATAAAGGTATGGAGATGCAGGCAATAACTACAAAACTTCCAAGTAAACTCATCCTCATCAATGATCTCTCTATGAATGAGTCTGATGAAGACAGTAAATATGCTGATGAGATCATCGACAATGTTGTCAATAAAGAACTTTTAGAACAATTATTTAAAAAATATATTTAAAGGATAAAATATGTCACAAAAGATAAAAGTACTTGCAGTTGATGATGATATGATCAACTTGAAACTACTCAAGTCAATGTTAAGCAAAGCGGGAAATGTATCGGAAGTTATAGAAGCCAGTAATGGCTCAGATGCAATAGGCATCCTCAAATCAAGAGATGATATTGATCTTATACTCCTAGATATTGTCATGCCAGTTATGAATGGCATAGAGATGCTTAAAGTTGTCCGAGCAGATGAAAACCTCAAACAACTTCCAATCATTGTCTTAACAACAGATGAGACTAAAAAAGGTGAGGCCTTAGAGTTTGGTGCCAATGGATTTTTAATGAAACCTATTCGTGCAGATGAATTAAAAGCAAAAATCAATACAGTAATACTCTAAAGTCATTCTACTTTTACTAAAAATTTTGTCCCTCGGATGGCTACAGTACCTTGGGGTGTTTCAAAGACAAAACTCTTTGGAGAGAGTTTACCTATATCTCCAGATTCAAAGACAGCGGAACCTTTACTTAAAAACAACTCAAAACCATAACTTTTTTGAGTCGGTTGAAAAATATATTTTTTTAAGTTTACAATACTATTTTCCCCTAATACGAGAACAGAACCATCTTTAAAGACTAAGGTTGTTGAACTTTTTACAGCAGTTTGAACTACCATGGTCTCGCTTAAAGAGTCGCCTATGTTTAAAACCTTTGCTTGAGCGTTGATAGATGCTGTGACATCACCTTGCAATAGTTTCACCGTAGCAATATCTTTTGCTACAAGACTTGATAAAAATAATAAAACGATGAGGTATTTACTCATTTTAACTCCTCTACTTATTTATGAAACATAAACATCTACTCTCAAAGAGAGGTATTATATCGAAATATTGTTGAAAAAAGGTGGATACTATCTATCTCCTTTTGTCTTTGCTTTAAAGAGTAAAGGCGTTCCACTAAAGTTAAAAGCCTCTCTAAGTTTGTTTGTCAAGTAGCGTCTGTATGTAAAGTGAAGACCTTTTGGTTTATTCATAACAATGGCTATCTTTGGCGGTCGTGTTTCGTACTGTGTAGCATAGTAGATGCGTATGACCTGTCCATGCATTGTTGGAAGTTGGTGTCTTTGCATCGCTTTTTCCATCACTGCGTTAAGTTGTGATGTTGTGATGCGTTGAGAGTAGTTCTCGTTTATCTGAAGTATCATCTCATGGAGTTTGTCAACTCTTTGGTGGCTCTTCGCTGAGAGAGTGATGATGGGTGCATAAGCTAAAAATTTGAATCTGTCTCTTACCTCTGTGATGATTTTATCGTGTTGTTCGCGATCTGAAATATCCCATTTGTTGAGTACGATGATGCAAGCGAGGCGATTTTCATCCACAAGTCCTGCTATCTTTTCATCAAGATCTAAAAAAGGCTCACTTGCATCAAGAACTACTAATGCCATGTTGGCATTTTCTAGCATCTCTTTTGTTCGCATCAGTGCGTACTTTTCTATGCCCACTATCTTACCACGACGACGAAGTCCAGCGGTATCAACAAAAGTGATTTGTTTGTCACCATACTCGATGCTCTCATCAATAGGGTCGATGGTAGTTCCAGCTACAGAACTAACAACTGAGCGTTCCTCTCCTAAAAGTGCATTGAGGAGTGAGCTTTTGCCAACATTGGTTCGCCCTATGATGGCTACTTTTATATGGTTTATATCTGTTTCATCAAACTCTTTTATCTTGTCATTTTGTGCAAAGATTGAGTTGTCTATCACCGCTTCTTCATCAAGGAACATATCTTGATGAAAGTAGCCATCATCCTCTTCATCTTCATGTTCAGTAAAAAAGTCCTCATCGTTTATTTCATCATCAAATATAGGCTCATTGATAAGTATCTCATCCTCTCCATCCTCTTCTTTGATGATATCACTCTCTGGAATCTGCTGGTATACCCAGTCTAGTAGATCCACTGTGCCACGATTGTGTGATACAGAGATACCAAAAATAGCATCACAGCCAAACTCATAAAAATCCCAAAGTCTTTCTTTCATCTTGTCATTATCAATTTTATTGACAACTAGGCAGACCTGCTTACCCAAGGTTTGAAGCTCATAAAAAAGTTTTTTGTCTTCATCCTCAGGGATCCCCTTACCATCAACCATATAGAGGATGATGTCAGCTTTATAGGCAGCTTTGAGAGACATCTCTTTTATCTTGTCAAAGAGTTCACACCCCTTATCTAGTCCACCAGTATCTAAAAGTAGTGCCATTTTATCATGGATGATAACTTCGCGTCTTTTAACATCACGAGTAGTCCCAGCCAAATCTGATGTGATAGCATCTCGTTTTTTAACTAAACGATTAAATAGTGAGCTTTTCCCGACATTAGGGCGACCGATGATGGCGATTTTTTTCATGTTTGACCTTATTGTAGCAATAAATATTTATGAAATTATAGCTAAATTGTTATTGATTTAAAGAAGGTATTTCAGCTTCTTGTTAAGTATGAGTAGGTATAGTTTCGGTTAAAAATATAAACAATAGTTAAGGAAAGAAATGAAAGTAAACACCTCAGGTGAAATACTATTAGACACAAGAGCTTTTCTTGTCTCTGAAACAGATGAAAAAGGTATCATAAATTTTGCAAACGATGAATTTTGTCATTATGCAGGTTATACAGTAGAAGAACTTGTTGGAAAACCTCACAATATAGTGAGACATCCAGATATGCCTCGTGCTGCATTTAAAGATTTGTGGAACACCATAAAAAGTGGTAAAAAGTGGAGAGGTTTTGTAAAAAACAAGACAAGAGATGGTCATTACTACTGGGTTTTTGCTACGGTGTACCCTTTTACTAACTGTGATGGTGAAAAGGGCTATATCTCTTGTAGAAGAACTATCTCTGATATGGAAAAAGAGAAATATGAAAAACTCTATAAAGAGATGAGAGTAGGAGAAAGATAATGGAATTTTTAAAAAATATAAGCATTAAAAACAAACTTCTTATAAATGTTATTTTGCCAACGCTTACTATGGTTATTATGGCAACTTTTGCAATTAATACAAATATTGATAAAAAATCAAAATATGCAGATTATGATTCCATAATTAAATTAGATGCAACAATATCTACTCTTGTGCATGAAACACAAAAAGAGAGAGGTGCAACAGCAGCTTTTCTTGGATCTAAGGGAAAAAAATTTGCTAAGAGGCTACCAAAACAACAAGCACTAACAAATGCCAAAATAAAAGCTCTGCAAGCTTTTATAGCCAAAAATAATATAAATACTATTTTAGCAAATGATACAAAAGCATATTTTGATAGAGCAATGCAACAGTTGCAAAAAATTAAAACAATGCGTTCTGAAATCTTATCGCAGGCAATTTCAGCACATGATGCCATTAGTTATTATACGCAAATGAATAAATTTTTTCTGAATTTCATAGCTAAAACATCAACACAAGCAGCAGATGCACAATTAGCTGATGCTACACTCGCATACTATAACTTTTTAAATTCAAAAGAGCGTGCAGGAATAGAGCGTGCCATTGGAAGTGCGACATTTGCACAAGATAAATTTGTAGGCAATGCAAAAGCAAAATTGCAGTCTCTTGCATCGGAACAAAATTCTTATATGGCGAGCTTTAAAACCCTTGCAAAAAAGGATGATATAGAGTTTTTAAATACTTCATTACAAGGAAAAGCAGTAAATGAAGTTAACCGAATGCGAAAGGTTTTAGCAACCTCTACAGAGATAGGTGGTTTTGGTGTAGATGCTAATTATTGGTTTAAAACTATTACACAAAAAATAAATCTTTTGAAAAAAGTTGAAAACTATATGGCTAAAAATTTACAGGCATCTTCAAAAGATGGGAAAAGTGCTGTTCTTATCTCTAAACTTATCGCAAATATGATTCATGAAACACAAAAAGAAAGAGGTGCAACAGCAGGTTTTCTTGGCTCACATGGAAGAAAATTTGCTAAAAAACTTTCCCATCAAAGGTTGCTTACAAATGCACAAATTACTAAACTTTTAAACAATATAAGCAAAGTGCGAGCTTTTAAAAATGATAAAAAATTACAAAAAGATGTAGCATTGGCATTTAGATCTATAAAACAAATAAACACAATACGCCAAGGAGTTGATAACTTTACACTCCCAGCAAAAAAAGCTATTAGCTACTATACAGTAAATAACGCAAAATTTCTCAATATAGTTTCAGACCTCATTGCAAAAGTAAAAACAGCAAAACAGACAAGGGCTATGACAGCCTTTTATGACTTTCTCATGGCAAAAGAGCGAGCGGGTTTAGAGAGAGCTGTTCTTACAAATAGTTTTGCCAGAAATAAATTTTTGCATGGAATGAAAGATAAATTTATAAAACTTATTACAGAACAAGATACTCTGATCACTACATTTTTGGCAGTAGCAGATAGTAAAACAAAAGCATATTATGAAAAAACTATGCAAAATAAGGCAGTGACTGAAGTCAATCGTATGAGAAAAATTGCCTTAAATGCAAGAACAATAGGTGGCTTTGGAATTGATGCAGGTTATTGGTTTGATACGATGACACAAAAAATAAATCTACTCAAAAAAGTAGATGATCATCTAGCTAACAAACTCATTATTAATGCTGATGAAAAATATAGTA
Organism: Sulfurimonas sp.; assembly: GCA_027013295.1. Taxonomy (GTDB): domain Bacteria; phylum Campylobacterota; class Campylobacteria; order Campylobacterales; family Sulfurimonadaceae; genus Sulfurimonas. The sequence goes on from JALUXP010000076.1 coordinate 18,537, forward strand.
ATGAAAAATCAAGTCTTATTGTTTACTCTCTTGTAATGTTTTTAGTAATTTTACTTACTGTCATACTCTCTTACACAATAAGTAAAAATATAACTAACTCTATAGATAAAATAAGTCATGGAGTAAAACAATTTTTAGAATTTTTAAACAGACGACATAATGTTATAGAAAAAATAGATTTAGATGGAACAGATGAACTTGCTGTTGTTGCAAAAATAGTTAATGAGCAAACAGACCAGATAAATGAAGGGATTGAGAATGATATGCTTTGTGTTGGTGAAGCTATTTTAGTCCTCAATAAAATGCAACAAGGGCACTACAAATGTCGTGTGAAAACAGAGGCTTCAAACTCTCAAATTCAAACTTTGGCAAACACCATCAATAAAATGCTAGATGTTCAATCAAATATTATGAAAGATATATTAAATGGTTTAAAACAGTATGCAAATTACAATTATCTTGATTCAATAGCACTTGATAAGAAGATGGGAGGAGAAACAAAAGCACTTGTTGATGGTATCAACCATCTTGGCAAAGCCATTGTTTCATTGTTGTCAAATACCTATAAAAGTTCAACTGAGTTACAAGAACAAGCTGATATTTTGCAAAATATGATGGCATCTTTACAAGAATCTACCAATATACAAGCATCACAAATAGAAGCAACAACGAACTCCATCATGCAGATAACACAATCAATAGATGATACATCAAGTAAAGCACAAGAAGTTGTTTCTCAGTCCAATGATATTAAAAATGTTGTGACTATTATTGGTGATATTGCAGAACAGACAAATCTTCTCGCACTGAATGCTGCTATTGAAGCGGCAAGAGCTGGAGAACATGGTCGAGGTTTTGCTGTCGTTGCAGATGAAGTGCGTAAACTTGCAGAGGGTACACAAAGATCACTCGCTGAAATCAATGCAAATATCAGTGTTTTATCTCAATCTATCATAGATATAGAATCAAGCATCAAAGAACAAAGCAATAATGCAAACCAAATAAATAATGCTGTATCTGAAGTAGATAAGGGAACAAAAACAAATGCACAGACAGCATTAAGTGTCAATGAAATTGCACTAAAAGTTCAAGAGATGGCTTCTCAAGCACTGAGTGAGCTGAAAAAGAATAAATTTTAAACGCCCAAGAGGCTAATGACACAAAAAGTTTAGCGGGTTTTTCTTTCTACCCGCAAAGGCAACTTGTAAAAGGCTCATTCCCTGCGTTAAACTTTTATAAGTTGTTGAGCATAATGGAAATGAGATAAACAATAAAATAACTTCTCACTGAAAACAAAAAATTACTATTTTTATCTAAGAACCTTTAAAGTATAAGTATATTAGAATACACTAATATACTTATAAGGATGCATGATGAGTGATACTCTCTCTTGTTGTAGAATAGAAATTGATAATGACTTAATCAAAAATGCTCAAATTCTTTTGGAGACTGAGAAGGAATTTCTCAGTACAAAAGCAAAACTTTTTTCCCTTTTAGCGAATGAAGTTCGTTTGAAAATTATCAGACTTTTTCTCTCTTATGAGAAGATGTGTGTTTGTGATTTAAGCGATGTTCTTAAAATGAATCAATCCCCTATATCTCAACATCTACGCAAGTTAAAAGATGCAGAAATACTACTCAATGAGAGAGATGGTATGACTGTCTTTTACTTTTTAAATGAATCTTATAGAGAAAATCTAAAAAAAATAATTTGGGATAAAGGATAGAGTATGAATTTTTTTACAACAAAAGAACAAAGTGGAGACAACTGTTGTACTCCTCAGCCAAAAGGTAAAGTAGTATGTCCAAGTTGTGGACAAAAAGCAAAAGGAGTTTTAGCTAAAACGCTTGATGCTCTCTTGACATCAAGTGCAAAGTCAAGTTTATCTTGTCTTGATGGTTTTTATTATTGTAAAACAGCCGAGTGTAAAACTATCTACTTTCGTGAGGATCAGGTGCTGACTCAAGAGCATCTGAGTGTCGTAGTTGGTCTCAAAGAGGGGGCAAGTCCAGCGACACTGTGTTACTGCTTTGGATGGACTAAGGAGAAGATCCAAGCGGAGCTTCAAGCAACAGGTGCAACAAAGGCACTTGAGGATATAAAAGCAAAGATGGAAAATCCCGGGTGTTCATGTGAGGTGCTTAATCCTAGTGGAGGATGTTGTTTAGCGGATGTTACCAAAGGGATAAAAGAGTTGAATTAAATCTCGTCGTTGATCCATGCTTCTATAGCATCGGGGAGGTTTTCAAATCCTGTTACCCTTCCCACTATGAAGATTTCATCAAAAACATAACAGGAGATCTCGCCATTTGCTTGAAGCAAAAAAACCCCAAGTTCATCTTTTGCTTTTTCATTTGTTGACAATACTCTCATATTGTCTATAATGTCATTTACTTCGATTGTTGCATCATACTCAGCATTGAGTAATTTTTTTCCATCACTTATATAGTTAGCCATAGGTACCTTCAAATATTTTAATCAAGTATTTTAATGAAGATATTGTATAATAAATTTAGTAAAAAATGAAGTAATAGGATTTTTCATGAAAATAGCAAACGATATAACTGAGTTAATAGGAAATACACCGCTAGTTAAACTAAACTATGCTAGTGCATCAGGTGGTGCTACCATCATCGGTAAATGTGAGTTTATGAACCCAACATCTTCGGTAAAAGATCGCCTAGGTTTTAACATGATTAGGCGGGCACTTGAAAAAGGGCTTATAGATAAAGATACTATTATCATAGAGCCAACAAGTGGGAATACAGGGATAGCATTGGCAGCAAATTGTGCTGCCCTCAATCTTAAGTTAGTATTGGCGATGCCTGAGTCTATGAGTATTGAGCGACGAAATTTACTTAAAGCTCTTGGAGCAGAGCTTGTCCTTACTCCCGCGGCAAAAGGGATGAATGGAGCTATTGAAAAAGCAAAAGAGTTAGAAGCACTGACACATAACTCCATAGTCTTGCAACAGTTTGATAACGATGCCAATGCAGAGATACATGAACTAACAACAGCAAGAGAGATTCTTAATGATACTGATGGAAAGATTGATGTGTTTGTAGCTGCCGTTGGAACAGGAGGTACTCTCACAGGAACAGGAAGAGTGCTCAAACAAGAGATACCTAATGTTAGCATTTTTGCAGTAGAGCCAAAAGACTCAGCTGTCCTTTCTGGTCAAAAGGCAGGGCCTCATAAGATTCAGGGGATAGGTGCAGGTTTTATACCAAAGGTTCTTGACACCTCCGTTTATGATGAAGTGATACAAGTATCTAACGAAGATGCAATCGCTACGGCTAAAATGTTAGCAAAGAAAGAGGGTTTGCTTGTGGGTATCTCCGCTGGAGCCAATGTCTATGCAACTATGCAAGTTGCTAAAAGAAAAGAGTTCCAAGGAAAAACCCTTGTAACGATACTTTGTGATACAAGTGAAAGGTATCTAAGCACAGATCTTTTTAATGAGATATGAGTTTTTTGAGACCATAAAGGTTGTTGATGGAGTGCATCTCAATGTTGACTTTCATCAGGCAAGGTATGAGAGTGTTTTAAAATCTTTTGGAGTACAAAATGAGTTGCAGTTAAAAAGCTTTTTTCATGCTCCAAACAAAGGTCTTTTTCGATGTCGCATAGTATATACTCTTGATGCTCTTGTTCAGATAAAATATCTTGCCTATAAAAAAAGAAAAATAAACTCTTTAAAGTTACTATACGATGATGATATAGAGTATAAGTATAAGTCAACCTCTCGTGATGCTCTTGATGCTCTCTTTGAGAGAAGAGAGGGGTGTGATGATCTCCTTGTGGTGAAAAATGGCTTGATTACAGACACTACTATTGCTAACATTGCATTACAAAAAGATGGCATCTGGTATAGCCCAAAGAGTGCTTTGCTTGAGGGTACAACTAGAGCAAGATATCTCCAAGAAAAAAAAGTTATTTTAAAAGATATAAAAGTAGAAGAGTTAGAGAGTTATACGCAGGTAGCTTTATTAAACTCTATGATAGGTTTTGATATAATAACACCAAATAAAGGAGATCTGTTTGTTAGATAATATAATTCACGATGCAGGTTTTGCAAATGTTATGCAAAATAATATTCAAGAGATGTTGATATATCTTTTTGAACATGAAAAAAACTTTGGTGTGCTTTGTAAGATTGAAGATGTCTCATTCTATCCTGCTTTACCAGATGAAGTGTCTGCCGCATTTCATCCTATGACACTTTTCTTTTTAGCTGGTTATACTTTTGAGACTGCAAGGATAGAGGATGAGTATTTAGTTTTTGAAGCTGGTTTTGGAACAGATAACTTTGGCTCTTTAACAAGTGTCCCTCTGCTAAGTATTGTGCAAATTATAGTAGATGAAACTCCTCTTTTGATAAATCTTGCAACTTATAAAAAACAATCAACTAATGTGGTAAAAGAAGTGGACAATAATGGAGTAGAAAACTCTATGAGTTCGTTTTTAGCAAATCCTGAAAATTCTAAATTTATTAAGTAATATACTCAATAATAAACTCCTACGACAGCCAAACTTTACGAAGTACAGTTTAGCCGAAGTAGATTAGAACTTAACTCGACTTACCTTGCTAAATTTTATTTAAAGAGAGTAGATAGTTGACAACATTTTCAACAAAAGCATCATGTTTACGCTCTTTTAAGTAAGCGATATAAAATTTTCTCTCAATCTTATAGTTTTTAAGTCTTGACTCATAAAGTCTTCCTGCTTCTATATCATTTTTGATAGCATGGCGACTCATTACTGAGACAAGAGGTCTTTGTGTTGTATCTGCATTCAATATAGACTCTTTGATAGCTGTAGGACTTTGCATCACGCCAATAACTTTAAAGTTGTTACATTGTACACCAATCTCATCAAAAACTTCAGCTGTAAGTCTTCTTGTATGTGACTCTTCATCTCTACAAATCCAATCAAAATCTAACAAGTCTTCAGCAGTTAATTGTTTTTTTATAGCTTGGTTCGAGAACATAACAAGTTCATCTTCTATCCATTCTCTGTAGATGATATCATCTCTAAATACGGGTGACTCTATCAGAGCTAAGTCGATTTTTTTATCTTCAAGCGCATCTATGATGTTGCATGACTTGTCAACATTCATGTGAACCTCATTGGCGATTCTATTTTTGATCTCACTAATGTAGTTTGGAAGTACATAGTTTCCAATAGCATTTGATGAGCCAATAACAAAGGTAAACTCTTTGTTAATGATGTTAATAAGCTCTTTTTCTGAGCTTTCTATAGCTTTTTCAAGTCTTTTTGCAATTCTATAGAGGTCTTCACCCTCTTTAGTTAACAAGATACCATTCTTTTTTCTTTGTACAATTTTAGTATCAAGATATTCTTCAATAAATTTGATCTGTTGCGTGACAGCGGGTTGTGAAATGCCTAGTTTGGCGGATGCTTTTGAAAAACTTTTCTCTTTTGTTACCATCAAGAAAGTTTGTAATTTAGCAAAATCTTTTAACATAATAATTCCTATAAGTTCAAGTAATGTCAAAAGTATAACTCAAAATTATAATTATTGCAATAGTTTTGTAATATTTTAGGATATATTTGATATAATAGATAGTATTGAATAAATGCAAATCAAAGTTAAGTGTGCAGTATGGAAAAAATATTTGAAAAATTAAATGATGAACAAAGTAATGCTGTTAGGCAAACAGAGGGTCCTGTCCTTATATTGGCAGGTGCTGGTAGTGGTAAGACAACGACCATTATCTCTCGTTTAGCTTATCTTATCCAAGAGGTAGGTATCCCTGCTTCAAATACTTTAACCCTTACTTTTACCAACAAAGCAGCAAAAGAGATGCGGGAGAGGGCTTTAGATATGATGCCAGAGATCTCCTACCCACCACTATTGTGTACTTTTCATAAATTTGGACTTTTGTTTTTAAAATTTAATATTCATCTATTAGGTAGAAAAAACAACTTCGTTGTCATAGATACCGATGATAAAAAAAGAATTATCAAAAAAATCAACAATGAACTACCAACACCTCTCATTGCAAGTGAAATATCAAGATATAAAAATTCACTTCTAACGCCCAATGATGCATACAAGCAATCTGAACTTTTCAATTACCAACAAATCGCAAAAGTCTATGAAGAGTATGAAACCTATCTCAATGAAAATAATCTTGTTGATTTTGATGACTTAATAGCACTAACATATAAGCTTTTAGATGAAAACCCAGAGTTAGCAAAGACCACCTCACAAAAATACCAATACATCATGATCGATGAATACCAAGATACAAATGAGTTACAACTTAAACTTCTACAAAAACTTTGTGCTACCCATACAAATTTATGTGTAGTTGGTGATGATGATCAAAGTATCTATGGTTGGCGTGGAGCACATATAAGAAATATTATGGAGTTTGATCAAGATTTTGCTGGTACGAGTGTTTTTAAGTTACAAAACAATTACCGCTCTCGTGAACCTATTCTTAAAGTGGCTAATGCACTCATAGAGCATAACCGTTCAAGACTCGGCAAAACACTTCTTCCAACGCGTGGAGGGGGAGAAGCGGTAGTTACACTTAATTCACAAGATGAAAATGAAGAAGCAAGAAAGATAGCAACAAAGATAAATAAACTGATGGATTCGGGTGTCGGTGCTCAAGATATAGCGATACTTTACCGTGTTAATGTACTTTCTCGTTCCATAGAAGATGGACTTAACCGTGCAGGTATAGGTTATAAGCTTGTTGGTGGACAAAGATTTTATGATAGAGCTGAGATTAAAGACCTTATAAGTTACATTCGAGTTATCACAAACTATCATGATGATTTCTCATTTAAGCGTATCATTAATAAACCTAAACGAGGATTAGGAAAAGCTAGTGTTGACAAGATAGAGTTGGCTGCACATGCTGCACAAAAATCTATCTTTGAGTTCATCAAATCTTCAACTATAGCTTCCCTAGAAGCCTTAGTAAGAAAGAAAAATACAAAAACAATAAGACAATTTATAAAAGACATAGAAGAGGTCTCCAAAATTGCAAAAGAATCAACCTATGAGTTTATAGATGCACTAGAAGATACTTTTCACCTTAAGGATATATATAAAGGACAAGTAGATGAACAAGACAGAGTCCTCAATATGGATGAGTTTTATGCTCTATTCCGTGACTTTATAAAAAATTCCCCAGAATCTGGTTTAGATGAGTTTTTAAATGAATTAACTCTTCAAAGTGAACAAGATCAAGTAGAGGGTGAGAGTATCTACATGATGAGTATCCATGCATCAAAAGGTTTAGAATTTAAACATCTGTTTATTATAGGATTGGAAGAGGGTTTCTTGCCATTGGTTGGTGATGGGAGTGATTTGGAAGAGGAGCGTCGCTTAGGGTATGTTGCTTTTACTCGTGCTAAAGATACCCTCACTCTTTCCCATGTTGGAAGTAGATTTTACAAGGGTCGTAGAAGTGATTTGGAAAAATCAAGATTTTTCAACGAAGCTGGACTTTGCCAAGGCTCCTTGAAAGTAGAAAAAAATACAGCTTTTAAAAAGGGCGACCTAGTACGCCACAAAATCTTTGGAACTGGGCGTATTATAGGTGTATCAAAAAGTTCAAAAGATTTTAAGCTCAAGATCAATTTTGCAGGCACAAAAAAAGATATCCTTGCATCTTTTATCGAAAAGTTATAATTTTAAGAGCATCTAAGTATGAATAGACTTTTTGTAGCATATAAGCCAACAGGCATAAGTTCAAATAATTTTTTGTATTCTCTTAAAAGAAAATATAATGAAAAAAAAGTAGGTTTTTCTGGCACTCTTGATCCATTTGCAAAGGGTGTCCTTCTCATCGGAATGGGAAGTTATACAAAACTTTTTCGTTTTTTAGACAAAACACCAAAATCTTACCGTGCTACCTTATGGCTTGGTGCTAAAAGTGATTCTCTCGATACTGAGATGATAGAAAGCGTCGAGTTTTTAGAGCCTGTGAGTGAAGAAAAAATTTTAGAAGTTCTCAAATCGCTCGAAGGAGAGTTAGAGTATGAACCACCTATCTTTAGTGCTAAGCGTATAGATGGGAAGCGTGCTTATGATTTAGCTCGTTCTGGAATACCTTTTGAACTCAACAAAATCAACTCTACTATTTACCAAACAAAACTGCTTCACTATTGCCATCCTTATATTACTTTTGAGGCAACTGTATCTGAGGGGACATACATTCGTTCACTTGGTTTAATGATAGCACAAAGACTTGGAATAAAGTTTGGAAGTCTCAGTTCCTTGGAGCGACTTCATGAAGGGCAGTTTTTTTATGAGGGTGAAAAAGCCCTTGATATTAAAAAATCTCTCAATATAAAACAAAATTTTTATCATGGAGAGGGTGAAAACCTCAAATATGGAAGAGTTCTTGCTTTAGAAGATTTAAAGATAAAAGTTGATGGATATTATTGGCTTGATAGCGGTGATACAATCTCTATAATAAAGATAGAAAAAACTAAAGTAAAATATGAGTTAAATAAGGTAGCCGCATGTTAGTATTAGCAAGAAAACTTAATGAATCAATCATTGTAGATGACAATATAATCATAAAAGTAATCTCGGTTGAAAAAGGTGTTGTAAAGCTTGGTATTGATGCACCTAGAGAGATTTCAATCATAAGAAGTGAACTTCTTGAAGATGTTAAAGATCTCAATATTGCCGCTTCTAAAGTTACAGATACTAGTGGACTTTCCGCTCTAAGTTCAAAAATAAAAAAATAATATGAAGCTATATAAGGCTTATGCAAAAGTCAATATTTTTTTAAAAATTACTGGCAAAAGAGATGCATACCATGAGATAGTATCTCGCTTTATGCGTGTAGAGGATCTCTATGATGAACTCTCTTTTACCCCAAAAGAGTTTGAATATTTTGAAATTGTTGGAAATTTTTCATGTGAGACTAGACAAAATACAATCTACAAAGCATATCTTGCACTCTTAGAATATACCAAAAGCGATTCACTCAAGAATTTGATGATAAAGTATGCGGTCAATGTGAAAAAAAACATACCTGCTTTTGCTGGTCTTGGTGGAGGGAGTAGTGATGCTGCAACCTATCTAAAGATGTGTAACTCTGTTTTGCATCTAAACCTTAGTTTAGAGGAACTTGCAGCTATTGGGTTAAAAGTTGGTGCGGATGTGCCATTTTTTATCTATGGATATGATAGTGCCAATGTCAGTGGTATAGGTGAAATAGTCGAAGAGTTTGAAGAGGAACTCCTTGACTTTGATATTTATACGCCAAAAGTGGAGATATCCACACCAAAAGTTTATAAAAGTTATCGAGATAACTTTTATAATCCTATTGATGAGAAAGAGGTACAAAGACTAAAAGTTACTCCGAGTTTACAGATTTTAAATACACTAAGCTCAAGAGATGCAAATGATTTGTTCGCTCCAGCACTGAAAGAATATAAACAACTAAAAAGTTATCATAAAGAGGGATATTTCTTTAGTGGAAGTGGTAGTAGTTTCTTTAGGCTATTATGATATAATAAACTTCTAACAATATAAAAATATTGTAAAAGGAGCAAAATATGAGAAAAATATTCTACATGGGTTTATTGGCATTCCTGTTTTTAAGTAGTTCTTCGTTTGCGTATGATTTAAAATCTAATATGCAACAGTTAAATAATGAACTAAGAGATATCCAACTTGGATTTATTATGAGCAATAAAGAATCACTAAAAGGTTCTGTTGATAAGTTTGCAGAGCATGCACAAGAGCTTTTAGGGAACAAAAAAAAGTTTGCTCAAATGCTTCCAAAAGATAAGCAGTATAAAGCAAATGAGGCTGTGATGAGTGCACAAATTATTTCACATAATGTACAAATTATTTTAGATGCTATTAGCAATAAATACAATCAGTCTGGTAAAATTCGTCGAGAAGAATCACAAAGAGCATACACTTATATTGAACATGCTTGTTTTCGTTGTCATAATATAGTGAGAGATAACTATTAGAGTTAAATTTTTTATTCTTCTCTTGCTTTAACAAATCTCATGGTAGAATTATAAATGAGACAATAAGAGTAGAGGGAGTAATGTCAAGTGGGTGAACCATACGCAAAAAATAAAAAAGCATATCATGATTATTTTATAGAAGAGAAGTTTGAAGCTGGTTTAGTTCTAAGTGGTGGTGAAGTAAAAGGCATCCGTGCAAGGCGTGTAAACCTCAAAGATAGCTTTATTCGCATCGATGATGGCGAAGCTGTGCTTTTTAATATGCATATAGGTCGTCTTGAGACAACGCATCATTTTTATGGACACGAGGAGAGAGGAAGTCGTAAACTGCTTTTACATAAAAAACAGATACAGCAGATGCAAAAAGCTGTTGAGCGTGATGGTTATACCATCGTTCCCTTGCAACTTTACTTCAATTCAAGAAACCTTGTAAAAGTTCAGATTGCCATTGCTAAAGGTAAACAACTTCATGATAAGCGACATGACTTAAAACAAAAAGATATGAAGCGAGATATTGACCGTGCGATGAAAGACTATTGATGCGTCTACTATTTTTAATACTTGTTTTGATCCAATCCCTTTTTGCACTTAATTATGAGATATCTTCAAACAAAATTGCCAATGGAAAAACAGCACTGCTTCAGTTTAAACATAATATTAACAGAGCGTACGAAAATGTAGAGTTGCTCGGTTGGAAATTTAAAGTTTTTGACAACAGGGTACTCCTCCCTATAAGCTACTATGCTAAACCAAAAAAAGTGGTAGCTATTGTTCATTATAGGGATTATGGGAAAGAAAAAACGCAGACGATCAACTTGGAAGTGATTGATGGGGGATATGCAAAAGAGAAGATTCAGGTACAAAAATCCAAAGTACAACTCTCTAAAAAAGATAAAAAAAGAGCTGCCAAAGAGTACAAAGAAGCAAATGAGATCTACACAACCATAAGTGAGAAAAATTATCTCAAATCTAAGTTTATTATGCCTTTGCACTCCAAGATAACAAGCTTATTTGGCAAGGCAAGAGTTTACAACAATACCTTAAAAGGCTATCATAGCGGTACTGATTTTCGTGCAAAAGTTGGTACACCTTTGGTTGCAACAAATGATGGTGTTGTTGTTTTAGTAAAAGATAGATTTTACTCTGGCGGTTCAGTCATAATAGACCATGGACAAGGTGTGTATAGTTGCTACTACCACATGAGTAAGTTTGATGTTAGAGTGGGAGAACATGTGAAGAAAAATCAGCGTATAGGTCTCTCTGGAGTGAGTGGAAGAGTAACTGGACCGCATCTTCATTTTTCTGCCCGAGTTGGTGGTATTCAAGTGGATCCGCTCCAACTTATTGACTTACTTAACAAAAATATATTAAAGGATTGATTTGACTTTATTACAACTGATGATGCTTGGTGGCTCCGCTTACTTCGCATTTAAAATATATGAGCATATACAAACGCTCCAAGACCCAAAAGACGCACCAAGAGATTCTCGAGACAATAATTCTCACAAGAGAGATACTCCTGAACTACAGTCCAATACATTTTCATCATTCTCTGCTGAAGAGTTAGTGCAAAAAGCAGATGAAGCCTTTGGTGAGGGTGATGCCAAAAAAGCACTCAGCTTTTTAATTGAAGCTGATGTAAAAGCTCCTCACAATGTAGAGATACTTTTTAAGCTTGGTTTTATTAGTGCAAGTGCTGGTGATGCTATGTCTGCTATTGGGTATTATAAACGCTCTTTAGATATAGATAAAAATGATACAGTTGTGCAAAATTCTTTGGCTTCAGTATATAGATCCCAAAAAGAATTTGCGTCTGCTAAAATGCATTTAAATGATTCGCTTGAGATTGATGATACAAACCCTATTACATACTATAATTATGCAAATTTGTTGTGTGATATGGGTAATGAGGATGTAGCTATGGATATGTACACAAAAGCGATAGAGTTAAACCCTGAGTTCCAAGAGGCTAAATTAGAGTTACAAAGATTAAAGGCAAAGTGATGTTAGTCAAAGATATTTATGCTAAACTCAATGAACTTTCCCCCTTTAATCTTCAAGAAAAATGGGACAATTCTGGACTTCAAGTGGGTATGATGTCTCAAGAGATCAACAAAATTGTACTGAGTATAGACATAGATGAAGAGCTCCTTGATGCACTAGAAGAACATACTCTGCTCATTACACATCATCCTCTCATCTTTAGTGGATTGAAAGCATTAGATTTTGATACATATCCTGCAAAATTATTACAAAAAATGGTACAAAAAAATATTGCAAATATAGCAATGCATACAAATTTTGATATCACTCATCTTAATGATTATGTAACAAAAGAGGTCTTAGGATATGAAATCATAAAAAAAGAGGGTTTTGTTAACTATATTGAAGTAAATCAAGATTTCGATGATTTTGCGAAAAATATTCAAACAAAATTATCTTTAAAATTTACAAAAAGTGTGCAGTGTCATGATTTTGTAAAAACTGCAGCCATAACAACTGGTTCTGGGTCTTCCCAAATAGGCTCTATAGTCGCTGAGTGCTTTCTTACTGGTGATTTGAAGTACCATGATGCGATGGCTGCGAAAACTATCAATCTGTCACTTATTGAGATAGGACATTTTGAAAGTGAGCACTATTTTAGCGAGATTTTGCATAAACATTTGAAAATTTTAGGTTTAGAAGCTATAATTGCAACATCAAAAAACCCTTTCAAGTATACATAAGTCCAAAGGAGATGAATGAACCCGCACTTAAAACAACTTATTGACCTATCTCAAGTAGATAAAGAGATAGATGCATTTGAACCTCAGATAGAAGAGGCAAATGCTAGTTATGAAGCAGCACTAGCAAAGAAAAATAGTATTGATTCAGATATAGAAAATATCACAAATGAGATTAAAGATGAAGAGCTAAAAAAACATAAAAATGAACTTCATCTTGGAGAACTTTCTCAAAAATTGGAAGATAATTCTAAAAAATCTAAAGATATAAAAACTGAACGAGAGATGAAATCACTTCAACTTGAAGAAGAGATTGCAAAAGAGCAAGTTACATTTGCAAATGAAGAGATTGCAAGACTCGAAAAAATCATCGAACTTAAAAAAGAACAAGTTGAAGCAGCTAAAGAATCTTTAGTAGAGCTAGATGCTAATCTTGAAAAAGTAAAAGCTGATGTAGATGAAAAGTTAACAGTTATCAACAATGTAAGACAAGAAGTTTTTGTAAAAAAAGAGAAATTACTTGCAACAGTCAATCAAAAAGGTTTAGCTTTTTATCAAAAGATTCGTCGTTGGGCTAAAAATACAACAGTTGTACCTGTAGAAGAACAAGCTTGTATGGGATGTAATATGATAATCAGCGATAAAATCTATGCAGATGTAGTCAGAGCAGAAGATATTACAAACTGTCCACATTGTGGTCGTATTCTCTATATCCAACAAGAGAGCCAAGAGTAGGACTCAGTTGCCTTTTAGGATTTTATACTTCATCTTAAGTGTAGTGCTCTATGTTGTAGCATTACCACTTTTGATACTTCTTTCATTGAAAAAAAAATACCATGAGTCTCTTCCTTCGCGTTTTTTTCTTTTTCACAATAAAAAATTTAAGAGTGAAAATGGTGTTTGGTTTCATGTATGTTCACTCGGTGAAGCAAGAGCTTTAAAGCCCATACTGCATCTCTTGAAAAATGAAGATATTAAGATAACAACCATTACCCATACAGGACAAGCCGAGGCTAAGAAGTATGATGCAGAGGTTCGTTACCTTCCTTATGAGATGTTCTTGCCATTTTGGATAAAAAAGCAAAAAGTTTTAGTTGTTTTAGAAGCAGAGTTTTGGTACATGCTTTTTGTGATTGCTGCGAGTAGAGGAACGAAAGTTATCTTACTTAATGCTCGGATCTCTGAGAGAAGTGCAAAGAAGTATCTACAACTTGCATGGTTTTATGCCAAGATGCTCTCACAGGTAGATACAATTTACGCACAAAGTGATGCAGATAAAAACCGTTTTTTAGCACTAGGGGCTAGAAATATAAAAGTGATAGGCAATATAAAATTAGCAGGTGAGATAAAAAAGACAAAAGAGTATGAGAGGTTAGATGTTGAGACCATAGTTGCTGGAAGCACTCATGAAGGTGAAGAGATGAGTATCTTAGAAGCTTTTGTGAATTATGCTAAAGAGCATCCCTCAAAACTTATCATAGTGCCAAGACATCCTGAGCGGTTTGAAAGTGTCTATATGCTTATGAAGCAATACGCAGAGAAAAACTCTTTAAGTCTCTCTAAATTTTCACAAGAGAACTCTTTTAGCTCAGACATGATACTCATAGACGCTATGGGTGAGCTTAACAATATCTATGCCATCAGTGATATAGCGATTTTAGGTGGTGCATTTAAGGATGATGTTGGTGGACACAATCCTCTCGAACCAGCCTTTTTTGGATGTAAGATCATTACAGGGAAACATTTTTTTCATCAAAAAGAGCTTTTTAAGTATGTGCATCATGTGCAGTATGTAGAACCAAATGAGATTGCAGATGCCTTGAGTGCATCAAAACAGTTACCACCATCAATGGTGGAAGAAACAATCAACTTAGATGTTGTGATAAATAAAATAAAAAGTATAGTTTAGGAGACAATATGTCAAAAGAAAAAGCTTATAAGCTTGTAGCATTGCAAGAGGGGATTTCAAATTCTCAAGCAAAGTCAATGATAGACCGTGGACTTGTGTATGTTGGAAACAAAAAAGTGATGATAGCACGAGGAGAGATAGATGAAAAAACATCATTTCGTGTTATAAAGATAGAAAAACCAAAAATTATCTTTGAAAATGATGACTTGTTAGTAGTTGATAAACCAGCTTATGTAAACTCAGATGAGATAGAACGCATGTTTAAAGATGCACAACTACTTCACAGGCTTGACCGTGAAACGAGTGGTGTCTTGATGCTAGTAAAAGATGAAGACTTTCGTCAAAAAGCTATCAAAGAGTTTAAAAAAGACAATGTTTACAAAGAGTACATCGCTTGGGTTGAGGGCATCGTGAGTGAACCTCAAGATATCGACAAACCAATACTCACGACAAAGAAAAATAATCGTGCAACATCCAATGTCTCACAAAAGGGAAAACCTGCAAGAACAGAGGTTTTTCCTGATATAGTGAGTGCCAATAAAACAAAAGTGAAATGTATCATCCACCATGGACGCACCCATCAGATCCGTACCCATTTGCGTTATATAGACCATCCCATAGTTGGTGATGAGCAATATGGTGGACGCAGAGCAAAAAGGGTGATGCTTCATGCTTACA
The DNA here is from genome assembly GCA_027013295.1 of Sulfurimonas sp. Taxonomy (GTDB): domain Bacteria; phylum Campylobacterota; class Campylobacteria; order Campylobacterales; family Sulfurimonadaceae; genus Sulfurimonas. The sequence continues at coordinate 33,832 of JALUXP010000076.1, forward strand.
AGGTAAGACTCTTAGATATGGAGTTTACCTCACCAGAGCCAAAGGCTTTTGTGCATTTTGAGTAAAATTTTCATAGGCATAGACTTGGCTTGGGGAGAAAAAAATCTCTCGGGCTTTTGTGTCTTAGAACTCTCTGGCTCAAAAAAAAACTCCAAACTTAAAATACTCAATAGTAAACTTATACAATCTATAGAGACTATGGTGGATGAGATAGATAAATATGCAGAGCATCAGGTCTTCGTAGGAGTGGATGCTCCCTTAGTAATCCCAAATGAAACAGGAAACCGAGAGGTAGAAAAAAAGTTTAACAAAGATTTTGCACATTATAAAATCTCTATGCTCCCAGCAAACAGAAAGATACTTCAAAAATACTCACCAACCATGAGAACTCAAGAACTCTTTTACCGTTTAGAGGCACAAGGTTTCAAGAGAGATTACACATCTCAAAAAGTGATCTTTGAAGTCTATACCCATGCAACTATTGCGATGCTTTGGAACAATCATAAAATACTCCCTTATAAAAGAAAAAAAGGGCGTAATACCCTTTTCATAAAAGAACAACTTGGTATCTATCAAAAATATCTTCAGAAAGTTGTTAGCCCTCATCAGATACTTAAAGAAGATATAGCAACACTTAAAGGGCAAAAACTCAAAAAGTATGAAGACCAGCTTGATGCTATTACTTGCGCGTATTCAATATACTATTGTCAAAACAATAGTGCTCATTTTTATCAAGTAGATGGTGTTGACACCTTTGTAACCCCTATAAGTCCTTGGAAAACTTATGTGCTAAGATGCTCTGATGACTCACTCTATACTGGGGTAACGACTGACCTTGAAAGACGACTAGAGGAGCATAACTCATCTGACAAGGGTGCAAAATACACCAAAACAAGGCGACCTGTCTCCTTAGCATACTATGAAAATCGCCTCGACAAGATAGATGCAATGCAAAGGGAATACGCTATTAAACAACTCACAAGGAAAGAAAAACTACAACTTATTTATGGAGAGGCACTTAAATAAAGAGTTGTATCTAAGATTGTAATTTTAAATATGTCTATTTTGAGGAAGATTGGTAAATTTTAATTTTAAGGAAAATTATGACTGGTAAAGTATTGGGGTTTGATGGAGAAACAGGTAGTATCTCAGGAGACAATGGTTTAAGGTACTCATTTAGTGTAGAAGATTTTAAAGAAAACACTCATGCACAAAAAGATTTAAAGGTTGATTTTACAACTGATAATGATGGTAATGCAAAAGATATTTATGTAATTGAAGATCAAGTTGCAGAGAATACAGGTATATTACTTGGATTAATATCAGTGGGAATCACATTTTTTCTTAGCTTTATAGGTACATTTATTTCAAGAGTATTTCTTGCAAAACAACCTATTGGTAGTGTTATTGTTCCAACAGCAATGCACTTGCTAATTACACTTTTAGCGTTGATTCCAATTTTAGGATGGTTTATTTATTTAGTAGGTACTTTTTATTATATGTACAAAAATTATCAACTGACAATAAATGCATCAAAATAGTATAAATTAGAAACTATGTCTGCAAAGCCTCTGAAATTGGGGTGATTTATGGAGACATACTTAACTCTGGGTATAACTTTTGTACTGCATCTAAATATTTTTTAGGCACTTGTATGAGTATTGGATTTTTTTCTTTATCTAGCCATCCAACTATTTTTTTTATATCTTCATATCTCATTGAAGTGCATCCTGCTGTTGGTGCATCTGGCTTTTTTTGTACATGTAAAAATATGCAAGAGCCTCCTAGTGGTTGTTGCTGTTTGTTATGTTCAACCACTATGCCGAGTTGATATTGTGCATCATCTCTTCTCATATACTCAAAACTTTTTGGTTTTTTTGTTGGCATAGTTATGATTTGATTGTAGTTTTTATGTGTCGAAGTATCAACGCAGATGAGATCTTTTGTAGCATGGATGTAAGGCATCTTTGTTTTTACTGTTGGGGCATATCCAAAAACAGAAGTGAGATGGAAAATTCCAAGGGGTGCTTTTTTATCGCCTTCTCGTTTTTGAGGTTCATTTTTGTCATGAGAAAGAGAAATGTCTGAAATTCCCCAAGCCAAACCATATTTACCTAGATTGACATCAATATCTTTAAATATTTGTTTATTTCCCTCAAAACAGCGTAAAATAGCCTTGCTAGAGTTCTCTTTCTCGTTTACAACTAAAACTATTTGGTTAGTAGCATATAAAAAGATTTGTAAATTTATGGTAATTAAGAATGTTTTTAGCATAAGATATGTTACTATTACTAAAATATGAAAGAGATTAAATACCACGGAAAAATATTATGAGTATTAAAATTAGAAAAGCCAGCGAAGCTGACGCAAAGTTTTTAGCACAGATGATTTTACAAAGTTCTCGAGCTGAGAAAAAAATTGGGATATTTGATTTTATACTCAATGTAAATTCTGATGCAGACATTTTAGCAAAACTTGCAAAGTTGACAGTGACACAAGCAAAAAGTTATTGCCATTTTAGTAATTTTTTAATTGCTGAGATAGATGCAAAAAGTGTAGGAACTTTGTGTAGTTATGAACCTAGAATTGCAACAAAGCAATCCTTTGTTGATGCACTTAGTGAGATAGAGTGTGGAGATAATATCACAAAGTATGAGAGTATGCTCCTTCAATGTGACTTTGAACAAAATAATCGTACGCTCATCTTTGACTTTATGGAAGAAGTTGATGGATTTTTAGATGTTGGTATCTTAAAAGCATTGATGACAAAGTCTCTGCTTAGTGCTAGACTCAAAGGTTATACTATCGCTCAAAGTATTGTAGAGATAGGTTCTCTTGAAGCGATGTTGTTGTATAAGAAACTAGGTTTTATTCAAAAAAAGGAAAAAAAGTGTGAGCTTTACCGTGAAAAATTTGGTCGTAATGGTTTAGCCCTCTTAGAGATTGAGTTCTAGCCATAGAACCCTCTGCTCTCTCTTTAGTTCCCTCCATTTTAGCTATTGTTTTAGCATTATTGACGCGTAATGTTATCTTATCTCTCTTTGGTGGGATTGTTTTGGGTCTTTTTGTTGTTCATGATTTTGCCGTGATGGAGAGCTCTTTAGCCATACTTGAACTTTTTAAAAAACTATTAACGACCCCATGGATACTCCAAACTTTAGCTTTTGCCATACTTGTCGGTTCTATCATGGCACTCATCGAAGCATCTGGTGGGGTAGGTGGTTTTATAGAGTATGTTCAAAATCAAAAAAAACTTGTCCACTCTAAGCGTTCCGCACTTCTTTTGAGTTATGTTTTAGGTGTCATAATATTTGTTGAATCATCTATTACAGCACTTATTTCGGGTGCAGTAGGTAAACCCTTTTGTGAGGAGTACGGAATCTCTAATGCAAAATTAGCTTTTGTGTGCGATTCTACGGCAGCTCCTATTAGTTCACTCATTGTATTTAATGGTTATGGTGCCTTACTTTTAGGACTTATCTCTGCACAGGTCTCTTTGGGATATATAGAAGGAAATAGTGTTGATATCCTCCTTGATACCCTTTTGTATAATTTTTATGCCATGATCACTTTGGTAGTTGTTTTTGTAAGTATTTGGTTTGATATAGATATAGGTCCTATGAAAAACGCAAAATTTCATCCATTTGATGAGGCACTTAAATGTGAATTAAGAGCTTCAAAATATCTTATGATACTGCCTATAGTCTCAATGATACTGTTGGTGTTTACTTTTTTGTACATAACAGGTGATGGAGATATACTCAAAGGGAGCGGTTCGAGTTCTATATTTTATACCATGCTTGGCACTTTAGGTTTTATGCTTATTTATTATCTTTGGCAAGGTGTCATGAGTATGAAAAAATATTTGCAAGTATCTTATCGTGGGGCTAAGCATCTGTTCGGGGTATCATTAATACTCCTGTTTGCTTTTGGTATTGGCGAGGTGACAGGCGAACTCCATACTGCACAATATTTAGCAACTTATGCAAGTGCAAATATAGATATATATTTTTTAGCATCACTTATCTTTATCCTCAGTGCTATTATGGCATTTTCGACAGGGACATCATGGGGTACCTTTAGTATTATGATCCCCATTGCAGTGCCTATGGCTTATACCATGGGGGCTGATATACCTTTAGTGATGGGTGCAGTGATCTCAGGTGCTATTTTTGGTGACCATAGCTCACCCATCTCAGATACAACCATCATCTCCTCCTTAGCAGCAGAGTGCGAAGTTGTCCAACATGTAAAAACACAGCTTCCTTATGCCCTTTTAAGTGCTTTTTTGAGTGCCCTTTTATTTTTTGTATGGAGTGTAGTGCAAGATTAATCTTTTTTTAAATAGATTTTTGCTATTATTGCGCGTTTATAACCCTGTGATTTAAAATATCGGGCTTTGCTCAATATTTGAATCTATAGTGTTACTATTCTACTGGAAAAATTTAAGTAAAGGAATTGTATGCCTACAATTAATCAATTGATACGCAAAGAGCGTAAGCGCGTTGTAAAGAAGTCAAAATCGGCTGCTTTATTATCTTGCCCTCAGCGTCGTGGTGTTTGTACTCGTGTTTACACAACTACACCAAAAAAACCAAATTCAGCTTTGAGAAAAGTTGCAAAAGTTCGTTTAACTTCAGGTTTTGAAGTTATTTCATATATCGGTGGAGAGGGTCATAACCTTCAAGAACACTCGATAGTTCTAGTTCGTGGTGGTCGTGTAAAAGATTTACCAGGTGTTAAATATCACATCGTTCGTGGTGCTTTAGATACTGCTGGTGTTAGTGACAGAACTGTTGCTAGATCAAAATACGGAACTAAAAGACCTAAAAAGTAATAAATTACTTTTCAGGAACCGCAATTAATTAAATACGCGAAACGAACAAGTCCGTTTCACTGCGTTAACACTAGGTTCTCTTCAGCAGAGGGCTCATGAAATATCATGCCTTTGGGTACTAGTTTCATAAGTGTATGAGAGTTGATAAACATTGAGTATTAACCATAAGGTTAAGAAGCGATGACAGAGAACATATAATCTCTGAGTAAATATAATAATATATTGAAGGAAAAACAATGAGAAGAAGAAAAGCTCCCGTTCGTCCAGTTATGCCAGATCCAGTTTATGGAAGCAAAATACTGACGAAATTTATAAACAAAGTAATGCTTGATGGTAAAAAATCAACTGCAGAAAAAATTATCTATAGTGCTATGGATATCATCTCTTCAAGAGGCGAAAAAACAGGTATAGATACATTTAATGAAGCTATTGACAACATCAAACCTATTATAGAAGTAAAAAGTCGCCGTGTTGGTGGTGCTACTTATCAAGTTCCAGTAGAAGTACGCCCAGTTCGTCAACAGTCTTTAGCTATTAGATGGTTAATTGACGCTGCTCGTAAGAGAAATGAAAGAACTATGGCTGAGAGATTGGCAAATGAGTTCATGGAAGCTGCAACTGACAAAGGTTCAGCGTTTAAGAAAAAAGAAGATACATACAGAATGGCAGAAGCGAATAAAGCATTTGCTCATTACCGTTGGTAAGATATACGCATTTTTTTAAGTTATACTAACCTTCGGGTTAGTTTCACTTTTTAAGACCTCTTTTATAAGTAAAAAAAATTTATAAAAGAGGTTATCTCTCAAAACAAAATGAAGGTACTATAATATGGCAAGATCACATGATTTAAAAGATGTAAGAAACATCGGTATTGCTGCACACATTGATGCAGGGAAAACAACAACAACAGAAAGAATTTTATTCTATACTGGTGTTGAACATAAGATAGGTGAAGTACATGATGGTGCTGCAACTATGGACTGGATGGAACAAGAACAAGAGCGTGGTATTACCATTACCTCAGCTGCTACTACATGTGAGTGGGCTGGTAAGCAGATAAACATTATAGATACTCCGGGGCATGTTGACTTTACTATTGAAGTTGAGCGTTCTATGCGTGTTCTTGATGGTGCTGTTTCTGTTTTCTGTGCAGTTGGTGGGGTTCAACCACAATCTGAGACAGTTTGGAGACAAAGAAACCGTTATAAAGTTCCTTCTATTGTTTTTGTGAACAAGATGGATAGAACTGGTGCAGACTTTTATGAAGTTGAGCGTCAAATTCGTGACCGTCTCAAAGGTAATCCAATGCCTTTTCAACTCCCTATTGGTGCTGAAGAGAAGTTTGAAGGTGTAGTTGACTTAGTAAAAATGAAAGAGATAGTTTGGGATGAAGATGCTGAGATGGGTTCTGCTTATCATGAGCAAGATATTCGTGCTGACTTACAAGAGATTTCTGATGAGTACAGAGAGAAAATGCTTGAGACTCTTTCTGAAGTTGATGGTAATGAAGAGTTTGCTGAAAAATTCTTAGAGGGTGAAGAGATTTCCCAAGAGGAGATTAAAGCTGCTATCAAATCTGCAACTATTGGTATGGCTGTTGTCCCTATGACACCAGGTACTGCATTTAAAAACAAGGGTGTTCAGACTTTACTTGATGCTGTTGTAGATTACTTGCCTTCACCACTTGAGTCAGAAGCTATTATGGGTACTATGATGGATGATGAAGATGTTGAGGTAGCTGTACCTTCAACTGATGATGGTGCTTTTGCGGCATTAGCATTTAAAATCATGACAGACCCATTTGTTGGTGTTCTTACATTTATCCGTGTATATCGTGGTTCATTAGAGTCAGGCTCTTATGTTCACAATACTACAAAAGATAAGAAAGAGCGTATAGGGCGTATCGTTAAGATGCATGCTATCAAGCGTGAAGAAGTTAAAGAGATTTATGCTGGTGAAATCGGTGCAGTTGTTGGACTCAAATCAACAACTACTGGTGATACTTTGTGTTCACCTGATGAAAAAGTTGTTCTAGAGCGTATGGACTTCCCAGAACCAGTTATCTCTGTTGCTGTTGAGCCTAAAACGAAAGCTGACCAAGAAAAAATGGGTATGGCACTAGCAAAACTAGCTGCTGAAGATCCTTCTTTTAGAGTGCATACTGATGATGAAACTGGACAAACTATTATCTCAGGAATGGGTGAATTACACCTTGAAATTCTTGTAGATAGAATGAAAAGAGAATTTAAAGTTGAAGCTGAAGTTGGTGCTCCTCAGGTTTCTTACAGAGAGTCTATCAAAGATGAAGTAAGTCAAGAGTACAAATATGCTAAACAATCTGGTGGTCGTGGTCAATTTGGTCATGTTTACATCAAAATCAAACCAGGTGAGCCTGATACTGGTTTCGTATTTAACAACGAGATCAAAGGTGGAGCTATTCCAAAAGAATACATTCCTGCAGTTGAAAAAGGTTGTGCTGAGACTATGGGAGCTGGTGTTCTTGCTGGTTACCCTATGGAAGATATTGAAATCACATTATATGATGGTTCATACCATGATGTGGATTCAAATGAGATGGCATTTAAACTTGCTGCATCTATGGCATTTAAAGAGGGTTGTCGTAAAGCAAACCCTTCTATCTTAGAGCCAATGATGAAAGTTGAAGTTGAAGTTCCTGAAGAGTATATGGGTGATGTTATCGGTGACCTTAACCGTCGTCGTGGTCAAGTAAACTCTATGGGTGACAGAAGTGGAAACAAAATCATTGATGCACATGTTCCATTATCTGAAATGTTTGGTTATTCAACTGACCTTCGTTCATCTACTCAGGGTCGTGCTACTTACTCTATGGAGTTCGATCACTATGCTGAAGTTCCAAAAAATGTATCTGAAGAGATTCAGAAAAAGAGAAACGGCTAGTCCTTGACTCTTTTAGCTATCGGATTTTCCCGATAGCTTTTACTTTTACCTTGTATTTTCAATATTTTCGTTATAATCTCGAAAAAATATGAGATCAGATGTACAAACTATTATTTATCCTACTCCTTCTAACCAACCTTTACTCAAAAACAGACAATGTTACCCAAAATCCAGTTGTATATGCTGTCCTTGGTGATACAATCTATAATAATGTTAAAAAGATACAAAGTCTCAAAAAACTCCAAGAATTCCAAGTCTATCTTGATGAGATCCTTCCTTATGTTCAAGAGGTCAAAGAAACAAAGGCTATGGGCTATAAGATAGAAGAGGGGGATGCAAGTATCTCAAAATCTGAGTATCTTGCAAAGCTTAGAAAACTTTCTAAAACCAATGATTTTTTTGTACAAGAGGTAAGGCGTAACTTTAAACATGCATTGAAAAATGAAGATAATAAACTTTTTGTACATAGTGTTGACTCTGGCTTAGTAGATGTAAAGAGATATGAAAAAGATATCAGAAAATATTATTATGCACATGAAGATGAGATAGAAGAGTATGGAGATATTTTGAGTATGATTGTTAATGGATATAAATCAAAATCCAAAAAGAAAAAGAAAAAAGTTTATCATTGTCTCAGTAAAAAAGAGATTCAAGATGCAAAGATAAAAAGAATCCGCCAAAAAGATAAGAAAAAGCAAGAGGCACTTTACAGAGCTTTAGAAGCAGAACTTATCAATAAAAAAGTAAATATTCGTAAAGTTCAAAAAAAAGAGTTGGAATCTACCTCCAACTAAAATCTTCGCTCATTGATGGATTTCCTTCGAGTGTGAGATAGGGCTTGTATTGAGATTTGTAAGACAGAGATGGACAATCTTGCACATAGTAGCCTAAATAAATCCAATCTTTCTCAGCGACTTTGGCATATTTGATTTGTTGGTAAAGTGAGAGTTTACCTAGGGAATACTTCATATAATCAGGGTCATAATAAAAATAGATTGATGAGATGCCATCGTCAAGTATGTCTATGAGATCTACACCTATAAGCTTTTCCTCATCAAAGTAGAGTACTTCATAACCAAAATCTCCATGCCCACTCACAAAAGAGTTATAGTAGTTTTCTGGTGCAGTTGGTGTATAGCTCCAGCCTTTTAAGTCTTGCATATAAAGATGATATTTTTCAAAGAGTTTTATATGCTCTTGAGTGAGACTTGGTTTTTGGATTATTGAGGTTATAAATGTGCCTTTTTTTAAAATGCGTCTAGCAGATTTTGAAAATTTAAAATTAGCAACATCTATCTTGATGCTTTGACATTCATTGCAACCTTGGCAAATAGGACGAAAATAGGTCTTACCAAATCTTCTAAAGCCCCGTTCAATATAAGCCTGTGTTTCTTGTGCATCACAGTCTTCTATGATTTTATAGTGCATAGTCTGTTCTTTGTTGTCGAGATAGGAGCATTTATCGTTTAATCTAAACTCTTTAAGTATATTCATATCGTGATTTTGACATAATTTGTATAAAAAATAAGTAAGAGAAAGTAGATTATGAAAGAGATTTTTATAAAGCATCAAACTATAATTTTTAGATCTTTAGGTGCATTGATGTTTGTTGTGGCATTTGCAATGTTTTTTTGGACAACACCCAAAGAGGGTTTGAGTGAAAATGAAAAAGCACAAAGAAGTATAGCACGGATAGAGGCAAGAATAGCTTCTGGAAGTTCAAGTGCATCTAAGGTGAAATCTTCCCATTCACCTATCATGCAATCATATAAAGACACTCAAGCTAAGCAGATGCAGTATCTACTCATCTTGTTTATGGTGTTTGGAGCAGGATTTTTAGGGTATAGTTTTGTTAAGAAGAAAGATTAAAAGTACCCTTGACTCTATTTTAAGATCCTGTGAAGCTTAAGGCAAAATAAAGACTTGAGTAGTTTAGGATTTAAGTGAAATCAACACACCCTCTATCAGTTCATCTATATCCCCATCAAGTATGGCAGATACATTGGAGTAGGGGATGTTTGATCGTGTATCTTTGACCTGTTGGTAGGGTTGCATAACATAAGAACGGATCTGATGCCCCCAGCCTATTTCACTTTTAGCGACTCCTGCTTCTTTTGCTTTTTGTGCTTCAAGCTCTAGCTCATATAAACGAGACTTGAGCATTTTCATTGCCGTGTCTTTATTTCTATGTTGGCTTCTATCGTTTTGGCATTGGACAACTACCCCTGTTTCTATATGGGTTAAGCGGATAGCTGATTCAGTTTTGTTGACATGTTGTCCACCAGCACCAGAAGCTCTATAGGTATCTATGCGAATATCCTTGTCTTCTATGACAATATCTATGTTTTCATCTATCTCTGGGGAGACCATGACGGAGCTAAAAGAGGTGTGTCTTTTTGCATTGGAGTCAAAAGGGGAGATGCGTACAAGTCTATGGATGCCATTTTCTACTTTGAGATATCCATAGGCATTTTCCCCTTTGATAAGGATGGAAGCATCCTTTATGCCCGCTTCATCACCCACTTGATAATCAAGCACCTCTACACTAAAGCCTCGTCGCTCAGCCCAGCGTTTGTACATACGAAGGAGCATCTGTGCCCAGTCTTGAGACTCTGTTCCTCCAGCACCTGGGTGGATAGAAAGGATGGCATTGTTAGCGTCTGTCTCACCACTTAGTAAGACCTCTAGTTCCATCTGCTGGATGGAACTCTCAAGAGTAGGAGCATCTTTATAAAGAGATTCTATGGACTCATCATCGTTTTCCTCTTTTGCCATCTCGTAAAGATCTTTTGCATCATCTATCGCCTCTTTAGCTACATCGTACTTTGCTAATTTTCTTTCAAGTTGTGTTTTTTCTTTTTGTATTACTGCCGCGTGCGATGCATCTTCCCAAAACTCTTGAGAATTTTCAAGCTCACCAATCTCTTGGAGTCTGTTTTGTAGTGCATCAGGCTGAACTACACCTGTAATATTGTCCATTTTTGTACTAAGAGTTTTTAAAAGTTCGGTGTATTCGTAATTGTCCATTGTGTCCCATTATTTATATTGTATAATTGCACAATTATAACACAATAGGTATAACAATGAAGATTATCTCAACCCCATTAGAATTAAAAACTCACTTAAGATCTATCGACAAACCTATTGGTTTTGTACCAACGATGGGTGCTTTACATGAGGGACATCTCTCTTTGATACAAGAGGCAAAAAAGTCCAATGAATTTGTGGTTGTTTCTATATTTGTAAATCCTACACAATTTGCAAAAGGTGAAGACCTCTCGAAGTATCCAAGTGATGAACTTAGAGATAAAAAGATATGTGAGATGAGTGGTGTTGATGTTTTATTTTATCCACACGCAAAAGATATCTACGGTGAAGATGAAGTAAGTCTACTTGCTCCAAAAATAAGAGGTTATATACTAGAGGGTTTTACTCGTCCATCGCATTTTAATGGGGTATTGAGTATAGTGATGAAACTCCTGCATATTGTAAATCCAAGTAAGGCTTATTTTGGAAAAAAAGATGCACAACAATTGATGCTTATTGAGCTTATGGTAAAACAACTTTTTATGGATGTAGAGATCATAGCTGTTGATACTGTACGGGAAAATGATGGACTAGCTATGAGTAGTAGAAATATATATCTCTGTGCAGATGAGAGAGAAGATGCTTTGAGTGTTTCTCGTAGTTTAAATCTAGCGAGTTCTATGATAAGTAGGGGCATCTTGGATGTTGCAACCATTACAGAAGCGATGAGAGAGTTTTTAGCACCTTTAGAAATCTACTATGTTGAGATACTTAGTCGTGAATTTGAGAAGATGCCTGAAGTGATTATTGGTAAGAGCATCATCCTTGTTGAGGTTAAAGTGGGGACAACTCGCTTACTCGACAATATTTGGCTTTAAGAAACTCTCATTTACTAAGATATCGACTGTTTTTTTAAAGACAGGTACGGCAGTTTGTGCTGCAAACTGGCTCTTGTGAGGCTCAATAACTACAACACCTATGGTGTATTTATGAGTCTTGTCATCAGCAAAACCCACAAATGCCGTATTGTACTTTTGGACATATTTCCCATTTTCTACCTTATGGGCAGTTCCTGTCTTGCCTCCTATAGTCAACCCTGCAGTGATTGCTTTGACTCCAGTACCCTTATTGACTGTTTTTATGAGAATTTTTTTAATCCTTTGTGCAGTAGACGGTTTGATGATTTGAAACTGCTCATAGGGTGGTATCTTGATCTCTCTTGCGTACTCATCTATGAAGGAGTCTATGATTTGAGGCGTACTCATCTTTCCATTATTGTTAAAGACACTATATGCACGGATGAGTTGCATAAGATTGACGCGTATCCCATAACCATAGGCACAGGTTGCTTTATAGATCTCTTTATTAAGACGCATAGCATTTGGGACATAACCTAGTTTTTCATAGACTAAGTCAGGGGTAGAAGTAGTTCCAAACCCAAACTTTCTCAAACCTGTGCTAAACTCTATGCCTGTGAGCTTTTGGGAGAGTTGAGCTATACCTATATTTGAAGAGTGTACTATCACATTTTCAGCAGAGAGCCAGTCAAATTTATGTTCATCTGTGATAGTTTTTTTTCCTATCTTATAGCGACCATTATGACCATTGACTAGATCGTAAGGGTTGACCTTTCCCTTGTCTAAAAGCAGGGCAAAAGTGATGGTTTTCATAACACTCCCTGGCTCAAAACTATACTCAACCATACTAGAATTTAAAGAGGAATAATCACTTTTTTTAATCGCCTTTGGAGTATAACGATTTGAACTAGCAAGGGCAAGCACTTTACCGTTTGTAGAGTCCATCACACAGACCATTACCTCTTTTGCATCTAGCTTTTTTTTCATAAAATCTAGCATCTTTTCTACTCTAATCTGTAAGCTTACGGGGATATTTATTTTTAGATCAAGCCCATTGAGTTGTTGTTTTGTGAAACTCTCTTTGTTAAGTATGATATAGGAGTTTACATCTCGTTTTCCTTGAGAGAGTGCATCGACTCTTGCATCTAAATCCGCTTCAAATCTTTTCTCTAAGCCTTTAACACCTTCTATCTTGGTGTAGCCATCCTCTTCAACTTTATGTGTATAACCAAGGATGGGTGTTAAAAGTGTATCGTAAGGGTAATCACGAGATTCACCACTCTCTATGATGCTTAGACCATGGATGGATCTTGTTCCATTTTTAGAGTTAAGTCTTGGGATGAAAACTTTGTAGCGTCTCAACTCAAGTCCAAGCTTCTTAAGATACTGTGCCCGTTTTTGTGAGATGGTATAGCTCAGTACAACGACACCTTTTCTTTTGTTGAGGATTTTTTTGATTTTCTTGGCATCGATGCCAGAGTATATGGAAAAAAGTTGTACGAAAAGATCTTTCTTTTGTGGATCAATGTAGTAGGTGTTGACAACAGCCTTATAGAGTTTTGCAGTTGATGCTATGGTAAAACCATCAGCACTTACTATATTGCCTCGCATCGCTTTAGATGTTTTTTTAATAAAGATAGCAGGAAGATTGCGAGGTTTTACAACAGTGAGAAACATCACAGACAAAAAGATTAAAAAGCCTAGTACCAAAAGGCTAAAGAGTAGCAGTATTTTTTTACTTTTGTTATGGTTTAGCACAGTTTATAGTTGAGTTCTACCTAGTTCTTTGTAAGCACTGAGTGCTTTGTTTCGGATTTCGAGCATAAGTTTCATGTTGAGTTCAGCTTTGCCTATAGCCATTGCAGCTTGATGCAGGTCTTGAACTTTTCCAGTAGCAAGATCTGCAACTGCATTTTCTTTTTCTACTTGGAGTTCATTCATCTCATTTAAAGCACCTTTGAGTTGCTCCGCGAAGCCCTCTGCAGATGCTGCACCTTTGGTGCTTTTTTGTTTGAGTAAGTCAGCTGTTGATGTCCCTTTTAGGGCAGATAAATTTGATAAGTTATTCACAGCATATCTCCATAATTTTTAAATTTATTGTAACAACGAAATAGAATCATTCGCCATCTCTTTTGCACTTTGAAATGCAGCTACATTCGCTTGGTAACTTCTTGTAGCTTCTACTAGATCGGCCATTTCTATGACAGGATTAATATTTGGATACGCAACATAGCCATTTGCGTCCGCATCAGGATGATTTGGCTCAAATTTCATCTTTGGTTCGCTATCGTCACGAGATATCTTGTCAACTATGACACTCATTATAGCAGGATTTACTAACTTTCCAAACTCCCCTTCATCTAAAGGGTCTTGATATTTCGCACTGTTTGTCTTATCTCCAAGTGCTCTATTGTACTCATCATTAAAGTTTATAGCACGAAATACAACCTCTTTTCTTCTGTAGGGTCCCCCCTCATCAGTTCTAGTTGTTTGTGCATTTGCTATATTTGATGAGATGACATTAACACGGGCCCTTTGTGCAGAAAGACCATAACCGCTGATGTCAAATCCATTTAAAAAATTACTCATTTTTATATTCCTTCTCAAATAACTTGAACGCGTCCAAGTTATTTTCAATCACTAAAGCTACGCCTTCGGCGAGAAAACTAATGCTTTGCATTTTAACTTAGTTTGCTTGAAGCATTAATGACACTTTTAAATATCATACGGTCTTTTTTAAGAGCACCGATGAGCGCTTTAAACATGATAGAGTTTTTACTCATCTCAGTGGTCTCTACATCTATATCTACAGAGTTGCCATCGTTTCTAGCTAAATGACCATCTCTAAAAAATGTTACAGGCTTGGAGGTAGAGAGGGTTTTTTGAAGTGGGATATGTGCACCATTCGTCTGTGCCAATTCAAGTTTATCTTTTGGTTCATTCATGATATCTGCTTTTTTAGCAGCCAAATACTCACCAAATCGGATATCTCTTGGTCTATAATAAGGAGTATCAGCATTGGCAATGTTTGACGCTATCATCTTTTGGCGTGATGCTCTGAAGTTTAGAGCATCTTTTGCTAGTGTTGCTGTGCGTGAAATTGATATTGCCATTTTGTCTCCTTTAAATGTCTTGACCTTTCAAAGCATTTTTAGTTCCATATTTATAGTTAATTAAAAGATAACAGGAACATATATTCACAGTTCCTTGTGATGCACAAGTAAAAGTTAAGCATACTTTAATCAAATATGTTAGATAATGCTCACAAGGTTACTAGTGTAATCCAAATTTTTAAATTACAAGGAGTTCTTATGAAAAGAGCTGGTTTTACTATGATCGAATTGATCTTTGTTATCGTTATTTTAGGTATATTAGCATCTGTTGCTGTTCCAAAGCTACTTGGTGTGAAAAACTCTGCTGAAGAGGGGATTATTAAGTCTTTTGTTGGTTCATTAAATACAACTGTTGGTCCTGCAAAATGGTCTCAGTCTTTGATGGATGGGAATAATGGTTCTATTAAAAAATCTGTGAACGCAGCTTATAATATAACTACAACAGATACGGATTTTCCTTCTGGAAGTACGACTATAGCAAATGGAACATCAAATTGTCAGGTTGCTGGCGCATCAATAACACCTAGTGCTAGTACAGCTATCATGTCAGTAGCTACTGGTAGTAAAACTTTTTATATACTCTGTGCAAATGGTACATCTACTACTGCCCCTAAATTTTACTACACAAGCAAGACCACATCAGTAACGCTTACAGGTTCTACCTTAAAACTCTAGTTACTAACTCGTTCCCATCGTCCCCGATGGGAATGCATACAGCAAACACACTCCAAAACAACAACTAAACTACACTTTCCAATATTTAACTCGTTCCACCTTACTATACCCTTGTGGTACTTCCGAGGTGGAATGCATACATTAAGCTTGATGGTTACACCTCTTGCATCTTCCTAACGCTTTTTAAAAGTATATTTTTGGGAGTAAAAGGTATCATAGCTAGCATTATTTTCTGTCCAAAGGTAAGTCCAGAAATAACATCAAGGTCACCTCTCATCATCGCATCATATCCATCTTGTGCTACACTTTTTGCACTCACTGGTTTCTTAAATAACGGGGTTTTGTCCATACCTGAGGCAGCACCAAATTCACTCTCAGTCGCTCCAGGCATAAGGTTCGTAACTGTAATATCTGTGTCATGAAGTTCTTGAGCTAGAGCATTACTAAAAAATGTCACATAAGATTTTGTTGCATAATAAACCGCTTGAAGTGGTCCAGGCATCAAACTTGCAGTTGATGATGTGTTCAATATCTTACCACTGTTTTGTTTAAGCATCTCGGGCAAAAATAGATGTGTTAGCTCAGTAAGTGCTGTCATATTGAGATTTATCATCTCAACCTGCCTTTGTAAAGGAAGCTCATAAAATTTGCCTAGTAAACCAAAACCTGCATTATTCATGAGGTAGTCAACTTTAAGACCTCTTGCTTGAACTTCATCATAGAGTTCCTGTGCAGCTCCAACTACACTTAGGTCTTTAGATATTATTGTTATATCTGTGCCATAACTCTTTTGAAGATCACTTTTAATATCTTCTAGTTTATCACCTCTGCGTGCCACTAATATGATGTCTCCACCTTTAGCCGCATGAATCCCTGCTAGCTCCTTACCAATCCCACTACTTGCACCTGTGATTAATGCTGTTTTCTTATTGTTCATAATCTCTCCTTATCTAATTTTACCCAAAGTATACATCATTTAAGTGGACTTTGGTATGTGGGACGATGGGGTTATTTATGGAGAGGCACTTAACTACTTTTTGCATCTAATCTCTTTTGAAGTAAAATTATATAACAATTCTGTTATATACCAAGAACATAAGGAAGAGAAAATGAAGAAGATATTTATAACTTTGATGATGCTTAGCATCTCAGCATTTGCTATGAATGGGCAAAGTATTTACAAGGCAAAATGTTCAGCCTGCCATGCTATGCATGGTATAATGACACAGTCTGAAATGTCAATGATGAAGAAAAAAATGCAAAATGCAACTCCAAAAGAGCGTATGGCTATGCAAAAAAAGATGCAGATGAAAATGCAAAAAGCGGGAATGCTAGCTCCTGCGATGCCTATGGTTTCGATGCGTCTTAAAAAGATGACAGGTTCAAAAGAGAAGTTTATCGCTTTTGTAAAAGACTATATCCAAAATCCATCTCAAGATAAAGGTTACTGCATGCCAATGGCGTACAAACGCTTTGGAACTATGCCAGCTATTGGTAAGGGGATGACTGCACAAGAGAGAGAGATTATTGCAAACTGGCTCTATAGCAATTTTAAAGGTAAATGGGGTATGTCAATGGACACGAAGATGTGTGAAGGGCGCAATGGTAAAAAAACGATGAAATGTGGTGGTAAAAAGATGAAGTGCGGTGCTGGTAAATGTGGTGCTGTAAAGATTCAAACACATTAAAAAAGGCTAAATTTGGAATATATATTGGAATTTGTCAACGCACTCTACAATCTCAGTAATGCTATGGCATTTTTCATCCTTTTTGGTTTGGCTTTTGCAGGGATTCTTCATGAGATAGTCCCTGAGACCTTAGTTACCAAACACTTAGGTAAAGAGAGTATCTCATCTGTCATCAAGTCAACCATATTTGGCATCCCTTTGCCTGTATGTTCCTGTGGTGTTATCCCTCTTGCAACGAGCATCAAAAAAAGTGGCGCGAGTAAGGGTGCTACACTCTCTTTTCTCATCTCTACACCCATAACTGGAATTGATTCTATCATGGCTACTTATGGTATCTTCGGATGGATATTTACCCTTTACAGAGTGCTTACCTCCATGGTTATCGCTATGGTCGCTGGGATATTTACAAATATTTTTGATAAAGAGGAGGAAAAACCTAAACCAGCTTTCTCTCCATTTACGGCACCCAAAACTACCAATACATCTTTTGCCTTTACACCAAAAAAACAAGAGGAGTCCTGTGGGACTGGGACAGGTTCATGTTGTTCTAGTTCTCCTGAATCAAAACAAAAGTTTTCCCTCAAAAAAGCGTACAGCTATGCTTTTGGCACTCTGCTAAAAGATATAGCAAAACCACTTTTATGGGGGCTTCTCTTAGGTGCACTTATCACTGTTGCCATACCAAAAAACCTCAGTGATATCCTCATAGAGTATTCTTGGCTCTCTTATGTCATTGTGATTGCTATTGCTATTCCCATGTATGTGTGTGCCACTGCATCCCTACCCATAGCAGCGGCACTTATGCTCAGCGGAGTAAGTGCTGGAGCAGCCTTTGTATTTCTCTCAGCAGGTCCTGCAACCAATACTGTCACCATTGGCGTTGTCAAAAAGATGATGGGGACAAAATCACTCTATATCTACCTTGGCAGTATCATTGTTGGAAGTATCATCTTTGGAGTTGGGCTGGATTATCTTTTCGACATTAGCTCTATCGATCCAAAATCTTTAGTGCATCTTCATGAGGAGGTTGGCTTTTTAGAGATTTTTAGTAGTATAATTCTTTGGGGATATATAGTTTATTATATCCTTAAACCATATTTTAAACACAACTAAATGCTCACTGAACAAATCACGCTAAAAACCGTCTATACGCTTATCTTAAAGAAAAAGAAAAGTCTCATATATGGTCAAGCCATCACTCTCTTGGCTATACTTGTGAGTATCCCCATACCACTGATGCTCCCTGTGCTAGTTGATGAAGTGCTACTACATAAACCTGCTACTTTTGTTGAGAGCATCAATTTTTTTGTAGGAGAGACAACACCTTTTTACTACATAGCTATCGTGAGTATTGTTGTGATACTGCTTCGTTTTATCTACTACTTTTTAAATGTCATCATCACAAAAATATTTACAAAAATATCTAAGTATGTTACCTTCATGATACGAGAGAAGCTTTTAAAACATCTAAGCATTACCTCCATGGATGAGTACGAAACTCTCGGCAGTGGAGCCATCACTTCAAACCTTGTAACTGATGTCAACACGCTAGATAGTTTCATCATCACAAGTGTCTCTAAGCTAGTCTCTTCTATTTTAACGCTTGTTGGAGTGGGGATAGTTATGATTATGATTGATCCCATTTTAGGCTTACTTATCCTTATCATCCAACCACTTATCATGCTCTTAAGTAAAAAGATGTCTAAAGTAGTCGGTAATCTCAAAAAAAACGAGAACCAAGCGATAGAAAAATTTCAAGAGGATGTGAGTGAAACTCTTGAACTCTTTGGGCAGATAAAAGCTTCCAACAAAGAGACCTACTTTTTTAACCGAGCTAACGAGTACGCACGCGATGTCAAAACTACTTCAAACGACTATGGTTACAAGAGCATCTCGTATGAGCGACTCTCCTACACCATCTTTCTTACTATGTTTGAAGTTCTTCGAGCTTCTGGGCTTGTTCTCGTTGTCTATAGTGACCTGAGCATCGGGATGATGTTTGCGATGTTTGGCTACATCTGGTTTATCATGACTCCAGTCCAAGACATCCTCTCGATGCAGTACAGCTATAGCTCTGCAATGAGTGCATTAGAACGCATCAACAAAATCCTCTCCCTCTCTACTGAGAAAAGTGGAGATAAAACCTTAGATGCACAGGGGATAAACATCTCTCTAAAAGAGGTAAGCTTCTCTTACTCCAAAGAGAAACTCATCTTGAAAAATATCTCCCTTGAGATAAGTTCAGGATGCAAGATAGCCCTCATAGGGGCTAGTGGAAGTGGTAAAACCACCTTAGCCCAAGTGATCTCTGGTTTTTATGCAAAAGATAATGGACAACTCACTTACAATAATATAGATATAGAAGAACTTGACAAAAAATCCCTCAGACAAAAGATATACCTCGTCTTACAGATGCCTATCCTCTTCAACTCTAGTCTGCGATTTAACATCACGATGGGGGATACCTCTATCACAGATATAATGATATATGATGCACTCAAAATTGCTCAACTTAGTGATATGATAGAGCAAATGGAAGATGGACTAGATACCATTGTCGGGCGACATGGCATTCGTCTCTCGGGAGGGCAAAGACAGAGATTAAGCATCGCACGGATGCTCATAGCAAAGCCGAGTGTTGTCATCTTTGATGAATCCACTTCAGCTCTCGATGTACATACCGAAGCAAAACTACAAAGTGCACTTGAGCCATTTTTACAAGATAAAACAGTGATCACCATAGCTCATAGACTCAGCACTGTTAAAAATGCTGATCTGATCCATGTACTAGATGATGGATATCTCGTACAAAGTGGGACACCTAAAGAGCTTGAGACTGCGGAGGGGCATTATAGTGAGTTTGTTAAGAGACAACTACTATAGTAGGATTACTAATTTGCAACAAAAAGATACCCAACAATTTTACGAGGCACACCAAACACTACTTCATTGGTATAAGCAACATGGACGCCACACCCTGCCTTGGCGAAATACTCAAAATCTCTACCATGTATATCTTAGTGAAATCATGCTTCAACAAACACAAGTTAGTCGTGTTCGAGATGAGTATTATCCTCAATTTTTAGAAAAGTTTCCCACCCTTGATGCACTAAGAGATGCTCCTCTTGATGATGTTTTTGCGGCATGGAGTGGTCTTGGTTACTACAGGCGTGCCAAAAATCTCCATAGTTGTGCAAAAGAGTGTGTTGGGGTGTTACCACAAAGTGAAACTGAGCTTCTCGAACTCTCTGGTATCGGACAATACACTGCGAGTGCTATCTGCTGTTTTGGGCTAGGTCAAAGTATCCCTGTTGTTGACACTAACATTGCAAGGGTACTCAAACGCTATTTCTCACTCCTCAATCAAACAGATAAAACTCTATGGCAATACGCTACAAAATTTGTAAATGAAACAGACCCAAGGCATCATAATCTTGCGTTGATGGATTTGGGCTCACTTATTTGCCTGCCTAAAAATCCAAAATGTGATGCATGTCCACTCAAAGAAACTTGTCTAGGCAAAATAGAACCCGAACTCTACACGCAAACAAAGAAAAAAGAGTACATAGCAATGGAACTGTTTTTTGGAGTACTCATCAAAGAGGGCAAGATAGCCCTACAACTCTCAGATGACAATATGTATAAAGATATGCTCGTGCTTCCAAAAGTCGAGCCACTTGAAGATAAACTTATAGCAAAGTTTAAACACTCCTACACAAAGTACCGTTTAGATGTGCATCTCTATGAAGTTGAAGAGATTTGTGGCGAGATACTCTGGATAGACCTAGACAAATTTGACTTAGCCCCAATCTCTTCACTTACTAAAAAGGCTAAACTACACTTAAGTAAGAAGTACCTATTTATGGAGAGGCACTTAGCACAAAGACAATAAAATAAACATCATAAAGAAAATATTTTAATTCTATATTGCATTAAGAAACAATAAAGCAACAATTCCCTATAATTCCCATCCACAAACAAAGAGACCTAATGTTTAGGAGCCTCGCTAACTGTTTGAGATCATTGAAAACTAAGCAAGTAAATAGATAAAACAACT
>JALUXP010000077.1 GCA_027013295.1 Sulfurimonas sp.
ATTTTGGAATTTTTTTACTGACAGCTACAAAATGAAAGTTCTACCCTCATCCCTTCTTCAACTCCAGTGAACATTTTTTTCAAAAATATTCCTTGCGTTGGGGATAAGGGCATCATTCATCTACAAGATGAAGTTTGAGGACATGCCTTTCAGTAACAACAGTTTTAAATTCCCCTTCAAAGACTTTAATATCAAAAACATATCCAACTACATTTACATTTCTTTTTCTTCCCTCTTTATTTCGTACAGTTGCTTTAATATTGACAACATCACCAAGCCTCACTGGAGATAAGAACTGACAGTTACTTGCAACTAAAACAACATTTTTCTCATTGACAGCAACCATTGCAGCGTAATCTGCTGCACTAAAAATAAAACCACTATGCACTAGACCTTTATCATCAGCAAGCATTTCTGGTATTGTTTTTAGACTCAAATCCAAGACACCTTTTTCAATTTTTTCTATTCTCCCACAAAGTTCATTATCAATTTTTTCATGAGTATTGATCAGTATCTCTTCTTCATTAAGGTATTCCTCTATCTCTACACTACCATCATCATCTACTTTTTTTTCTTCATCCATTATTTATCCTTCGTTAATCTTACATAAACTCGTTGTGGAGCTGGGTAACCTTCAATAGTCTTCGTCATATCTTGAGGGTCTAAAAATTCTTCTAAGGACTGCCCCTCAATCCAATCGGTTTTTCTCTGCTCATCTGTATCTGTTTTGGAGGTTTCTAAAACTTCAAAACTATCAAACCCTGCTCGTAAACACCAATGTTTCAATGCTTTTATGGTAGGTACAAAATATATATTTGGTATCTTTGAGTACGAAGACTCTGGGCATAATGCCAGCTCCTCTTGACCATCTATATAGAAAGTATCGAGTATAACCTCTCCTTTTTTATCCAACCCTTTAAAAAGTTGCTTTAACATTGCCACAGGATCACTTCTATGATACAACACGCCCAAACAAAAGATAATATCAAACTTATCTTCATAAAACTCAACATGCTCTACGCCTAAGAGTTCATAGACAATATCGCTCTTTACAAAGTGATTTATCAGATCAAACTGTGTCTTATACAAGGGCGATGGATCAAATCCTACCAAACTTTTAGGTTTATCCTCAAGCATCCGAAACATATAGTAACCATTGTTACACCCTATATCGGCAACTCTTTTATCTTTTAAATTAAAATGTTTACGAAGAAGATTATATTTTATATTACTTTGCCATTCCGCATCGATAAATATATCAAAAAGTTTAAAAGGGCCTTTTCTCCAAGGCATCATCATTCGTGCAACTTCAAGTAACCCCTCTGGCTTCTTTCCCTCTACTGACACTATATCTCTAAGCCAAACATCACACTCCACATCTCCAAGGCTATCAAGTGCATCACGCAGAGGCTTGATATTTTTCCAAGTCATCCATTTTTGTCGTTCATTTCGTAGTTGTTTTAAGTTCATTTTATTCTTTTAATATAATTATTTTACTATAATTGTATCTAAAAAAGGGATTTAATGAGTATTGAAAAAAGAGCTACTGTTGTTTCTTCTAGTGTTGCTGCACTACTTGTAATCATAAAGATGAGTATAGGTATTATGAGCGGATCTATTGCTGTACTTGCTTCTGCCATTGACTCTATGCTTGATTTCATTGTTTCACTTTTTAACTACTATGCCATTAATGCCTCTCAAAAAGCACCTGATGAGAGTTTTAACTTTGGAAGAAACAAGATAGAACCACTTGCTGCTGTTATAGAAGGCACAGTAATATCTCTCTCCGCATTATTTATCTTGTTTGAAGCACTGACAAAGATAATACGCCCAAGAGCGATGCAATATATGGGTGAAAGTATAGTAGTAATGTTAATCTCTATCGTTATTACGCTAGCGCTTGTATTGTTTTTAAACTATGTTGCTAAAAAGACTGGAAATATGGTAATTAAAGCAGATGCTCTGCATTATAAAACCGATATATTTTCAAACGGAGCAGTACTTCTGGCTTTAGGTCTTATATCCTATACAGGAGAACAACTCATTGACCCTATTTTAGGGATTTGCATTGCCATCTATATGATCTACTCAGCTATTCCTATTATAAAAGAGGGGATTCTTATGCTTTTAGATGCTGCACTTGATGAGGAACATAGAAAAAATATCATCACCCTTTTAAGTACAAATTCCTTTATTAATAATTTTCATTATCTTACAACAAGAGAATCTGGCTCTCACATCTTCATATCTGTACATCTTGTTTTCAATGTCAGCATCTCTCTTTATGATGCACACCTCGCATCTGACAAGATAGAAGCTGACATTATAAATCTATTTGATGAGAATAAACAGGTTCATATTATGATTCACATGGATCCTTACGATGATGCGGAGATAAATGATACCCTCTAATTGAGCGTATTTTTCAAGATATTTAGAGCAATAAAACCATATAATTTCAACAGCTATCTCATACAAAAAGGCTTTAATTTTTGTAACCATTCAAAACCCAAGAATAAAAACGGCATGATAATTGCTTAAAAAAGAACATTATGACAGAACCAGAAGCTATAAAATTTTGCAAAAATGATCCAGAGTCAGCAGCTAAAATAATATCAATGGAGAGGCACTTAACTTGCTTTTAAATGTCCAGTTTCTTCTTTTAATCTTTCAGCAATCCAAACTTTAATAATAGACTGTCTCGTAACACCAATCCTTTTAGCTTCTTGGTCTAAAGACTCTATTATCCATTCAGGAAAATCAACATTGACTTTTTTTGTTTCTGTCTTTAATCTTTTAACATCTTTTAATTTTATAGCATTTAAAAAATCTAAATACTCTGACACATCTTCACCCTTGTCAAACTTTTCATCAAACTTTTTAGCTGTTATTGTTTTCATAATATCTTTCTTCATTTTTTCTACATCTTCTTACACTTATAATACGGTAGATTTCATTTATAAGAGTAAATATTGAAATAAGAGCATAACGATTGACTTGAGCAATAATTTTCCCGCAGGGTAAATTATTGGTCTCATCGTACTTGTTGTAACTTTGGTTCAAGTTTTAAGTTTTGTATTCTATCAAAGTGCTTAATATTATTGCTAATTAAAGTACAATCATTTTCAATGGCTATACTAGCTATCATCAAGTCCATATCAGCAATTATATTACCACTTTTTTTTAATCTTGCTTTTTCTTTTGCAAAAATCAAACTTGATGTTTTGGTAAACTCTAATACTTCAAAGCTATCTAAAAAAGGCTCAATTACTTTTAAATTTTGATTTATTTTAGTTGAGTTATAAGCACCATAAATTAATTCCGTATAATTTATTCTTGATATGTATAATTCATTTATAGGAATTTGTGAGAGTATTTCAACAACTTCTTGTTTTCCTTTTAAGAAGTAAATTAATATATCACTATCAATTAAATACTTTTTCATTAAAGGTTTAACTCAAAGTCTTTTGAACTTTTATCATTTACAATACTTTGTAATATCTTGTCAGCATCATTACCTTTTAGTTTACCTGCAAACTGCAATAACTCGCTATGCTTTAAACTGTTTTGTTTTGAAAAAAAGCTTATAGCTTTTTCAATTACTTCAGTTTTTGTTGTATGAAGTTCTTGTGTTAATTCGTTAAGTGTAACAATAACACTTTCTTCTAATCGTAAATTTACTGCTCTTTTCATAATATTCCTTTTGTCTTTACTGTATCATACAATATAAATGCTTTTTTGTAAAGATAGACAAAATCAAGTATACAGGTTATAACGGTTGACTTGAGCAATAATTTTCCCGCTAGGGTAAATTATTGGTCTCCTCGTACTTGTTATATCTTTCTCCCTTTCCAATAGTTAGGCTCTCTTTGAAGTTGCATGATAGCTAAAATAATAATCTCATTATCTCTTTGATAGTAGATTACTCCGAAAGGAAAACGGTTTGTCAGACATCTTCGTATATCTCCATCTAGTTTTTGCCAAGCAGTTGGAAACACTAAAATTCTTTGGATTGTTTTTTGAACTTCATAGGCAAACTCTGAGCCAAGATTTGTTTTACACTCTTCATAGTAATCAACTGAAGCATTTAGTTCAAGTTCAGCATCTGGATGAAATGAGTATGTCATTTATGAATTTAATCTTTTAGCTATTTTTTGAAAAACTTCATCCCCATCAATGAGGGATACACTGTTTGTTTCAATATCGTTTTTTCTTTTGTAAACTTCTTTTATCCATAGTGCATCTATTGAAGTGTTTACAGGTGTTATACTAGCTAATATCTTATCAACAATTTTAGTTTTTAAATCTATTGGTAAAATATCGATCTCGTCAAATAGTTGTTCTTGTTTTAAAGCTAACATAATAAACTCCAATTTTAAATATAAACCATTTTATCAAAATGGTTTATATTTTATCTTTAAGTTTCTAAATTATTTTTCCATTACCATACCAAAAGACCTATTTAAACCAGTAACAACTTGAATTACTTTCCAGCCTTTTTTATTCATTTGAATTAATGTTCTTCCTTGGCATTTTCCACCATTTAAAGTAACACTATCACCAAGTGATGCAGAGCGATATTTTCTTCCTGAACTTAAACTACTTTCATCTTGTGAAAAACAAATTGTTTCCTTGTTCCTAAGCTCTAGCTTTGGAATGCATACTTCATTAGTTATCTTAAGAGTATGCATTCCCATCGGGGACGATGGGAACGAGTTAAAGTGAAAAGAAAATTACTAGACTTGGTTCGAGATAAGATTTTATATTTTTCATAATTTAGGTTTAAGTGTCTTTGCATACTAACCCCTCTGTTTTCCAACAAAGAACCCACCAGCCATACCAAGTGGCACAACAGTAGCGTAAAATAAAAATCTATCACTCAGCTCACTAAAGAGCATCAACACTAAAGCTATACCAAATAGTGCCGATGCACTTACAATACTCCCTGAACCAATCAAGATAATGCTAATTAGAGGTAAGAAAATCCCCCCTAAAAAGATAGTTATAAAACGAAACAATTTGATGTTTTTGAAGTTTTCATCATAGAGTCTTGCTGTTCGTTTGAGCTGGTATCCATTTTGCGGAGTAGCTGTCAATGTACGCAAATCATCATAGGTAAAAAACATCTGTGCTAAAGAACCAAGCATCCCAAGACTTACAAGAGGGTATGCTATCTCTTGATGCCCTATAACAAGTGCTATAAAAGCTACAAAGAAGATCCCAATGTACGAGACCCCAAAAAACTTCAAGTTTGTTGTTACTCTATCCCAAGAAGGGCGTGCTTTGATGCGGTAGATCATACTCTGAGCATAGATACCATAGATACCACTTGCTAAGGTCAACAGCTCAAGTAAAAGGATGAGGGTATGGGTGACTTCCAAAAAGTACAGGACTACAACGATATTCATCAAAAGCGTAAATACCCCGAGGGCTACTGCTTCACGAGAGAGCCATGAGGTTTTGATGTTTTTCATAGCAGTCATCGCTAAAAAAGGGCGACCAAGATGCAAGGCGGAGAGAGGTAAACCAAGAGCAGCTGGTAACATTACCAAAAGAGCCATCACAAAGTTCACATCAGCAAAGCCAAAAAGACTCATAATCTCACCTAAAAAGAGTGCAAAAAAGCCACCAAGAGAGACTTGCGTAAGTACAGTCATAAAAACAAGTGGTATCTCTGAATGTGCAGGTTTAAGGATGTGTTCATCCATCTCTTTTAAGTCATCTGGTATATTCTCAGGCAGAGTATATCTTGTTGTTGAGTTGGTGATGGTAGCATCTGGAAGGAATGGCATATTTGCCTGTTTTTGCATATCTACATCAAGCCATTTTTGGACATTGACCACTTCTATCTCAATAGCACCTGATGGACAAGCCTGAACACAAGCAGGAGTCTGCCCAACTTCGAGTCGCTCATGACACATGTGACACTTTGTTACGATATTTCTCTCTTCATGATAAGTTGGTACACCATAAGGACAATTCCAAGTACAATACTGACACCCAATACAAGTATCATCCTCATGGATAACAATTCCCGTTTCTTCTATCTTGATATAAGAGTTTGTAGGACAACCTTTAAGGCACTCAGGGTCGATGCAGTGGTTACAAGACATAGAGTTAAAAAACTGCGTAAAAACAGGAAACTCACCACCCTCCATCTCACCAACTCTACGCCATTTTGTATCCGCTGGATTGTTATTTTGCTCATTACATGCCACCTCACAACAACGGCATCCCACACAGGCAGTTGCATCAAAGTGAAAACGGTACTGCTCACCCTCTTTTAACTCACTTGGTTTTGCTATGTCTATACTATAGTTACCACACTGCATCCCAGTCTCTGCCTTATGGTCAATGAAGCTTTCCAATGGTGTTTGCAAAAAACAATCCTTTAGGTTTGATTGTCTAATTATACATCAATATAAAGAGTTATATCTCTATATAATGGATAATATTTAATCAATATGTGGCATCTTGCTTTAAAAATATCTGCATGATTGCAATAGTTTATATTTTATTTATAAACTACTCCAGAGGCAATAGCATTAATAAGTGTCGCTTCTTTTGCTTTTAGTGTTTGCATAGCAATAATCTGTTTTTTAGCATTAAGAGCCTGTGTTAGCACTTGTAGATAGGTATTAAAAACTACATACTGTTTAAGGTAAGCAGTCTTTATACTTGCTTCACTCTTTTCATAGTCACTAAATTCTTTTTTTAAAATGGCTAACTGTTGAGAAGCATTTTCATAAGATTGTCTGTGCTGAATATATAGACTTTCTCTTTGGATTTTATAAGTGATACTTTGTGCTTCAAGGCTTAAGGCTGAGACTTTAAGAGCCTCTGCATTTTTAAAAGATCCATTATTAAGAGGCATATATAAAGTAAATCCTAAAGAGTAGTTATCTCCAGACCCAGTAGGATCACCCAATTTTTGATAAGCTACATCTGTACTGAGGGTTGGAAGGTAACTATTATTCATCCCTTTTGCTTGTGCTATTTTTTTTCGTGCATTAAGAGAGTTAAGTGTATCTTGCGGATTATGCGCCATAAAATCATCTTTTGAGTAGAGTAGTTTTACCTCATCAAGGGTTGGTATAGCTTCATCTCTAGCATAAAGGTGTAACTGCTTTTGCATTCTTTGAAGTGCTTGATTTTGAGAGACTATTTTTATTTTTAATGTTGTAAGTGTATTTTTAAATCGCAACAAATCAAGCTTCGTAATATCACCAAGGTCGCCTAAGAGTTTGAGCTTTTCATAGTTCATCTCTTGCTCTGTAAAAAACTTTTGATGAAGTTGCAGTTCTTTTGAGGTGCGATTATAGAGACTTACTAAGTTAAGTAGGGCGATAAAAAGTTGCTCTTTCTTTACATTGAGCTGCTCTTTTGCAACTTTTTTATCCAGATGCAGAGACTCTATCTTATAGTTAGTTTTTCCAAAAATATCTATGGTATCGGTAAGAAATATATCAATAGTATTAAAGCTGCCAGGAGTCAGTGGTAGATGTTGTGCATGTTCTCTTTTGTAATCACTTTTCACATTAAAATTAGCATACTTTGAATATATAACAGCACTTTGAGAAGTTTTGTTTGAGCGTTCATAAAGATTATAACTTTTTTCATATTGGAGCGTATGCAGTGCATCTTTATAAAAACTTGTCATATCTGCATAAAGACTAAAGGCACAGAGTGAGAGAGTAACTATCTTTTTGAACATAAATTTTCCCTATTAAAACTATAACGAGATTTTAGAGTTTTTGGATGAAATGAAAATGAAATTTTATAAAAGTATCGTAATAGTTGTCCCATCGGTTTCTGAAGATCTAATATCAAGTCTTCCCTCATGCATTAAAACACTATTTTTAACGATACTAAGTCCAAGTCCAAACCCATCAATTTTTTTATTTCGCGCACTATCGACTCTGTAAAATCTCTGGGTTATTTTGCAGAGATGCTCTTTATCTATCCCTATCCCCTCATCTTTTACTACAAAATGAATTTTAGAATCTTGATAAAACCAGAGAGAGATTTTTTTATCTTTTGGTGTATACTTTATAGCATTATCAATGATATTACTAAACATAGATTCTATTAAAACAGGGTTTGCTTGCATCACAACAGGTTCTATCTTTTGTATCTCTAAGTGCAAGTTTTTTTCGCTAAGTTGCATCTGAAACTTATCTACTACCCCTAGGAGTAGAGAATCAAGTGAGCACTCCTCAAATGACTCTTTTATATTTTCTTTGGTGTATTTTGTAAGAAGTAAGAGCTGTTTTACTATGAGTTCTATCTGTTTTGATTGTGTAGCTATTGTACGCAGAGTGTTTTGATATTGTGTTGGCTTGCGTGTTTTTCTTAGAGCTAATTCTATCTCTCCTTGTATTACAGTCAAAGGGGTTTTAAGCTCATGAGAGACATCCGAGTTAAATCTATCTAAACGCTCTATCCCCTTTTGCAATCTATCTATCATCGCATTAAAAGAGACAACAAGCTCTTTTATCTCATCATTTTCTCTTGGGACTGCTATACTTTTTGTAAATTTAGTTACACTTATATCTTTTGTGGCATTGATGAGTTTGTTTATGGGGAACAAAATTTTATCTAAGAGTTTACTTGCTAAAAAGATAAACACTACGAGTAAAAGGGGGACAAGAAAAAATAAAATATCTTGAAAGTTATCTATTTTGTTGTCAAGATTTTTTTGAAAAACCATAATCTTTTTTTTGCCCATAGATTCTATATAGAGAGCATTTATATAGTCATCATTTTGGGGATGGTCTAAGATGAAAAAATTCTCTTTTTTGTCTAAATAATATTGGAAATTTTCTAAGGTAAAATCACTATTTTTTATTTTTATTTTACCATCTTTGATGATAGCTATGCCAGTGTTTTGCGTAGCTATATTGTCTGTGTACTTATGGGCAATAAGTTCAAGTTTACTTCTGATGTTGTTATCTATACTTTTTTCTAAAAAGTAGTTAAAAGAAAATGCAAAAAGTACCAACACCATAAAAGCAATAGTTCCAAACCAGACAAGCACACGAGCTTTGAGAGAGTTAAATTTCAACTTTATACCCTAAACCACGGTTACTTTTGATAAGCTCTTTGCCTAGTTTTTTTCTCAGATGATACACTGTCACTTGAATAACATTTGAGTTGATATATTCTTGATTATTCCAGAGTTGTTCCTCTATCATGCCATTTGACACATAGGTATTTTTATGTTTAAACAAAAACATAAGTAACTCATACTCTTTTGATGTGAGTTCAACTCTTTGAGTATTTTTTGTTACTACTTTATTATCGCTATCTATCTCAATATCACCTATTTTAAGAAGTGTTACACCTTGAGAGATGTTTCTTCTATGAAGTGCTGCTACTCTTGCCTCTAGCTCTGCAAAAGAAAATGGCTTGGAGAGATAATCATCAGCACCATGTTTTAGCCCTGCTATTTTATCTTCTATCTCCCCTTTTGCACTAAGCATAATAGTGGGGGTTGTGATCTTTTTTTCTCTTAGAGAGCTGATCACCTCTACGCCATTTTTGAGTGGAAGCATCCAATCAAGTATGATAACATCATAGTTATTCATCATAGCCAAATACTCACCATCTTCACCATCAACAGCACTATCTACGACATAGCCCTCTTCGCTAAATGCTCTTTGCAAGAGTGAAAGTATATTTTCATCATCTTCTATTATGAGTAGTTTCATATCTCAATTGTGTCCAAGATTTAACTGACAATCTTGTAGAGTTTTTTGTTTGCTTAAAAGGTTTTTAATCTCTTTTTTAGCCTTAACAAGCGAACGAATGTTATCAATATTACTTTTGGCATGCCCAAAATTTGTATTTTTCTGTGTAATGCAATTCTGTACTTTAGTAAAGCAACTCATAGTTATGCTTTTACACTAAAATTAACACCTATACCAGTTTTATTAGCTATTTTAATATTTTGTTGATTTTTGATACTCTCTTCTACTTTATCTATTGGTGTTGTTTGATTTGCTTGGACTTTTGAAGCTTGGTCTTGTAGATTAACTGCAGAGTTGTTTTTTGAGCTTGACGATACATCCATAGTATCCTCCTTATTTGATTTTATATATTATATTTCATTTAAATGAATCGAAAATGAATGAAACTTTTCACTTATAGTATAATCATACTGGCAAGTAATAATGCTCCAATAATTGCAACAAAAACTGCAAGTGTCAGATAAATTTGTTTGTCAGTATCTATTGTCCCCTCTTCCAAGTGTTTTATCCATAGTATATAATAACGATAGGTATAAAGAGCAAGAACGATACCTGCTCCGACTATCAATATCCCTAAATAATTGTAATACCCAGCATGAACAAGTTGTGGCACGGTAGAGGTGTCTTTGCCTTTGAGTTCAACACTAACAAGATGAAGGAACAGTTCAAACTTTTCTACAACAAATCCCAAAACTATTAAAGAGATTGCTGTACCAAGGAGTGCAGTTGTTGCACGCTCTACTGCCATTAAATCTTTTGGGTCTATTGATGATTTTGATGTTTTACTCATAAGTTTATACTCTTTTTGCACTATTATATAGTTTAATACTTACAGATAAGTGCATCTCCATAAATAACCCCAACTTTTACACTTCTTTACAATAATTCATCTGCAATATCATCTAAATGATCATGTCTTGTGGTTTTTACATGGTAATATCCAGCTGGAATTGCTATGATAATAGAGAGTGACAAAAACCATAAAAAATTAAATTCCATCAAAGCATAATAATCAATCATCCCAGATATAGCTATAAAAAGCAGAAAATAGATAACAGTTGCTTTAATAAATCGTTGCACTTGAAATCTTTTAGTTCTCGATTTATGGTGTTTGTTTTTCATATATTTATATTTTCCTTTTATAAGTAAATGTCAGGCACCTACCCTGACTTTCATTTTTGAGTCGGTCTGCGTTAAGTATTGTGAATAAGATTATATAAGTTATTTAAAAATAACAAGTAAATAAAGTTTTATCGAGTCCTTATAAAATAAAAAAACAAAGGAAGTATGTACAGATTAATAACTATAGCAAAAAGTAAACCACCCATAATAGCGATAGCCAAATCTTGAATAATCTGTGTTCCAGTTCCTATGGCTAAAGCGATAGGTAACAGGGCTAAGGCATTTGATATCATTGTCATCAAAATTGGTTTTGTCCGAAGGGCTAGTGCATCAAGTTGTTGTTCTATCTCATCACTTCTGTTTTGTTGATTCATCTGATAAAAATCAAAAATCAAGACATTGTTATTTATCACGATACTCAGCACAATCAGAATCCCCATAAATGCCATGATGTCCAGTGGTTTTCCTGTGAGATATAAAGCTCCTAAAACCCCAGTTATTGTGAGGATTAATGCAATAAGTATGCTTATAGCTATGCGTAGAGAACTAAAATTGAGTAATAAACCTATGAAGATGATAGCAATAGCAAAAAGTATAACCAAACTCATCTCTTTAAAAGATTTTTGTTGCTCTTTGTAAAATCCACTTATATCGGTTGTGATGTTGTCAGGTAAGTCTGCATTTGAGATGGAAGTTTGGATTTTTTTTACCACTCCGCTCATATCGTTGCCTCCGAATCGCACTCCCAATATACAAACAGGAGAGAGGTTATAGTGTGTCACTTCAACTACTTTATTTTGGTAACTTATGTCAGCTAACTCTTTGAGGGGGATTTGCTCTTTGAGTGTTGGCGAATAGATTTTTAGGTTGGATTTGAGATACTCTATTGGGTCGATATTTGGACGACTCATCATCACTCTAAGATTTGTAAGTTTTTCACCATTTGCTATACTTAGGACCACTTCACCATAGTAGAGTGAGCGGATTTGAGTTCTTATCATCGTTTCATCTATACCATATCGTGAGAGTGCAATACTTTTAGCTCTAAT
>JALUXP010000078.1 GCA_027013295.1 Sulfurimonas sp.
AGAGGATGTAAGGCTAAATATCCTTTTGGACTTGCCTGTTCAGTGATGGCTTTTACTAAAAAAGACAAGGAAGATGAGTTGTCTATGAAAAGGAAAGCCTGTAAAGCATATGATATCAGAAGCTGCACTACAGATGCATTGATATTTGAAATTAACAAAAAATATGATTTGGCTCTTGAATTTTATAATATTGCATGTGACCTTGGTGATAGTGAGAGTTGTGGAACACTAGGGACAATATATGCAACAGGCGAATATGTAAATAGAGATAACAAAAAGGCTTATCTATATTGGAATAAATCAGTTAAGCTAAATCCAAATAACCTTCAATCAAAAGATGATTTAAAGATACTTTGTAATAATAATCCATCAGTTTGTAAATAGTTTAATGAAGCTCCTCGACCCAAGGGTACGAGGTATCTTCATAGTTCCAAGTTTAGTTGACCTTGATGTAATTTAGTATACTCAATGTCTTTCCCTTGGTTTTGGATATACTTTTTTATCACTTCTGTATTACTGAACTGCCCTACTGTGTTTACATAATACCCACTTGTCCAAAGATTGCCACCCCATAAAACTTTTTTCACTTCTTTATGTTTTGCAAAAATCTCTCTTGCCGTAATACTTTTGATGATAGTAACAATCTTTGTTACTGAAAGTGTTGGTACACTTTGCACCAAAAAGTGTACATGGTCCAAATCATTCCCTATTTCCAAAAAATAAATTTCATATCTATCACTAATCTCCAAACATGTCTCTTTAAGAGTCATATCCACTTCATCGTTGAATATCTTTTTTCGATATTTCGCAGGAAACACCATATGGTATAACAACAATGTTTTATTGTGACTTTTATATATATGTTTTTCCATACTTCATTATATCACATGGAAACGACCCAAGGGTCGGGGAATTATTCCCGAGGAAGATTAAAAAATATGTCAAAAATAGACCTAATACACTTTTGAGGATAAATCTAACCTCTCCAAAGCTTCCTCACTAATAAAAACAGGCACATCCCCTGAAGCAAAATTTGCATCATTTGTGATGATGTAGTCACATTTTTCTTTGCGTGCAAATAAAGGGGACTACTTAAATTCTTTTAGAACTATCAACGCTGAAACTAAAGCACGATGCCTCTAAGTGCCTCTTGCTCTATCTCCCTGTTAAAATCACTATGAAGCACAATATCTATAGGTTTATGCAAAGCGCGTTTGAGTTTAGCTAGAGCCTCTATCTTTTGTTTAAAGGAGTTCTCTTTTGCAATGACAAAAAGGTCTATATCTCCTCCTTTTTTGTTATGATGGACACGACTGCCAAAAAGATAAATGGTAGCCTCACCAAAGATATTGGCGATTGTTTCTTTAATTATCTCTACTTCTTGCTTTTTTAATCTCATTAAACTTTTTTTCCAATCTATTTGAAATCACAACAAGCTCACCACTCTTTGCAATAAAAAGGTTAATACTCTCCACCATTTCATCTATCTCTTCAGGGTATTCATGTGCAATTTTATTTCTCAATTCTCTTAGTTCACTCCAACTATCAATATCTACAATACCCTCTTTTTCTATCTCTCTTAAAAGATCAAAAAAACTCTTTTCAGCAGTTTCAAAGCCACTAAAGTCCAAGTATGTTCTAAATATTTTAACCCCAATTAAATCTTGAAGTTTTGAGAACCTAAAGATAAGAGCATTGAGTGCAAATCTTTCTAGTTGATTTACAGATTCATACTCTTCTATAGGGATTTTAGGTTCTAGTACCTCTAACGATTCAGATATAAGTGCTATATGCTTTTGGGCTTCATCAAAATAATCTACCAATCTTTTTTCATTTATATTTTGTCTCATAATTTATTATAGCATGTTATAGTATTTTTTTACAAAAAGATTATCTTTTAAACAACGTCCCACCCACATGCTCGCCATCAACAAGATAAGCCTTGACATCACTAAGTTCAAATCCCGAAGCTAAAAACATCTCTCTACCATGTTTCATAAGAAAATCTGCCGATTGCAATTTGGTAACAATACCCCCTGTGGCAAATTCG
>JALUXP010000079.1 GCA_027013295.1 Sulfurimonas sp.
ATGACAGCACCATTAAATTTTAATGAAATATCAATACAAGATAAATTTGTAATACTTGAAGAACTCTGGGAAAGTATGAGTCATGATGCTGCTGCTAATGGTTTTACACCTCAATGGCATCTTGATGTTCTTACACAAAGAGAACAAAGTATTGAAAATTCTCAATCAAGTTTTAGTAACTTAGAAGATGCTAAAAAACGACTACAAAAGTTAGTTTAGTGCAAATAAAAATTCTTGAAGAAGCCGAAAAAGATATTGCTGTCGGTATTTCTTTTTATGAGTCTCAAGGCGATGGACTAGGGAAGTATTTTTTAGATTCTATTTTATCTGATATAGAGTCGCTGCATATTTTTGCAGGTATACATGTAGATGTTGCAGGGTATTATAGGCTATTAGCAAAACGATTTCCGTTCTCAATATATTATAAAATGAAAGATGATATTGTTTATGTCTATGCGGTATTAGACTGTAGACAAGATCCAATAAAAACAGAAAAAAGGTTATAAGAAAATAGTAAGCTAACATATCTTACAAAGAGGGTCTTCTTTTGATTAACATAATCACAATTCTCTTGAAAATTATCTTACTTGCTATTGCTTACTTTTAAGAAATATTCTACATCTTTTTTCACACTATTAGCTATATCAATGCATTGTTTGCAGATAGTTTCATCTGGTTCGAAATCAGGCAAAACTGAACCAAATGGATATTTGGAAGTAAGATATATAGAATCTATAAGATCGATGTCATCTTCATTAATAGAAATATAAATATTATATACTTTTAACTTTTCTACCAAAATGGTGATAGTATGTGTTTTTTGTAATTTTGTATTTTTTTCAATAAAACAAGCTTTTAAAAATTTCTCTATTGCTTGTTGCGAATTTTGCAGGGAGGGATTGTATAAATGACTATCAAGAAGGATTTTTGCGGAGAGAAGGTTTTCATCAGCATATTCAATCCATAATTTAGTTTCATTTTTCATAAATAATTTTTCCTTTTTCAATCTCTTGAGCGAAGAAACCTGTAAAATTATTTTTTAAAGGAACAATATCAATTGGAATTTTTTTTGATAGTTTTCGGAGTGCTTTTCTATACTTCAAAGAAAGTGTCAAAAAATTATTATCTGATTCTTGTACTATTGCAACATCAATATCATGAGGATTTTTTGATTCAAAAAATGATCCAAATATTATAATCTTACTTATTTCTTGAAATTGTAATAGCTCTTCTTTTATAGAACCAATATACTCTTGCTTTGTTGCATTATCCATAGTCCACCTTCTTTACATAATTGCACTATATAAACTGAGATAGCTAATTCTACCACATTATCCCAAAAATTGCATTAGCTTATTAGAGTTGAATGGGCGTTTAGAAAACGATTACATTCTCTGCATAGTTAATGAAGCACTAAAAATTATTTTGTATAATATGACTTAATATTCTATATTTTTTCTATGATCGTTTCAATATTTAAGATACAATAGTTGCCGAAAAGGACCAAAATGTGGATTAAAAAACATAAGATTTCAAATTTAGTAGACGCGAATTATTTATTTGAATACATGACAGATTTGCAAATAAATCTTAATGAGTATGAAGAATATAAACTAATGCTTCTAGAAGATATTCAAAATAAAGATGAACTGCCTGATTTTCAAGAATCAGTTAGAAGAGTTTTAAATGCACTTGTTGCTCATATTAGTGACCTTAAGAAACAAGAAGAGGTTCAAAAATTTATTCAAAATAAAATTTGATGGAGATTAAATTAGTATAATCGTATCATATTTTTATACGATTATCAAGTTTAATCGACTCAAAACATTCTTGTATAGAGCCCTCGCAATTTTTTTGCTATTTCCGAAAAGATATTCAAAGATAATTTTAATATACAATCAGAAAATAGCTTTGTAAATAAAGATTTTAAGCATAAAGTTTAGTTACGATTTTATGATTCTTCTCATCAAAATTATAGACAACTACTTCACACTCATAATCAACCTCTTTACTAAAAAAATCTCTATAGATTTTTGCAACATACTCGATCTTTAGTCCCCCTACTCCACATCCCATCATCGGTAAAACAAGCTTCATTGTTCGCGATTTATGTTTTGCATACCATTGCAGGTATTGTTCTATATTTTGTAGTACTTTGGATATGGTTTGAAGTGTTGGGTATTTATCTATCTGTTTTGTGCCTGGATCATAGTTCATAATTGCCGCATGCAAAGCAATATCGAATTTTTTTGATTTTCCCGGACCGGTAGCTACTACGTCCCCCTGTTGTAAACCACCTTCAATATTTAAGAGTGTATTGCTCATTTCATCTTGCAGCTCTTTACCACATTCCCTTTTAAAAGCTGCAGATACACCACTGCCTAAAAGCAGTCGTGTATTAGATGGGTTGACAATAAAAGTTGCATGTTCTTCATCAAATATTGAACCTTGCTTGGCTACAAGTTTATAGGACATATTGATTTTCCATCATTAGTTGATTTCTTTAGATAGATTGAGATAATTTTGAGTATCATCTTCTAAGATCTCTTTTATCCATGCAGGCTCCAATATAAAGAGATGAGGGATCCAGTACTTCACAAGTGGAAGTATCTCCATCTCGTGAGTAATAGTAACACTAAATTCCATTGTGCCATCACTGTTTAGTGAATCTATCTTTTGTGTTGGGAGTGGTCTGCGTTTGAAGTATTTTGCAGCGCTTTTATCTGCGTAGAGCTTCACCTCAAATGGCTCGTAGTCTTTATCGAACCATATTGAGATAGAATTCTCTAACAACTCTTCGAGTTCGCTTGTAGTTTCAAAAATCTCATTGGTTATTTTCGGATGAGACAGATTCTTTAAGTAATATTTTTTAAGTGTTTCATTTCGCAAGGCTATGAGATACCAAAACCCTTCAAAATTTGCAATTTTTAAAGGCTGGATAGTTGTGGTGTAAGTTGGGTGTTTTTCATTGTTATAGTCACATTGCATTACCCTTTTTTCTTTAATTGCCTGTTCAATAATCTGAATATCACTTAATTTATCACTTATATCCTCAATGTTTAGTTTGGTATAGATAGGATTAAAATCTTCATTTTTGATTTTTGAGAGGAGCTTATGAGCTTTTGTAGAGAATTTACCGCCTATTCCTTCAGTTATCTTCTCAATGATATCAAGTACTATCTCGTCTTCGAGTGACTTTGTTTTTTCAACTCTGAATCCCTCTTGCATCTTCCACTTTTTCTTCTCTTGATAGATAGGAAAAGAAGCAAGACGCTCATTGAAGTCTCGTTGTATCGTTCTCTCACTTGTTTTAAACTCCTGTGCAAGCTCTTTTACTGAAAGGGCTTCACCGTCGTTGAGTTTAGAGAGTATTACTGTGAGTCTGGTGAGGATTTTATCGTAGTCGTGTTTATATGCCATCTTTGAAACCTATCTCTTTTTTTGTATTTTAGCAAAGCAGACATTAAAGTGTCACTTTGATTTGTTTAATGCTTCTCTAATTCCATCTAATCCACCTAAAGGGATACTAAAACCAAACCTTTTTTCTATTTGATACTCTCTGGGATTGATTCTTATTAATGTAGAATTTGGATATTGCGCAGCTAGATGTTGCCCCTCTTGTCTTACCGTTGGAATAGCTGTTCCTGCGCCAATCTCAATAATGGCTATATTTTTATTTCTGTTAATTTTTCTCCAAGCTAGATATCGATACTCCTGCTGAGAAGATCGTTTGTGATTCCAGCTCCAATCTCCAAACATCAATATATTAGGTCTTGCTATTGCAGCACAATGTTTACACTTTGGATAATGTAGTGCTTCAAACAGTTCCATATCTACATCTACTTCTTCTGTATTTTCCCAGATGTCTTCCGTACAATTCTGTGTACATTGAAGATGATGGATTGATTCATGCACTTCATAGATTTTATCTTTATCAAATCCGGCCTTTTGAAATTGACCATCAACATTGGAAGTGAAGATAAAATAGTTCTCCCCTTTCTCTTTGGCCAGATCTAATAGCATCGCAAAACCATCGTGTGGAACAGTTTTTCTGTACAAATTAAGTCGATGACCATAAAAAGCCCATGCTAATGAAGGATTTTTATCGAACCATGCAGGATTTGCCATCTCACTAAATGAAAGATTACGTTTAGCAATTAGTGGGTAGGCTTTCCAAAACCCTTCATTTCCTCGAAAATCTGGTAATCCGCTATCAACTCCTATACCAGCTCCAGCAGTAATTAAAACTGCTTCGGCCATCTTAATTGTTTGTTTGATTTGTTCTATCTGTTTTAGTGCTTTAGACATTATCTATTCCCTGTAATCGCGTATAACAAGAGTTTATAGTTATCAATGGACAGCTTTATGTCTGGATAACTTATCTTAGCTATAGACTTAGTAATCAAAACATTACATCAGTGTTCTTTTAAAGCCACAGTAGTCGTGTTTCAACAATTTTATAGTCTAGTCCTTCCATAACGTTCTGATAAAAATCTAGCTGCTTTTGATACTCTTCATTCTTTTGCCTGGTCTCTTTACCAGTTTTAAAATCAACAATTATCCACCCATTTCTTTGTTCATCATGATAGATAAAATCTATAAAACCTACACTATCATCAACATTGAACTCTAATTCAAAATGATGCTGTACGCCTGCTTGTAGTTGTTTATAGACTTCACTTTTGTAAAAAATATTCATATGTTCAGTGATAATATTACGATGTAATTGTTCCAAAATCATCATCTTATCAAGTATAGTTTCACTATTTTTTTGAAAACTATCCCAATACAATTCTATAATTTTATGAGTTGCGGTTCCTAATAATGCTGCATTGCTTTGATTTATTGTTTCATTTGTTACTGTAGCACTCTTTAACTCTTTTGAAGTAAATGCTAACTCTCTAAACGGATAGTCTACGTACTCTATTCTTTTCTCTTTGGCAAAAATGTCATCACTCTTTAAAGAGATACAGTAATTGTCATTTTGTGAAAAAAGCTCCTCTTTTTTTATATCAAGTGCTTGAATAATCATATTTAAATAACTATCTTCACGAAGAGAAATTTCGCCACCTTTTTTCTCTTTAAGCTGTGCCGAGATAACCACATCATGTTCCGCACGGGTAAGTGCTACATAGAGAAGCCTTTTTTTCTCTGCGAGATGTTTTAGTTTATCGAGTTGTTTTTAAAGAGTTCTTTTACCGCTGATTCATCAATTTTTGTTTTATTTTCTATTCTTTGTTTTATACCATAAATAGCATTATTTGCAATTTCAATATTTTTTAATTTATAAATTGTATCTTCGAAAGCAAATTCTTTTCTATGTGATACTATTTCTATACCGCTTTTAATTGTTAAATCCTTATTTAAAATTACTTTACCTTTATGAAACTTATCTATTTCTATAACTGTAAACTTATTATAAACTTGAATAATTGCTAATAGTGTTAGATTGTCTTCTGTTTCAATATTATTAGCATTAATATTAAAGTAGCCATTTTTATCGGGATTAGATATCAGCTCTTAATTTTTCTCCTTTTATATTTTCAAAACCATACCACTCGCTTACATTAAAGTTTGTAGATGGAATTGAGAATCCCTTGTCTCTAGCAATTAATTCAACAATATCTCGCCCTTTTATTTTTGCTTGTATTTGCTCATCCATATTTTTCCTTAACTTTTATTCAAAACATTCTGATGACAAATGTACTTAATATCACACCATTCACACATCTTCTCATCACTATTATCAAACCCAAACTTACCACTCTCCATACTCTGTTTTGTGCTATATATGATACTTTTGAGTTTATCTTCATAGTCACTATCAAAACCTTTGTCATCCAATACACCAAAGTGTGCAGCCTTACTCTCACCCTTAAAACTTAACATTGATGCATAGTGCTTTTTATCTCTATATTGCTGTTTTGTGAAGAGTAGATAAAGTGCTAACTGTACATTTTTCAATGTGTCTATTTTCTCTTGTGTTTTAGTATCTTTACCTGTCACTGTCGAAATCTTTTTCGATTTATAATCTATCACATTAATATGTGTCTCTATGTTATCAAACCTATCTATAAAGCCTCTGATAAAGTAAGAAGTATCTTCTTTATCCTTTAAAACATAAGGTTGAAGATTTCCATCAAGCGCAAATTCTTTTTCAAACTCTGTATCCTGAAAGTAATTCAGTTTTGGAGCTTGTTCTATGTAGTACTCTACAAACTTTGCCAACAAGCCAAGATTTCTATCGTCTTTAAGTCCTGCTTGAAGGCTAGATAAAAAGATTTGATGGTGGATGTTCTCCTCAGCTCTGTTTTTTAGTGTATTTTCATGATTATAAGCCTCTATTGAGATCTTATACATAATCTCATAGAGTTCTTCCCTATTTGTACTTTTGATATGATTGTCTTTTATATATCTTCCAAAGTGTTCATAACAAAGATGCATCAAACTCCCTTGCTCCATCACATCAAGGCCTTCTTCATCTTGATTTGGGGCTCTTACTTTTACTTTGTTTGAATAGAGATAAGCTAATGGACAGGATATATATTTATTGATTTGTGAAGCTGAGAGATGTGCAGCTTCTACTCCATCCACATTTAAACCATCATACTTTGTAAGTTCTGTGCCTGCTATACTCTTATAATATTCTTGCGTTTGAGTGTCTGGTATTACTGTTTTATTCTCTAATGCTAACTCTGTAAGACTTTTTACGCTACTGACATCAACAGTTTCATCATATTCACTACTGATGAGTATAGAGGGTGTTAACTCTCTTTTTCCACTGTAAGACGCGGTAATAATATACAAGTTCTCTGTCAGTCGCTTGAGCTCTTCTATCTGCGTTTGAGAACTCGTAAAGTAGTTGTTTGCATAAAAGTAACTGAGTGCATCATCATAGCCATACAAAAAGTTATCACTTGCTTTTGGAGGAAAGTGGTTTATATCTGTGCCTATAAAGATGATATGTTTATAGCTTTGTGTTAAACCTACTATTTGGTTAGGCTCCGTCATTTCTACACCTATTTTTTCGTCTAAAATAGTAAAAGAACTTTTTAGTGCATCTTTGGTACTTTGAGTGAGTGTTAATCCTAGTTTTTTATAGAGGGCTGTGAGTTGTGCTATTTTAGATTTGTACTGAGAAAGGGCAGTTTGAACTTGTCTATTTTCTATCGTATGAAAAAAACTAAGTGGTGTTCCTATGGAACTATACCCTTTGAGACCATACTCATCTAAAAAAAGTTTATATAGAGGTACATACTCTTGTATATCTGAAGCTACTATAAGTATCTCTTCACTGTTCAGTCCCTCTTCAAGCAGTCTCCTTGTTATACGAAGTGCTGTTTTTACTTCATCTATATTGTCAAACACTTCATTGGATGGTTTTATAAGCTTTGCTGGAGTTGATGCAGTAGCAGTCCTCTTTATCGGAGTTGATGATGGTATAATCTTTTGAAGTATCCTCTCCTGATAGAGAGACTCTATATAACTAATGCCACCTATTTTAAAGGAGTCTAGGATGACACTCTTATACTTCTCCATAAAAGAATTATCCCAATTCTCATAAACACTCTTTTCTATATCTGCTATGTCGACCAGATTATGAGTAGTTTTATACGTTTCGTACGCTCTATCTATTACTCTAAGTGCCTCAAGCTTTTCACCGCTATGAAGCTTTTCAAATGCCACTTCATTTCTCTTGCACTTTATAAGAAAATCATAAATAGTCTGTAGACTAAGAGCACCCTCTTCCAAGTAGTCAAAGTAATGTATCTTTTGTGTTTGAATAATTTTATAGATTATAGAAGTACCGATAGTTGTATCTATAATAGTCTCAAAATGTTTAGACTCAAACAGCTCTAAGATAAGCGTGTCTAGTGTTATGACCCGATCTAATGCTTTTGCTGTAAAGTTTTTAATATCTCTCGCTTTTTGGTTTGAGTAGCTTATATAGAGTGTTTGAGATAGACTAGATTGCATATATACCTTCTTGTAAAAATATTTGTTTATTTTTATTTAAAAAAATGCCAAAGAGATAGTATCACTTATATTCTCATGATACCCTTTAATGGTACTCCCTAAAACTTATTTGTTATCCCTTTTTATTCAGAATATTAAAGTCATCAAGCACATTTATACCATTATCCAAACTATAGTAACCTCCAAGGAGTACTAAAATACTTCCAAGTACAAATAGAGTTAAAGGTATGTATAGAAAAAATAGAGGTTCCAGATAATCTGCTAGAAAACCTATAATAAACGCAAGTAATGAAATCGAATAACTTACTTTTATCAACCAAACACCAAATCTAAACATATAGTAGAAAACTACTGTTTTTACTATCAAGTTGGTTCTTTTATGCGTTTTTTGCATCTTTTTCTCTAAATAGACATCTATATTGGAGTCTCTTTTATACAAAGTCATAACGAAAATACTTTGCTACTTTTGCTATTTTTTTATCTGGTACATACTCTTTAAACCCATATTTTTCATACATTGCAGTTGCAACGTTAAATTCTTTTGTGTTATGTGTATAAAGGTATACATGGCGAGAACCTATAAGTCGATCACCAAATACATATTCTCGAGCCATTTTCATGGTATATTTCAAAAGAGCTTTGCCAAAGCCTTTACCTCTATACTCCTCATCCACACAAAACCATCCCACCCAGCAACTCTCTTCATCATCCGAAGGCTCTATATAGATTCCTGTTATTCCAATCACTTTTTCACTGTTTTTCTTTTTAGCAACCCAATACTGCATCTCATTTATAAAAGCTTCTTCATAAACATCGATATTCATTTTTTTATTTAAACTTGCAGCTAAAAGCTGTTGTTCAAACTTATTGTTTGATTTGAGAAATTTATTTTGGAGATTAACGGCTTGTTTTAAGGTAATCTCTCCCAATGGCTCAATATCAAATGGTAGTGCATTTGACTGATTATTGAATACACTTTGGATTTCATGTTTAAATTGGCTTGTAAATTTATCAATTACTTCAGATGAAAGTCTATTTTGGCTCATTGCAATGTAATTGAGATTTTTCATTTCACTCATATCTGGCAAAGACTCTAAATTGTTAGAAATCATCACCAACTCTTTTAGGTGCACAAGTTTTGTCATATTGTCTGGAAGCTCTCGTATATAGTTATATGGACACCACAGTTTTTCCAAGTTTGGAGGTAAAAAGTTTGCATCAAGTAAGGTAGTGATTTTATTAAACGAAAGATTGAGCTCTTTGAGGGATTCTAAAACCTTAAATTGTGTAGGGATAAACTCTAAGCCACACTTACTTAGATTTAATGTCTCTATACTCAAAATCTCTTCTCTGGTACGTGGAAAGATTTCTGCGGGTATTTTCATATATTCTGCCCACGATATAAGTCTTGCTATGTTACGTTCTTTACTCTCAGCTTTTTGTTCATCCGTTAAAATCGTTGG
The DNA here is from genome assembly GCA_027013295.1 of Sulfurimonas sp. Classification (GTDB taxonomy): domain Bacteria; phylum Campylobacterota; class Campylobacteria; order Campylobacterales; family Sulfurimonadaceae; genus Sulfurimonas. The sequence continues at coordinate 9,441 of JALUXP010000079.1, forward strand.
TTTGATAGTTGATACGAATTTCTCTATTTTTTTAAAGAAACTTTCATTTTTTTGAGTCTCTTTGAAAAGAGCCAGATCAAGTTGCAGCGATGCACTATGTACGATGTCAATGGAGAAAATATTGTTTTTATTTTCTATGAAAACAGTACAATTATTACAATGGACATAAGTCTTGGAAAAATTTGCAAAAAGCTTTTGATCTCTATCAGTATATTTCATTTCAACCGATAAGACATATTCATCAACATGCATACTCAAGAGTTCACTATCATTTAGAACTTCAAAATAATGCTCACTAAATATGGTATTGGTTTTATATAGTTTTTGTATTAATGAAGTTATATAAAAAGGCAGAGATGGGTAATGTGATAATTTGAGTGTTGTATGCATGTGTATATCCTAAGTTGAATTTTCCGTATACTATATGGGATACTTTAAAATTTCTTTAAGTATTTTAAACATAATTTAATAATATACTATTGTTTTTTTTGATAGTTGTCAGCCATTATACTCATATACAAATTGCCTCATATTTTATGATAGAAGTATACGATTTTAGTTTGACAGCTTTATGTCTGGATTGTAAGGCAAAAAGCCCTTATGAATAATGATAAGCGGTAATTCTTCATAAATCTAATTCTATCGTAGTAGAAAATGCAAAATATGGTATTTTTTCAGCAAAGATTGTTTTAAAACTTCTATTCTACAATCAGATAACTAGACAAGAGGATAATACACATATGCACTATATATATAAAATTGATAATAATGGAAAATATATTAAAGGTATTGGTCTCCATGCTTTTATACATAATGTGGACTATTATTTAGACCTTATTAAAATTTACGCAGATGGTACAATAGATTGTTGGGGTACATGTAGTTTTGAAGAGTTTGAATTAAAAATCAAAAATGGATGGATTATAACGCAACTGCCAGAAAAAGGAAGGGTCGATATGTTTCAACTTTTTCAAGTAGATACAAGTGCATTTGATACATATATTGAAGAAGCAGAGTTTGTAAAAGAGGTTAAAGACACTCTTCTTTTTTTACAAAATAAGCGAACGAGTACGGAACAATGTCTACTAGCATTTGAAAATTATCTCAGTAATCCTAATACTATCAATCAAGAAAAAGTAAAACAAAGCTTCTATGCCGTACCAAAACATTTAAGAATATCTATTTTAGGGAATATGAGTATGGGTGATGGACCACTCAAAGCAATAATAGCAGGTAATTTATATGATGAGGAAGCTGTAAATTATCTAAAAGAATATTTTCAACTTAAACGATAAGAGAATGAGACTATCAGTAATAGCAATTTTTAAGCCTATCTGATAAATTAGTTTTTTGGATTTACACAGTTGTTTTTACACCCTCGTTGTTTTTACACCCTCTAGTTCGCTATTTGTTTCAAATACATCATCTGCGATTTTGGAGTTAGAGATATTTCTTAGATAATATTTTTTAAGCATATCGTCTAGTAATGCTACCAAATACCAAAATCCTTCAAAGTTCACTATCTTTAAAGGATTGATAGTTGTAGTGTAAATTGGATGTCTTTCATCATTATAATTGCATTCTATTACTCTTTTATTGCTTGTTCGATAATCTAAATATCGGTGAAATTGTCACTTATATCTTCAATGTTTAGTTTGGCATAGATAGAATTAAAATCTTCATTTTTGATTTTTGAGAGGAGCTTGTGAGCTTTTGTAGAGAATTTTCCACCTATTCCTTCAGTTATCTTCTCAATGATGTCAAGTACGATTTCATCTTCTAATGATTTTGTTTTTTCAACTATGAATCTCTATTGCATCTTCCATTTTTTCTTCTCTTGATAAATTGGAAAAGCAGCAAGGTGTTCGTTGAAATCTCTTTGTATAGTACGAGCAGAAGTGTTAAACTTTTCTGCTAATTCTTTGATGGAGAGTGCGTCTCCATCATTAAGGCGTGAAAGAATGGTAGTGAGACTGGTTAAGATTTTGTTGTAGTCGTGTTTATAGGCCATTAATCACCTTTTAATCGTTCTAAAGCAAGCTTTGCTGAATAAATTATCGGTTGGTCAAAATCTGAATTTTTACATATCCATTGTAGATATTCAGGATTTTCTTGTGCTACTTCATCAAAACTTTTTCCTCGATATTTTCCAAAAGGTAAAAAAGTCAATTCATACTCATCATCATTACTCAATTCAATCAACTTCTCTATTGAACAGCTAAAATCTTCCATTAAAAATTTAACAAGTGCAAGAAGTGAAATGACATCACCTAAAGCATCGTGTGCTCTTATTGTGACATTGCATTGT
>JALUXP010000080.1 GCA_027013295.1 Sulfurimonas sp.
AATAATCTAGGATTATAAAGTCTATCGATGAGATTTGTTGCGATGATAAGGTCGTATCCAGAAAAATTTGATTTTAGATTACAAGCATCACCTTGCCAAAAACTCACCTTATCTTTAAGATGCTTATATCCTAACTCCTCTAAACTTATCTGTTTTTTCTCAAAAAGCTCACCCTCTATTATAGAGTTCCAAGCAATAAAACCCGTATCTTTAAACTTCGATCCAACCCCTACAAAACGCACTGAGAAGTCGATGCCTTCCACTTTTTCAAATGTTTTAGCTAACTCAAAACTTGCCCTTCCTGTTGCACAACCCAAGTCTAAGGCTTTTGTAGTATGCGATGCAAACCTTGATGCTATCTTTGCGCACTCTATGGCAAAATTTTTCACACCAAAATGTTCCCCTCCATACTGAAATTCACAATACTGAGATACAAGAGCATCTCTTTCATATATATCACTACTTGTATCTTCCATATCTGAACTTACAACATATCTAAAACCTGCATTTTGATAAAAATGTCTGCGAAATGCATAACGAGAGTGTTTCATGATGAGATTACCACTACTAGCCCAAGATGAACCAAGGATGATGGCATGTTTCTCATCAAAGGTTGGCACGGTAAAGTCATCATAAGCTGGATGCACATCAAACCCTTCAAAAGGCCTCATTGGAGTGCGTGAGTGTTGCCATACATTGCCAACTACATCATAGATACCATTAAATTCATATTTATCAACTGGACATGAACTAGAGTTTGTAAAGTTAATATTTGCTTTTAAGTCACTCTGCATCGACTTAATATCTGCATATTTACAGATAGCTTCATACTCTGCCTCACTCGGTAAAGTGTAGCTAATATTATCTCGCAGTGATATATATTTACAAAAGGCTTCTGCTTCAAGAGCATTGACATCAACTGGAAAATTTTGAGGCATAGGTATTTCAGCACTGAGTGTTCGGTAATAAAAACGACTCCCTTTTTTTATCCAAAATGCTGGATGCTTTGCCCCTGTAATCTCTAAATATTTTAAACCTTCCGCACTCCAATACTCTTTTTTGTTGTAACCATCAGCTTGGACAAACTCCATAAACTCTGCATTAGACACAAGATACTTTGCACTACTAAAAGCTGGCACATCTTTTTCAAAAATACCATATTCATTATCCCATCCATAGTATTCATCATCTACATCTTTTCCCAATCTTATGGTTGACGAGGGGATCTCTAACAAACTATTTTCTGGCGCTTCACCATATTCTTGACACTCAACAAAAGCATCTACTTTTTGTATAAATTTTAAGGGCATCTGACGGTGAAGTACAGCAGAAGTCTCAATATGGATTCGTTCATGCTCTATTCCCATTAAGATGACCCACATAGGAGACTCAAAATCTATAGGCAACTCCAAAGGCAATCTCTCTATCAACTCAAGCACTACTTTTTTAACCTCATCTCGATAGTCTCTTGCCTTCTCTATACTAGGCCATTGATAATGTGTCGATTCTATATCATCCCAACTCATCTCATCTACACCAACAGCAAAGATAGATTCAAACTCAGGGTTAATCCTCTTCTCAATCACTTTCATAATGATAAGTTTATTGATAAAGAAAGTTGCAGTATGCCCAAAATAAAAAATCATAGGATGGCGTGTAAGTTCACTTTTTCTATAAAAAACACTATCATCATTAAGCACTTCAAACATTTTTTCGTACAAATTATAAGTATTTAAAAAATACTCTTTGATCTCTTGTCTTTTTTCTTTGATAGAACTTCCAGTAAGTTTTGGAGGATATATACTAAGTTTACTCAAAAGAACCACCTCTTTAATATGTAATATACTATTATATGCAAAATTATCAAACAAAACCCTTATGATGATAAAAATAGTATGCATTCCCATCGTGGACGATGGGGACGAGTTGGATTAGTTTTACAAAGTAGTTAGATTTAAAAATAAAGTTTGATTGAGAGTCTATCTTTAGTGCCAAAGCGACAAGCGTAGTAATTTTGACT
>JALUXP010000081.1 GCA_027013295.1 Sulfurimonas sp.
GTGTCTTGCCATATCTGCGTAACTTTCATTAAGTTTTACCACACCTTTTTTATTTGAGATAACTGCTGCTTTGAGATTGTCGGGTACTAATATGTTGGGGACGCCTCCGTAAAAATGAAAGGCTTGTACATGGGATTCTATAAAGTGTTTGGTTGATTGTGTAGGAGTGGCGTGTACAAAGGTGTATCCGCTTGCACCAAGCACACAGACAAATATCTGTGCTTTTGAGATCTCACCTGTGGCTTGATTGACAATAGGGATAGTGAGCCCACTATAATCTACAAAGAGCTTATCTCCGTTGTAGTGTACCTGTCGCATGGATGGGTTGAGTTTTTTTACATATTTCGCATAGTAGCGGTTAAACTGAGAGTAGCTGTAAAGATTAGGATTTTTCTCTTTGTACTCCTGCCACAGCAGTAGTTTTGTCATCCCTTTTTTTGAGAGTTCTTGTTTAACTTCATTCCAATCTGGATGGATGCTTTCAAGACGATCTGCAGGGTGTTTTTTAGGTTTGCTCGAGGCAAAAAGTTCTGAGAGTTCTTTGTCACTTAGTGTTAAAACTTCATTAAGGGTTGCACCAAGTGCTATATAGCTCTTTATATAATTGGCGACACTGTTACGAGATACTCCTGTCATGGTTTGTATCTGTCTATTTGATAGTTGATTACGATATTTTAGTCGTAACACCTCTTTGATTTTACTCATGGATATTCTCCTCATTTTTACACACCTTATTTAGAATTAGGTGCATTATAGTATTGAAGAATATTCTCTTGCTTAACTCAAACTTATATACGCATCAAAAAGAAAAAGTGGCCAAATAACGAGTGCGTGAGATGGCCAAGTGTTGATGCGCGCGCTGGCCAAATCTAAATGCGCGGGGTGGCCAAATGGGATGCGTACTTACAGATACTCTTAATGACTTATATTATGCACTGACAAAACTGTATGATGAAGACAAACGATCATTGCAAACTATTGTGATATTTTTAAAAAAAATTATCCAAGAAGATACAGAAATAAAATTAATTATCGAAAAAATGGATAAAAAAGAAGGTATTAAAGCCCAAAAAAGTAAACTCAAAATTGAAAAAATAGCAGAAACATGGCTCAAAAAGGCATACTTTGAACATATGTTTCGTAACTACTCCATCATTAGAGGATACTTTACACATTTCACAAAAGAGATTATCAGGCCTCAATCCAAACTAGGGCAAGATAAATTAAAAAGGACCAGTATCTATTACTTTGATCGCTACAATGACAAGTACAAGAAAAAACTAAAACGATGTAGAAGTAATGAACGGGTACTTGAACTGCAAAAGAAATATCCGAAATTAAATGTAGTTGATGCATTTGCTTTTGGGTTGATTATAGAAAAATTTGCAACAACCAATGAAGACCTTGAATGGTTTGAAAATATAGTGAAGATATTGATCAAAAAGAAATAGTAAATTTATGCTATAATTACATAATAAATCGATTTTTTATAGATTTGTCAAGTAAAGGAAAACTATGCAAAGAGAACTTGAGAAAGAACTAAAGCAGTACCCGTCAAGAATCATCGAACACGCTACACTCTCTCAAATTCTTTCAAATCTCGGCTATAACAGGATAAATGACAAAATAGTCCAACTCAAAACCAAAGGGGTATTGACTGCCTTAAAAAGTGGTCTCTACCTTTACAATCCCGTATATGACGGATCATTGGTTTCAAAAGAGATTATTGCCAATGTTCTTTTGGGGCCCTCATATATCTCCTTTGATTATGCACTCTGGTTTCACGGGCTTATTCCAGAGAGTGTGGAGACAGTGCAGTCTGCTACAACAAAACGCTCCAAATCGTACAATACACCTCTTGGGATCTTTAGCTACAGGCAGGTAAAAAAAGAGCTTTATAGTATTGCTATCGAGATACATAACTCCAAAAGTGGAAATTTTCTTATCGCCTCAAAAGAGAAAGCACTCTGTGATAAAGTCTATTAC
>JALUXP010000082.1 GCA_027013295.1 Sulfurimonas sp.
TAAAAAGAGAGCTACTGCTTCGTTAAAAGGCATTGAAGCTACTAGTAGCTCCTGCAACCTTTCGCCTTGCATTAGCCCTCTTTTTAAACCTCTGAAGTTGGGGTTATTTATGGAGAGGCACTTACTTGGGTAAAATCATGGATAGAAAACTATATCAAAGCAAAAGAGGATGGACTAAAAATGAATAAATTAATTTTATTATTTTTCATATTACTATTGACTACAAGTGTTAACGCAAAATCAACTAGGTATTTTATAGGTATTGGGGCGAACAAGGTAAATCTACAGCATGATAATGTTGTTATTACAGATGGAACAACAATGCGGCTAAAGACACCTCTTACGGATACGGTATAAACGGAGGAGTTTATTTTAATGAAAAGATAAGACTAAAAGCAAGTTATATAAGCTCTCAAACAACTACTAACTTTAAACTTGATTACTCATCTTTGTCTACATTTATAGAGTACAAACCTTTTAAATTCTCTTACATTGGAGGAGGTTTTTCCTTATCCAGAACAACATATGAAAGCAACTCGTATATGCCAGAAAAAACAATATCAGATTTTGACATACCTTTGGAGATTGGTTTTTACATACCAGTAGCAGAAAATATATATATGGATATTTCTTATGTTATAAAAATATCTCCTAGTGAACATGATTACACATCTAGTGATGGTTCTATTTATTTTTCTAGTGACTTTACAAGTCATTATGCATATATATCTATAAATTATGACTTTTCAATTAATAGTAGATTTTCATATAGAAAATTTAAAAGACTTTTTTAGTTATGATAGATGGCGAGACAGCAGTAAGTGATAAATATACAATATGTGTAGCAGACACACAATAGAAATTGTGTCTATTTGTAATCAAAAGCTTTATAGTCATGCAAACCTTTCTCTTTTTCCTCTAGTTTCTTATCATCATCCATCTTTGTTTGTTCCTCTTTAGTCACTAGAACATAGTCTGGGTTAGTAACTTTTTTATTTTTTTTGTCAAAGATATATTTTTTAGTATCTTTATTTCTATAAACATCAAGAGCCAAGTTAGGTTCTATCTTATACTCTTTAGAAATAGCACTCACCCCAGCAACATCTGCTTCATACTTTTTCTTGATTGTGTCATCCATAGAAAAGTTTGGTGCATCCATCCCCATAGATGTAGCAAGGAGAGATTTTATTTTTGCACCAGTAGCCTCAGTATATTTGAAGCTATCATCTTTTTTTGAAGAGGCTTTTTTATTTGCTTTGTTGAGTTTATTTTGCCACTCTAAATCTTTTTTAGCTTGTTTGAGTTGTGCTATTTCTGTTTTTGTTTTAGTATCTTTAGCAACATCTTTATTTATTAAGTCTTTACCAAACTTCATAGATTCAAAGTCCACTCCGTTGTCACCATAGAATTTGTCATCATTGGTGTTTGCGTAGTCTATTAATGCTTGTTTGCCATCAACTCCATCTATAGTGAGTAGATCTTTTTTGAAAGCGTCACTATGCTTTTTGTTTTCTTTTTGAATCTTACTCTCTTCTTTTGCTTGAGCAAGGTCAGTAGCTTTAGTAGCTTCGTTGGTTATCTTCAATTCAGTCAAAGCGTTTGTTTTTACACCGAGTGCTCGAGAGTTAGAGTCTCTCAGAACCCACCATCTACACATCTTTCATAACTTTATCAACATCTACAACTTTAGATTCAACACTCTAAGTTATCAGAAAAAAGTATGGATTGTACCCTCGTTTTTTTCATTAAGTCAACTTTAAAAGTATTTCAATATAATACAAGGTTTTGATAAAAATGTAGTGTAAATTATATTTTTGGTGCATCATAAGATGACTCATAAACAATAAATCTTGTAGGAATGAATAAATGTTACTCTTTACACCTGGACCAACTCCAGTACCACAAAATGTTCGTAATGCAATGGCCCAAGAGACTATGCATCACCGTACGCCTGAGTTTGAGGCCATCTTTGAGCAAACTCGTAAACATCTTTTTAAACTTTTAAATACTGATGAAGTTGTGATGATCGCTTCAAGTGGGACTGGTGCTATGGAAGCAGCAGTTACCAACCTTTGTAAAAATACACTTTTGAGTGTAAACTCTGGGAAGTTTGGTGAACGCTTTGGTAAAATCGCTCTTGCTCATGGTCTTAAAAATGTAGAGATTAAAAATGAGTGGGATACACCTGTAAGTGTAGAGGCGATAGTAGAGGCTGTAAAAAACAACCCTGACATAGATGCAATCGCAGTACAGATAAGTGAGTCGGCAGGTGGACTTCGTCACCCAGTAGAAGAACTTGCCAAAGCTGCCAAAGCTATCAATCCAGATATCATGATCATCGCTGATGGGATTACAGCTGTCGGTGTTGAGATGATTGATGTTTCTCATATTGACTGCCTTATCGCTGGAAGTCAAAAAGCACTGATGCTCCCCCCTGGTCTTGCTATACTTGGTCTGAGTAATAAGGCTGTAGTAGTTGTAGGGAGTGGTGTAGGCTACTACCTCAATCTTGCATCTGAGATAAAAAAACAAAGACAAAACACGACCGCTTACACTGCGGCAACTACACTTATCATAGGACTCTTAGAAGTTTTAGAGACTATAGAAAGAAATGGAAGCCTCAAAAGACTTTATGGAGAAACAGCGTGTCGTGCAAAAGCGGTCAAACGAGCCCTTGAAGCGATAGGTCTTCACTCTTACCCTACAACTCCTGCAAAGTCCATGACAACAATTGTTGATGAAAATGCTTCTGAGATTCGTAAACTTTTAAAAGAGGAGTTTGAGGTCAATGTAGCAGGTGGTCAAGACCATCTTAAAGGAAAAATCTTTAGGATCAATCAGATGGGCTTGATACCTGTTTATGAGATGGCATGGGTTGTAAACGCAGTTGAGTTAGCACTCTCAAAACTTGGTCGTCGAGCATATGATGGTACAGCAAACAGAGTATTTAATGAAGCTTTTTTTGGAGTGGAGAACTAGATGATACTAGAGCATGAGATCCCTCAAGGAAGTAAACTTTACTTCGCAAATACAGCAAAAGTAAAACGCTCTATTGAAGCGACAGCGGCTGAGATTTTAGAGCATCATCAATTTGAGGAGATAGTGACACCTATCTTTTCACATCATCAACACTTAAGTATTGCAAATGAGAGTGAACTCATCCGTATCAATGATAGAAAAAACAACCCTATCTCTCTGCGTGCTGATGCAACCATAGATGTTGTACGCATCATCAAAAAAAGACTAGGGGGCAATACAAGCCAAAAAAAGTGGTTTTACATCCAGCCAGTTTACCGTTACCCAACGGAGGAGCAGTACCAAATAGGTGTTGAATTTATGGGGGAGAAAAATCTCTCAAGTGTGCTCAATATTGCCAATGAGATCTTTGCAAAACTTGAGGTTGATGCTCTTGTGCAGATAAGCAACATGAAGATACCACATATCATCGCAGATATGTTTGATGCACTGAGTATAGACGACTTTAGACATATTAACATAGATAAATTTTTATCTTTAAATGTTGATTGGCTCTCTAAACTTGTCTATCTTCAACATGAATCACAAGTAGATGAACTGATAGCTCTTGTCCCTGATGCACTCAAAATAGAACTCAAAAAGATGAAAGATTTGTGTAGTGAAAGTGGATGTCACAATAGTGTACTCGCACCTATGTATTATGCAAAGATGCTCTATTATGATGAACTTTTCTTTCGAGTGATAAAAAACAATGAGGTCTATGCCCGTGGTGGTAGATATAACAACGATGATGTAAGTTCGGTTGGATTTGCAATATATACAGATGAGATTATAGAGAGTAAGGTTCAGTAGATGGTAAATAAAGCAGATTTAATAGTTGGGATCCAATGGGGTGATGAAGGTAAGGGCAAGATAGTAGATAGACTCGCTTGTGAGTACGATATGGTTTGTAGAAGCCAAGGTGGGCATAATGCTGGACATACTATCTGGGTAGATGGTGTCAAGTATGCACTGCATCTTATCCCTTCTGGAGTTCTTAACCCAGATGCTATCAATGTAGTTGGCAATGGTGTTGTCCTCTCTCCAGAGTCTATCATCAAAGAGATGGTGCAGTTTGACAACTTAGAAGGTCGTCTTTTTATCTCAGATAAAGCACACCTAAATCTTTATTACCATGCACTCATAGACCAAGCTAAAGAGCGACTCAGGGGTGATAAGGCTATTGGTACGACAGGAAAAGGTATCGGACCTGCATATGCCGATAAGATCAACCGTACAGGTTTTCGTATTGGTGAGCTTTTAAATCCTACAAAGCTTACAACAGATATTATAGAATATTTTGAGCAAAATAGACAAATATTTGATATCTATGAGATTCCTACACCAAAAGAGTCCCAACTTTTAGTTGAGTTAGAGGGTTTTAAAAAAGAGTTAGCACCTTTTATCACAGATACTACCCAAATGGTATGGGGTGCCATCGATGCTGGTAAGAAAATCTTACTAGAGGGTGCACAAGGTACTTTGCTAGATATTGACCATGGGACCTACCCCTTTGTAACTTCCTCTGCAACTGTATCTGCTGGTGCATGTACAGGTCTTGGCATCAACCCTAAAGATATTGGGAAAGTTATCGGGATAGTAAAAGCGTATTGTACTCGTGTGGGTAATGGACCTTTTCCCTCGGAAGACTTTGGTGAAGATGGTAAGCGTTTGGGTGAACAAGGGCATGAGTTCGGAACAACAACAGGAAGAGCAAGAAGATGTGGTTGGTTTGATGCAGTAGCAACTCGCCATGCAGCAAGACTCAATGGTTGTGATGAACTAGCTCTTATGAAACTTGATGTGCTTGATGGTTTTGATGAGGTAAAACTCTGCGTTGCGTATGAGTATGAGGGTAAAGAGATAGACTATATGCCCTCAAATCTTGAAGATGTAAAACCCATCTATAAAACTTTCAAAGGTTGGAGTAACTCTGTAGGTGCAAGAACTTTTGATGCACTACCAAAAGATGCACAAGACTTTGTAAAAGAGATAGAGATGATTTCTCAAACAAAAGTTGGAATTATCTCTACTTCACCAGAAAGAGACGATACTATAATTCTATAATTTTTTAAAGTACAAAAATCCTTTCGGGATTTCCATTGGGGGAGGGGATGAAATGAAAACTCGTTATACACCACTTGTAAAACTAAAAAAAAGTACAATGGACAAAAGCGAAACTCTCGTGCAGAGAATGAATGCAGACTTAAACTCTGCTACTACTGCACTCAAACTCTCCTACAGCTCTTTAGATGAGATAGAGACCCCAGAATCAGGCTCTATTCATGAGCTTTTAGCATCTCGTTCACTTTTTCATTCACAAAGAGCACTCATAGACAAAAACAAACAATGGGTCGTTTATGCAAAAGGGCAGGTGGATGCTGCAAAACAACAGCTTAAAGCAGATATGATAGAATATGAAAAGTTTAACTACTTAGAGTTTGAAGAGATTAAAAAGATACTCAAAGAGAGAAAAATCAAAGAGGCAAAAGATCTTGATGAGATAGCTTTGATGACATACGATATAAAGGTGAGAAAGTGAAAATATTTGTAATAGTGATTTTTATCTATAGTTCATTATTGGGATTGCAAACAAATGATAAACTCTTTGAGTGCACAGAAATTTTTAAAGCAAGAAAAAGTGAACTTCTTATAGAACTTGAGCGTATAGATGAGCAAAAACAGGCACTAGATGCACTCAAAAGTGCGACAGAAGAGTTGCTTAAGCAAAAAGAGGCAAAAGTATCTTACGAGACTGAAGTGCTAGAAGTGAAACATCGCGAGGTTATGAAGAGAGAAGCCAATATAAAATCGATGTTAGAAGAGCATAAGAAGATTCTTAAACGGATTAGTAATATTAAGATGGACAAAATTGCACAAACATTTTCCAAGATGAAGCCAAGTGCATCTGCAAAGGTACTTTCAGAGATGGATATAAAAGAGGCTTCTCTTATCTTAGAATCTCTCAAACCTAAGATTGTTGGGAAAATTTTAACAAAAATGGATGCAAAAAAAGGTTCAGAGATCACAAGATATCTTATGAAGTAGATATTTTTTTAAAGGGTTATTGCTCTAATCGTTTTCTAACCTTTATTATAGTAGAATGTCAAAATTATTATACTTAACAAGGTTCATTATGAAATTATCTCTTAAAACTATCCCCCATATCTCCTCAAAAATCGCTATAGAGTTAAACAAAAGTGGGGCTGTCACAATGACACAAGGTCTTGAAGCTGTTGAACATGAAGCCTTTAAGATACTAGAACACAGTGTAAAACAAGAGATAGAGCTTGAGAACAAAGCAGATGAGATGATAGATGACAATGAAGAAGAGATAGAGTTTATGCTTGCAGATGAGAGACAACTTTTCTTTATGATTAAGAAAAAATTAGCACCAGAATTTGGCGTAATACTCAACTATGAAGAGCGTTATTCTGATATATCTCACAAAATTCTCGATGAACTATATGAAGAGGATTTGATCCATTTTGAGGTGACAGAAAATCGTATTAAAAATATCATCTACAACGCTATTACAGATTTTATCTCAGAATCTTCACAGATAGATGATGCTGTGATGGATAAAATTCATACATACAAAAAAAGATATATCCCTGGAACAGATGAATTTGACATTCTTTATGAAAAAATTTATCGTGAAGAGTTGATCAAAAGAGGAATGGAGTAGAAGTGCAATGAAAACTGTTACAATTTATCTTGAAAATGGAACTTTACTTGAAGCAAAGAGCTTTGGCGTGGAGGGTACAAGCGTAGGCGAGATAGTATTTAATACTTCCCTCACAGGTTACCAAGAGATTATGAGTGACCCCTCTTATGCGGGACAATTTGTCACTTTTACTATGCCAGAGATTGGTAATGTTGGTGTCAATGATGAAGATATGGAAAGTTACGGCGCACATGCAAAAGGTATGCTTGTTCGTAAGTATCAAAAAAGGTATTCTAACTTTCGTGCAGAGGGTTCTTTAGAGGATTTCTTGATCAAACATAATGTGATGGGAATTTGCGATATTGATACGCGTTATTTAACAAAAATGCTCCGAGCGGAGGGTGCTATGATGATGGTGGCATCAACCACTGTAAATGATAAAGTAGAGTTGAAGAAGATACTAGAGTCTTCGCCTCGCATTGAAGATATAAATTACATAGAAGAGGTAAGTACAAAAGAGGCTTACCCGCATACCCAGTCCACTTACTCTAAAACAAAGTTTGAGTTTGAAAGTGCCCCAACACAAGAGGCAAAAATCGTTGTTATTGACTTTGGTGTAAAGAAAAATATCCTCAATGAGATAGTAAGTGCAAAAATAGGTGTTGAAGTAGTTCCAAACAACTTTGATGCAGATGCCTTGATAGAACAATACAAAGCAAAAACCATTGATGGTGTCTTTTTGTCAAATGGTCCAGGCGATCCACTTGTACTAAAAAAAGAGCAAGAACAGATCAAAAAACTCATCGCTGCTAAAATCCCTATGTTTGGGATATGCCTTGGGCATCAACTCCTCTCTATCTCTCATGGGTACGATACCTATAAACTCAAGTTTGGACACCATGGTGGGAACCATCCTGTGAAAAATAAAGAGACAGGTTTAGTAGAGATTACAGCCCAAAATCATAACTACAATGTCCCTGCAAATATTACCGAAATTGCAGAGGTGACACATACTAATCTTTTTGATGATACGATTGAAGGACTCAAATACAATGATAGCCCAATTTTTTCAGTTCAGCATCATCCAGAAGCAAGCCCAGGACCAAAAGAATCTCGCTATATATTTAGCAAATTTTTAGAACTTATCAAACGATAAGTTCTATAATCTCACAAATACAATCTAAAAGCAAACAAAAAGATAATAAATTTTCAAATTTGTCTCAAATCTGTCATCCTTTAAGATACATTAAACTTTACAACTGATATTATTATGTCGTTAATTAGTCTAAAAATGTTTTTTAGACATAATTGCTTTGAATCTTAAGGAGGCTATATATGGAGAATCGTCCATTAGAGTACGACTATACGGTTGCAAAGATGTTCATGCTTACAACAATTGTTTTAGGAATTGTTGGTATGCTCGTCGGTGTTATCTTAGCGTTTGAACTTGCTTTCCCTAGTATTAATACAATACTTGGAAGTGGTTTGGCTGAGTACACAAACTTTAGTCGTCTTCGTCCACTGCACACAGATGCAGTAATTTTTGGTTTTACTTTAAGTGGAATCTTTTCTACTTGGTATTATGTTGGTCAGCGTGTACTAAAAGTGTCAATGGCAGAGTCAGGTCTGTTGATGTTTTTAGGAAAATTACACTTTTGGTTATATCTCGTTGGTGTTGCAGCGGTTGTTGTATCATTATTAGCAGGAGTAACTACTTCAAAAGAGTATGCTGAGTTTGAATGGCCTATCGATATCGCTATCGTTGTTGTATGGGTTATCTTTGGTATGAGTATATTTGGTCTTATCGGTATTCGCCGTGAGAAATCACTTTATATCTCTGTCTGGTATTACATCGCTACATTCCTTGGAATTGCTATGCTTTATCTTTTCAACAATATGGAGATCCCTACTATATTAGGTACATCTGCTGCTGGTGAAAGTGGAATTGGTGCATGGTATCACTCAGTATCTATGTATGCAGGTACAAATGACGCCCTAGTAGAGTGGTGGTATGGTCACAATGCAGTTGCATTTGGTTTTACTGTTCCTATTGTTGCGATGATTTATTACTTTTTACCAAAAGAATCGGGTCAAGCTATTTATTCTTATAAACTGTCTTTACTTTCATTTTGGGGTTTAATGTTCTTATATTTATGGGCTGGCGGTCATCACTTGTTATACTCAACTGTTCCAGACTGGATGCAGACTATGGGGTCTATCTTCTCCATAATCTTAATTCTTCCATCATGGGGCTCAGCGATCAATATGTTGCTTACGATGAAGGGTGAATGGCAACAAGTTGCAGCTTCGCCACTTATCAAGTTTATGGTTCTTGGTTCTACTTTCTATATGTTCTCAACACTAGAAGGTCCTATTCAAGCGATCAAATCTGTTAATGCTATTGCACACTTTACTGACTGGATCGTTGGTCATGTTCATGATGGTGTTCTTGGCTGGGTTGGCTTTATGATTATGGCTGCGCTTTTCCATATGGCTCCTCGTGTATTCAAGCGTGAGATCTACTCTAAAAGTTTAATGGCTTCTCAATTTTGGATCCAAACTGTAGGTGTTGTCCTTTACTTCACATCTATGTGGATTGCAGGTATCACTCAAGGTATGATGTGGCGTGCTCACGATGAGTTTGGTAACTTAGCTTACTCATTCATCGATACAGTTACTGTTTTACATCCATATTACGCTATTCGTGGTGTTGGTGGATTACTATACTTAACTGGTTTCTTGATGTTTGCTTACAATATGTACAAGACTATGTCTGCTCGTCCGGTTGAAGAATCAGAGCTACAATCAGCATCGCCTATGGGCGCTTAATAGAAAGGATATAATATGTTTCATTGGTTAGAAAAAAATCCGTTCTTTTTTGCGGTTGGTGTTTTTGTTACTATAGCTTTTGCTGGTTTAGTGGAAATTCTTCCAAACTTTGCAGAACAGTCTCGTCCCGTAATTGGAACGAAACCTTACTCTACTTTAGAATTAGCTGGTCGTCATGTGTATATCAAGAACTCTTGTAATGCATGTCACTCTCAACTAGTTCGTCCATTTAAATCAGAAACTGACCGTTATGGTCACTACTCTTTAAGTGGTGAGTACGCTTACGATCGTCCATTTTTATGGGGTTCAAAAAGAACTGGTCCAGATCTTATGCGTGTAGGAAACTACCGAACTACAGACTGGCATGAAAATCACATGAAAAGTCCTGCTTCAGTTGTTCCAAATTCAATCATGCCAGGTTATGCGTGGTTGTTTACAAATGTTGCGGATATTGACACTGCTTATGCAGAGCAATTAACTGTAGCACAGTTCTTTTCAGTTCCTTACAATCAACCTGTACCTATGAAAGATGGTTCAACTGCAGTTGTAAAAATGGGTTCAAGTGTTGCAGATGCAAACGCTCTAGCATTAGCTGAAGCAAAAGTTATTGTAGCGGATATGAGAGATCAAGATGTTAAAGACGCAGTAGCAAGTGGTAAGATTCCAGAAATCGTAGCACTTATCGCTTATTTGAACAGTCTTAAATAATAAAGGGTTACAGTGGATATTGCACAATTTCAAGCTTATGGATATTTTATCTTAATAGCGATTTTAGTCCTAGCTTTGTATGGGTATATTTATCACCTTTACACGGTAAGGAAAGATTCTGATGGACATGACTATGAAGAGTATAGCAATATGGCACTTAACGACGATATAACAGATACTCCGGTATCTGAACTATCAAAAGAAAACAAGAAATAGGAGATATATATGAATAAGCTTACGCTTTGGGGGATTGTTTTTGTCCTTGCTATGTTATTGTTCACTTACATATCTGTATCTGGTTCTGAGGGTGGTCTTCATGGAGACATCATCAACCAACTGGGCGTTGCTGGTGCAGTTGCACTTGTAATCATTACAGTATATGTTGTAGTAGGTTATGTACGCCAAATGCAGGAAAAGACAGCTGATGGTCAATTGGCTGATGAACAATGGGATGGAATAGGTGAATACCTAAATGAAGTACCAACTGGTTGGGCAGTTATGTTCCTTGGTACTATGATTTGGGGTATGTGGTATTGGGTCGCAGGTTATCCTGTTAATAGTTATTCGCAAATAGGTGAATACAATGAAGATCTTGCTGTGCAGAATGCAAAATACGAAGCTCAATATGGCTCTATCACTGGTGATAGACTTGTAGAGATGGGTGAGAGTGTATTTTTAGCAGAGTGTAAAGTATGTCATGGTCTTACAGCTGATGGTATTGATGGTAAAGCCGCAAATCTCAATCAAAGAATCGCAGCTAAATCTGTAAAATATACAATACTACATGGTTCAAATAATGAACTGCTTGGTATGGAAATGCCAATGCCAGATCGTAACGGACTTTTCAATGCTAATTCAGGAGCACTTATCACTGATGCAGAGATTGATGCAGTAGCTACTTATGTTGCAAATGGTTTGAGTGGTACAGGTGCAGGTGCTAATATCTTTGCAGGTACATGTGCATCGTGTCATGGAGCTGATGGCGCTGGTATGGATATGGTAGCACCTAGTTTAAAAGCATTTAGTCCTAAGCTGGTCACCAATGTGTTAAATCATGGTAAAAAAGCTGCTATTGGTACTATGCCTTCGTTTGCTACGAAACTTAATAGCAAACAAAAAGAAGCTGTTGGTGCATACATCACTAGCTTAAGTAAATAAGGGGTCAGGTATGAATGAAAATAGAAGCGTATTTTCCCTTCACGGTATAACGGGTATGTTGATCGCTACTGTACTTTTACTAAGTATCCTTGCAGGTTTAACTGTATGGGGACTTGGGGTGCAAAATGCCAATATGAGTAACTTTTATAAAGTTAAAGATGAACAATCTATCAAGATGTTCGGTTCTACTAGAGCTGAGCATATTGTTGATGTAAAGTAAGGAGTAGGAAATGGAAAAAATTATTTCATGGGGACTAGTCATCATGGCTATCTACACTGTTTACGCGGTTTTAACTCCAAATCATCTTTATATTAGTTAGGAAATTCTTTGAATTTTTTGACAAGAGGGCTTCTTGCCCTCATCTTCACACTATCTATACAAACAAATTTATCTGCCGAGTATTTATATAAAGATGAAGTAATATTTAATCCTTCGTTCAATGAGTCTGTAGAGAAATTAGGCTCAGAACTTTATGCTAAGACAGGTATATCCTTGCGTCTTTTGATGTTGAGGGAATTACCACTTAAGCAAGATATAGTTACTTATGAAAAAGAAGTATTACAGGGTTTTAACGAACCTACGATACTACTAACATTTTCAGAGATGAATCATCAAGTTGACATTTTAGCAACTGATCCATCTTTATATAAATATTTTGATAAAAAACAAGTATTGAGCCCAATATCTTCGCCCGTACAGGCCTTTGTAGTTGCTCTTTTAAATATGGATTTTAGTGATATGCAAAGTGGGGGGACCATTTTGCCCCTTCTCGCACAAAAAGCTAAAAAAGAGCAAGTTTTAGGGAAGTATAGTGGTTCTATGTTTAATGGCTATGCGGACATAGCAGAGCAAATTGCTATAAGTAAAGGTGTAGTTTTAGACAATGCTGTGGGAAATGCAAATCAAACATCAATATTTGTTGTTAAAGTTATTTTTTATGGTACTCTACTTATAGGAATTTATATGTATATAAGAAGAAAATTATTTTATAGAAGGCAAAGAATTGAACAAGCAAAAAAGTAATGGTAAAATTTGGCCTTATGCAATAGCACTCTCTATAACGCTTGTGTTTGTAGCAGCAGTAGTCACTGTCATAATAGCCAATAAACTACCAGTTGAAAATAGTGATACTTATATGATGGGTTATCATGAAGCAGATGCAAAAGCAAATGAACTCATAGAAGCACGAATAGCATTTGATGATAAATTTAAGGTAGAGTATATTACAGAGGGTCTATCTCTTGATAATACAGTTTTAAAATACAGAGTAACAACCTTAGCTGGTAAGCCAGTAGATGATGCACAGATCAAAGTTGTCATTACCCGCCCAAATGTGCATAAATATGACAAAGAGTTACTTAACCCTAGTGTATCGCAAGGTGTTTATACTTTTGGTGCTACCCACCTAGATGTAGCAGGTCGATGGAATATTATGGCAAAAATAAAACTGGGTGACTTCCAAAGGTTTTTGAATGTAAAAGCTGATACTCGTACAAAAGATGCTTACCAATACTAAAACGATAGTCCTACCTTCAGCTCGTGCGATCCGCCACGAGCAACTCAAGCTTCAAGAAAAGACACTTTTTTTACCCAACTATATCACTATGGGAGAGTTTATAGCAAAGTTGTGTATTGTCAAAGGATTTAAACCTATTGATGAGGATACTCGTGTATTGTTACTCCTAAAAGCAGCGGATTTTGACTCCTTCAAAGAGTTACAAATAGAGCGAAACTTTTTTGCATTTACAAAAAACAGTAGTTATATCTTTAAATTTTTTCAAGAGTTAGCACATGAACAATACGACATAAATAATTTAGAAAACAATGATATTTATGCAGAGTATGAGGAACATATAGAGATACTCCAAGAACTTTACAGAAGGTATGAAAAACTTTGCCTTGATGCACAGATACTCGATGCTATCTTTTTACCAAAGCTTTATGAGTTTAATAGTGCGTTCGCATCTTCACATAAAAGTGTGTCCCTAAGTGTAGATGGACATCTGACAAACTTTGAGTTTGAATTGCTGTTAAAGCTTTGTGAATATACGGAGGTTGAGTTACTTTTTTATACTTCAAGATTTAACACAAAGATGCAAGAAAAATTTACTCATCTTGGTTTTACACTTGAGGTTGGATACAAATATAGCTTGTCATTAAACTCTAAGAGCATCTTAGCCAAGGTGTGCATCGTAGAGAACAAAAACATCAGTTGCACTTCTGTAAGTGAACCCCTCCTTCAAGTTGGGTATATAAAACAAAAGATCTATGAGTATATGCAAAAGGGTTATGATATACAAAATATAGCGGTGATTTTACCAGATGAGTCTATGGCAACTTCACTAAAGCTCTTTGATGAAAAGTTCAATTTTAACTTTGCGATGGGTGAGCCTTATAAAAAGAGTATAGTTTATGCAAAGCTGAGTGCTACTTTAGAGTTTTTAGAGCAAAATTCTAAAGAGAATGAGGCTAGGATGCACAGACTTGGGAGTGAATTTTATGCAGTTTTAGCACCACTGTACTATAAGACAATTTCACAAGTAGATATAGAGAAATTCTTGCAAGAGTACAAAGAGAGTTTTGACCCTCAAGATCAAAATGAGAGAGTGAGCCTATCTTTATACGAAGCGGAGCTTTATAAGTTTAAGAGGATTCTCCCCTATTTGGGAGAGATGACAACGAAATCAGTTTTGAGTATGTTTATGCAACGCTTATCCTCTTTGAGTGTTGATGATGTTCGAGGTGGAAAGATTACTGTTATGGGAGTTTTAGAGACAAGGAGCATCTCTTTTGATGCAGTCATTATAGTAGATTTCAATGATGCAAATGTACCAAAACGAAGCGATAAAGATATGTTTTTAAATACGCAGATAAGAAAAAATGCAAACTTGCCCACTATGGGTGACAGGGAAAATCTTCAAAAACATTATTATGATGCACTTATCAATGCATCACAAGAGGTAGCCATAAGTTTTGTAAAATCAGCTCAGAGTACAGAATCTAGGTTTTTAAAACAGTTGGATATCAAAGAAAAGAGAGAGCATCATGAGAGTCACTATGCAAAAATCCTTTTTCAATCTACCCTTAGCAGTAAAAATTTAGATGATGAGATATTTGGTACTTACGATTTTAAGCATAAAAAGCTCTCAGCAACAAAGCTTAAAACATTTTTAACTTGTAGAAGAAAGTTTTATCTAAAATATATGTTAAATCTACAAGGGCATCTGATACCAAAAGATATACCACAAGAGTATGAGATTGGCTCCCAAGTGCATCAAGCTTTAGAGATGCTCTATAGAGGTAAAGATAGCTATACCGATGCGATGGCATTAAAATCTGATTTGAATAAAGAGCTTGACAAGGTGGTTGGTGCAAGTGAGCTAGACAAATACCTTATGGCATTACAAAAAAAACGCCTTGATGGTTTTGCAAACTTCGAGGTAAAAAGATTTGCTGAGGGTTGGCATGTGCAAGAGTGCGAAGCCAAACTTGAAACTGAGTTTGCAGGGATAAAACTTGTTGGGGTGATAGACAGGATAGATACTAAAGATGATACCATCTTTGTACTTGACTACAAAACAGGCTCATATCCACTTTATAACAAAAACAATTTCATAGATGCAACAGACTTTCAACTTGAATTTTACTATCTACTCACAAGAGGATACTCTCAAAATATTTTTTGTGGCTACTATGATTTAAAAGAGATAAAAATTGTTCGAGAGCCATTCTTGGAAGAGAAGATAGAGATATTAAAGTCTAATATTAAAGATATTTTAGCCCTTGATGAGATAAATTTTATAAAGTGTGAGGATACAAAAAGTTGTCTTTACTGTGACTATAAAATACTCTGTCAAAGGGATTGATTTAGAATATGACTTGCTACACAATTATTACACATATTTAGTATATAATTTCGTTATAAGTACCTATCCATAAATACGAAGGAATTAAACAATGAAAAAAATCAGTTTATTATTTTTATTTGTAATGACACTTTTTGCATCTCCACCGAAGTTCTTGATGCCAGAAGATGCATTTAAACCAA
Organism: Sulfurimonas sp.; assembly: GCA_027013295.1. Lineage (GTDB taxonomy): Bacteria > Campylobacterota > Campylobacteria > Campylobacterales > Sulfurimonadaceae > Sulfurimonas. Next base: position 15,427 of record JALUXP010000082.1, read on the forward strand.
CGGCAAAGATAAATGAGCATTCTCAGATAGTTGCAGAGATTTGGATAGCTAAAGATATCTACTTGTACGATAAGGCTGTTAAGTTTGAGATAGTGGATGGTTCAGGAGTGCATATCAAGAATGTTGTGCGTCCTAAGACACAAGAGCATCATGGAGATCAGGTTTATCTCAGTTCTCCAACTTTTATTGTAGATTTGAAAAAAGATGATGGTGTGCGTGGAATTAGGGAAGTTGAATTTAAGATCTCTTATCAAGGTTGTTCAGAACAGGGTTTGTGCTATGAACCTTATACGGATAGTCTTAAATTAAAAGTAGATACTGATAGTTTAGGTGGAGTACAAACAAAAGTGCAGGTAAAACCACCAGTTAAAGAAAAAACAACTGCATTAAGTAATGACCTATCAGAAACTGATATGATTGCAGATACTATAAAAAATGCAAATATCTGGATAATCCTTTTGACATTTCTTGGTTTTGGATTACTATTATCTTTGACTCCATGTGTATTTCCTATGATTCCTATTATATCGGGAGTTATCATCTCACAGGGCGAAGGGCTTACAACAAGAAAAGCATTTTTTCTTTCACTTGTTTATGTTCTTGCGATGGCAGTTGCTTATACCTTTGCAGGTGTCCTTGCAGGATTATTTGGTGCAAATTTACAAGCAGCACTTCAAAACCCTTGGGTAATCTACTCTTTTTCAGGAGTTTTTGTAGCCTTAGCTATGAGTATGTTTGGTTTTTATGAACTTAAAATTCCAGATTCGATAGTAGCTAAAGTGAGTTCTACTGGTGAGAGAAGTGGTTATGTTGGTGTTGCTGTTATGGGCTTTCTCTCCGCTCTCATAGTTGGACCTTGTGTTGCCGCACCACTTGCGGGTGCTCTTGTGTATATTGGACAAACAGGTGATGCACTGCTCGGTGGTATGGCTCTGTTTGCTATGAGTATTGGTATGGGTATGCCTTTGATCCTTGTTGGTGTGAGTGCTGGTAAATTTATGCCAAAACCTGGAGCATGGATGACTCTTGTCAATGCTTTCTTTGGTGTATTGATGATAGTTGTAGCTATCTGGATGTTAGAAAAAGTAGTAGATTCAAGTATCACAATGTTCCTTTATGCTGTAACAGGCATTGGATTTGCATTTTTCCTTGGACTTTTTGACAATGAAAATTACCATCATCATGTGAAAAAAACTATAGCGTTTTTACTCTTTGGTTATTCTATATCTCTGCTTATTGGTTTGTTGGCTGGATCAACAAGTATGACAAAACCACTTAAAGTTTTTGTCCCTCAAGCGGGAGTAGTGGGTGCATCTTCTCAAGCCCCAACACACGCTTCATTCATAAAAGTTACTTCCATAGAGGAGTTAGATGCTCTTCTCTTACAACATAAAGGAAGCAAAATAATGGTTGATTTTGCTGCTGATTGGTGTACTTCTTGTAAAGAGTTTGAAGAGATAACATTTGCCGACACAGGCGTAGTGAACAAACTCAGTGAGTTCATTCTCATCCAAGCAGATGTGACCGAAAATACAGCAAAAGAGAAAGCCTTGAGTAAAAAGTATGGTGTATTTGGACCACCTGTGATTTTGTTTTTTGATGAAAATGGTGGGTGGCAAAAAGGGAAAACTATCGTTGGCTATATGGAGCCAAAACCTTTCTTAGAGCATCTTAATAAGCTCTAAGCTCTTAGTTAGACTATTGCTCTAGGATGGTGCTCCGTGCTGTTTTGTCTATCAGATGAGATGGGTAGTTACAAAAATTTTAAAAAGCAAGTATTTTTCGCTATAATTCGCATAAATCAAATATATAAGAACTTATTATAAGGATAAACTATGGCATTTTCAAAAGAAAATAGAAACGGTACTATCTCAGGTATTGTTTTTGTTGCTATCTTTGCAACAGCTGCAACAATGATTGCAGATATTGCATTTATAAAAAATTTGGGGTTATCACCTCTCGTGATTGGTATCGTAATGGGTATCTTCTATGCAAACACACTTCATAACCATATACCAACTGCATGGGGTACAGGGATCACCTTCTCTGGGAAGAAAATTTTACGCTTTGCGATTGTATTTTATGGATTTCGTATAACATTTCAAGAGATTATGAATGTAGGTATGAGCGGATTTATGGTTTCACTTATCATGTTATCAACTACGCTGATATTTGGATCATGGGTAGGTTACAAAATCTTTAAAATGGAAAAAGATACTTCTATCCTTACAGCATCTGGAGCAGCAGTATGTGGTGCAGCAGCGGTTCTTGCTACAGAGCCAGTCCTTAAAGCAGAAGGTCATAAAACGGCAGTCGCTGTTAGTATGGTTGTTCTTTTTGGTACAATCTCTATGTTTTTATACCCAGTTCTTTATGCATCTATTATAGAACCAGCTACAGGTTTTTTACATATGACACCGCAGGAGTTTGGTATCTATGTGGGTGGTACTATTCATGAAGTAGCCCAAGTAGTAGCGGTCCCTGCTTCTATCCCAGGTGCTCCTGAAGATATGGCTCACTCTGCAGTTATTGTAAAGATGACGCGTGTTATTATGATCGCTCCTATGCTTATAATACTTGGTTTATATCTTGCATATAGTGCTAAAAAAGAGGGTAATGTTGCAAGTGATGGTGTAAAACTTGTGATCCCTTGGTTTGCAGTTTATTTCATAGGTGTGGCTGGATTTAATTCACTACAACTTGTTCCTTTAAGCATAGTAGGTGGTATCAATCAGATTGATACTTTTTTGCTTACTATGGCTATGACAGCTCTAGGTATGGGGACTATTTTTGCAAAGTTTAAAGGTCTAGGACTTGCACCACTTTATGCTGCTGGAACTATGTTTGTTTGGCTTGTAGTAGGTGGTTTTATTGTCACTAAGGGTGTGGTTGCATTTTTCTCGTAGATGTTTAAGTGCTAAGTGCATCTAGCTTAGTATTTATGCCCTCTTACTTATGTCCTCTTCATCTATTTTAAAAGAAAGAAGAGGCACTTATTTAATAAAACTATATAAAAAAAACTATATAATGGTGCTTACTTAACTTTTTCGGAGGTCAATAGTTGTCAACGCTACCAAATACACTTAACTCTTTTTGGCTCTGGAAAGAGGTATCAGCAAAACTTGGTGTGAGTAATCCTGCATATAAGTATTGGAAGAAGACTCCAAATATCAAGCTCAATAATAAATATGTTTTTGTTCAAAAAGACACTCTGCCTAAAAAACATGAGCATATTCAAGAGATGTTGAGTGATCTTTCTGGTCACCTTCCTATCAAATTTGCCTCAGACCAACTGCATGTCAATGAGCATATATTTTCTTATGAAAAAATGAAACTATTTCGTGAGTTTGAATATAAATTTGTAGAGGATGTTAAGTTTGTCAATATTAAAAAGTTCTTTCGTGAAAATGGTATTTTAATCCCTAGAAATTCTATGGTTCACTTAGGTAAACTCAAAGATTTAGACCTAGTCAATTCAAGTGCTTTTTATAGACTTAAAGATGACTATGGGGTGGTGGTTTATAACTAATGAGTACATTTTTTATAGAGTTTAGAGACCCACTTTTTGGAATAATCATTTTTTTTATTTTAGTCTTTATGATTAGTACTTCATCCTATTGGTGGACAAAATATTCTAACAAAGAAAAAATCAAATCTTTAGATAGATTTTTAAAAGACTTAAAACAAACTCCCTCAGTAGCAGAGATGCAAAATCTTATTTCAAAAGGGAATTTAAGTATTAAGTCGTGGATGTTATTGGCAAGTCTTTATGCTAAAAATGGTGATTTTGAAAAAAGTATAGAGATATATAATGAACTGCTTAAAGTAGATGATGGGAACAACACAAGAGAGTTGATGTTCCTTTTAGGTCGTACTTATTTCAAGGCAGGATTCCTAGAGCGGGCTAGGCAAATATTTTTAAACATACTTCAAAACAATCCTAGAACTCCTGAAGCTTTAAAGTATTTACTACTTGTGTATGAGTATATGCGTGATTTTGACTCTGCCTTTGAAGTTTTAGAACCATTAGATGAGCTTGAACATGACATAGAATTAGATGCACATTATCTTCGTGCGATGAAATTGTTGAGTGACCATACCATACAGCACGATGCAAAAGTTGAGCAACTTATAGAGATCTATAAAAAAGATGGAGATTTGACCTATCTTATCTTTGAGTATATTTTCCGTGAGGATCCACAATTTGCCTGGAAAAATTTTGATGGTTCCAAAGGTGAAAAGCTCATAGATATCTTATGGTCCTTAGATCCGAATAAACTTGATTTGGATATAATATCGAAAAATAGCTTTTTAAAAGAGCTCTACACTGCTCGTGGTGACATAAGTGAAGTGACAAAAAGTGCCATTTTTGAGTTAGATGTGTTGATAAACTTAGACAAGAGGGCTAGTGCTACTTTGAGTTTTGAGTATATTTGTGATGGATGTAAGCAGGTTTTTCCTTTTTCTTTTTCACGATGTTCCTCTTGCCATGCGATAGACACTGTGAGAGTAGATCTGCTTTTAGTAAAAGACCATTATAGGAATGATTTTGAAGAAAATAACTCTTTTCAGTGAGGGAAGTGCTTTAGACAACTCTGGTCAAGAAAGTGAAAAATATTGATCTTTGGAAAGAATATATAAAAGTTTCAAAACAACATAAAGTAAAAAGCTATTTTTGCTCGTGGGCATAATAGGCATGTAGAGAATGAAAGATAACTTATAAAAGGATACGATAAATGACGCAAAATGTTCAAGTACTAGAAGAAAATCTAGGCTATAAATTTCAATCAACAAAGCTCATTACCGAAGCGCTGACGCACAAAAGCCATAAGCAGCCCTACGATAATGAGCGTTTAGAATTTTTAGGAGATGCAGTATTGGATTTGATAGTTGGAGAGTTTTTATATTTGAAATTTCCAAAGTCAAATGAGGGTAAACTTTCCAAAATAAGAGCATCTCTGGTAAATGAGGATGGTTTTTATAAATTGGCACTTTATTTAGATCTTGGCTCATTTATAAATATGTCTAATGCAGAACAAAACAATGGTGGAAGAGAAAAATCATCTTTACTTTCTAACGCATTTGAGGCTATCATGGGAGCAATCTATCTTGAGTCAGGTTTAGAAGTGACAAAAAAAATTGCTCTTGAACTCATAGATAAAAATTATGAAAGAATCTCTTTAGATGAGCTTTCTCAAGATTATAAAACAGCACTTCAAGAGTTGACTCAGGCAAGATTTGGTGTAATTCCAGAGTATGATGTTGTCGCTTCTCGTGGACCTGACCACCAAAAAGAGTTTGAGGTTGCAGTCCTCATAGAGAACAAAGAGTATGCAAGAGCTGTTGGCAAAAGTAAAAAGATAGCGCAACAAGAGGCTGCCAAAATAGCCTTAGCATCTTTTAAAAATGGGGATAAAAGTGAATAGTTTTGGTCAAAAGATGCGTTTTAGCACATTTGGAGAGTCTCATGGAAAAGCTTTAGGCTGTATTCTTGATGGAGTTCCAGCAGGATTAAATATTGATGAAGCATACATTCAAAGAGAACTTGACCGTAGAAAACCAGGTAAAAGTGAGTTTGAAACTGCAAGAAAAGAAGCTGACAAAGTGGAGATACTGAGCGGTGTGTTTGAGGGTAAAAGTACGGGTACGCCAATAGCTATGGTTATCTACAATACAAATCAAAAGTCTAAAGATTATTCTAATATTAAAGATATTTTTCGTCCAGGGCATGCTGACTTCACCTACTTTCACAAATATGGACTAAGGGATTACCGTGGTGGAGGGCGTTCCTCTGCAAGAGAAACGGCAGCACGAGTAGCAGCTGGAGCTATCGCTAAGCTTATGCTTATGCAACTTGGTATTGAGATACAAAGTGGTATATGTGAGATAGATGGTATCAAATCAAAAAATTATGATTTTGCATATGCAAAATCAAGCCAAATTTATGCACTTGATCCAAAAGTTGAAGCTGCACAAAAAGAAGCAGTGCTTCAAGCTAAAAATGAGCATGATTCTGTTGGTGGCGTATCGCGTGTTATCGCAAAAGGTGTGCCTGTTGGGCTTGGTCAGCCACTTTATTATAAGCTTGATGGTGTTTTAGCTGATGCGATGATGGGGATCAACGCAGTGAAAGCTGTGGAGATTGGAGATGGCATACTTAGTGCAAGTGCAAAAGGTTCAGGTAACAATGATCCCATTCGCTCAAGTGGTTTTGAATCTAATCACTCTGGTGGTATTCTAGGTGGGATTAGTAATGGTGATGAGATAGTGATGAGCGTTTACTTCAAGCCAACGCCCTCAATCTTTAAATCGCAGCATACTATAAATACTGACAATGAAGAGTTAGACTTTTCACTAAAAGGGCGACATGACCCATGTGTCGCTATTCGTGGTAGTGTTGTATGTGAGTCTATGATGGCACTTGTCTTAGCAGATATGATGCTTTTAAATATGGGTTCAAATTTAGATGGAGTTTTAAAATACTATAACTAAAAAGGGCTTTGATATGAATGGGATTTACAAAAAAGAAAATAGTGAAGAATGGATGTTTCCTCAGGATGCTTTTATATTGAGCGAAACAGATGAACATGGCATTATCACTTATGCAAATGATATTTTTTGTGAGATAGCAGGATATACTTTAGAAGAACTCATCGGAGAGCCTCATAATATTGTAAGACATCCAGATATGCCCCGCATAGCCTTTAAAAGTTTATGGAATGATATCCAAACTAAAGGTTTTTGGACAGGAATTGTGAAAAATCTTAGAAGAGACAGGGGATGCTACTGGGTCTATGCTACCGTTTTAAAAAGAGTGGATTCTAAAGGAAGAGTATCATATCTTTCTATTCGTACAGTGCCTAAAAGACAGGATGTCGAAACTTGTATTGCATTATATGCAGAGTTAAAGTCTAAAGAATAGTGAAGAGCTATAAAGTAACATTATATGTTGAAATTGTGAGTTCAAAGCCATTTTTTAGTTAATTTAAGATTTTTGTGACTATAATAACACATAAATTTAATTTTTTGAGGGTTCAAAATGAAAAAAATCATTCTTTCTGCCTTGGTTGCAAGTGTAGCTTTAGTGGCAGCAGATAAAACACCAATCTACAAATCAGGTATGTTGTTACCACCACAGCCTAAGGTTATTTATAAAGAGCAATGTGCTCAATGTCACGGTATGGATGGAAAACAAACAAGTTTTAAAGGTTCTTCCACTGTAACTTATGCTCCTATTGCAGGTCTAAATGCAGATGCACTAGCAAAAGAGCTTAAAGAGTATAGAGGTGGAATCAAAAGTAAAGATTATGGTCCACTTAAGAAGCATGGTTATGGAGCGTTAATGCAAACTACACTTACTGACCTTTCTTGGGAAGAGATAGACTCGTTGTCTCAATGGATATCAGACAACTTAAAATAATCTCTTTATTGCACTGATTTTTCAGTGCAATCTCTCTTAGGTTAAAAATAAATTTTTCCTTATCTCAACAAAGCAATTCTAAATACATGGAGTAATATATGAAAGCTACCCTTTTTATTGTAGTATTGTTTTTTACGATAAGCTCATTTGCTAATGATAAAATTCAAAGATATACTAAGCTATGTAATCAAGGCAAGAGTAGTTATTGTTTGGAGTTAGGAAAATTTTATTTCAGTGGTGATGGAGTTGAAAAAGATTTGTTAAAATCTAAAAAAATCTTTAGGGATGCTTGTAAATCAAGAGTTGCTAAAGGTTGTTACTATCTAGGGTTTATCTATAAACGGGGTGGTATAGGTGTAAAACAAAATAAAAAGAAAGCTAAATTGGCTTTTGGTAGAGCTTGCAATATAGGAAGTGAGCATGCCTGTGTCGAGTGGCGTAAGTTAGATGGAGAGGGTATTTAAAGCTTTATTCGTGCAAAAATGTAACAATTCTATCACAAATGAAACTTTTTTGTAAGTTTATTTTTATTTAACTATAGATTTACACATTTTACGATATTGTAACGCAAGCATAATGATAAAAATATAAAGGAAAAGTATGGATCATAAATATATAAATAGTATGTTATCTCAAATGGATAAAGATTTAGCTGCTAAAGGTATGAGCAGAAGAGATGCTATGAAGTTAGCAGGAATCTCTAGTGCAGGTATGTTCATGGGTGCTACAAATGCATCTGCTAATGAAAAAGATGAGATAGAAGAAGTCAAGTCTGGAGTTAAGGGTAAGATTGTTATCGTTGGTGGTGGACTTGCTGGTATGAGTACTGCAAGAAGACTATTGAACTTTCTTGACAATCCAGACATTACTGTTATAGAGCCAGAAGCACTTTCTACATCTTATCAACCAGGTCAAACACTTGTTGGTGGTGGTATCTGGGATATAGATGCTATTAAAGTAAAAAGAGATGACTATATACCAGATGGTGTAAAAATCATTAAAGAAAAAGTGATTGATTTTCATCCCCAAGTAAATGAACTGACAACTGCTGAGGGTACAGTGGTAAAATATGATTATTTAGTTCTTGCAACTGGTTTACACCTTGACTTTGAGCGTATTAAAGGTTTAGAAGATGCAGGGCGTGCAATGTCTGCTGGAGACAACTCAAGACTTTTAAAAGCTATGGGTGATGATGGAATTTGTTCAATATACACTGCAGAAGGTGCAGCTGCTACTTGGACTCAAATGCAAAAGTTCATAGAAAAAGCTAAAAACAAAAAAGATGGTGAAAAAGTACAATTTGTATTTACTCATCCTAATACTCCTGTAAAATGTGGTGGTGCACCGAAAAAAATCTTAAATCTTGCTAATGCAAGACTTAAAGAAGCTGGTGCAAGGGAGAATGCCGAACTTTCTTTCTACCCAAATGGTGGAGTAATGTTTGGTGTGCCACAATACCATGATGCTATTGTTGGTCAGTTTAAACGCGAAGGCTATAAGTGGTACTACAGACACAATCTCATCGAAGTTGATAAAGAGAAAAAAATCGCTACTTTTGATTCCAAATGGCAGGAGAAAGGTCCATTCGATCCTATTATGAGAGACTTTGAGGTTATTTCTAAACACGAAAAAGTAAGAGTTCCTTATGACTTTTTACATGTTACTCCACCACAATTAGCTCCAAGAGAGATTGCAGAGTCAGATTTAGGTTCTGCTAAAGGTTGGGTACCAGTAAATAAAGAGACATTACAACATATCAGATATGATAATGTATTTTCCATCGGTGATGTTGCACAAGTTCCTATGGGTAAAACTGGTGGGTCTGTAAGAAAACAATACAAAGTTCTTGTAACTAACCTTATTGCTAGGATGGAAGGTAAAAAACTTCCAGCTAAATATGCAGGATATACAGTATGTCCACTTATTACAACTATTGGTACTGTTATGTTAGCCGAGTTTAACTGGACAAGAGAACCTACACCTTCATTCCCTCTTGATCCAACTGTTGAGAGATGGATGTGGTGGTTGATGAAAATTTATCTACTTAAGCCAATGACAGTTATTGGTATGCTTCAAACAGGTAAAGCATAATTTACACAAAAGAGAGACATCCCCTTCTCTCTTTTCTTTCTTTCAAAAAAACTTTTACATTTTTAGGATAATACAATGAAACTTAATTTTGAGTTTGCTATATATGATGAAGAACTTGACAAATTTGAACTAGACGATACTATCTATTCGCTTGAACTTGATGAAGAACAAACAAAAACTTTTGAACTTTTAAAGGATGCTGATTTGCACCTCTACAATTGGTTCAAAGATTCTGAATATTTCATCAATTGGTTAAAAACAGAGGTCTATCCAGATTCTATTGGTAAAAAAATAGCTATTGCAACAATCAATGATATTTTATATCTAAGATTTTATTTTTTTAAAGTTACAAGTGCTGATACGCATTACGACTACTTTAAAAAACTTTTTGACATTATTGAAGAGTCAGATTGGCAAGATAGAGAAGAGGTTGGCGAGCAGATATTAGAGGCACTCAAGGTGAAGAGAAAAGATCTAATTATAGAGTTGAAAGATGACGAAGGTGAGCAAGTTGAAAAAAGCGATTAAAAAAGAGTTTTTTATCTATTTAACCACTTTGTTAGTCCTTATCGTTATTGCACACAGTGACATGCTTACAGATCCAATGGCTCGTTTTAAATTAATGAGTGAAAAAGAAAACTATATGCATCCATTGCTTTACTCGTTTGTTATCTACGCTGTAATCTTTGTTTTAAGAAAAACTATTGATTTTGTAGTTGGTTTTTTTGAGAAAAAAACTCATTGAGACCATTGATGAAGGACATTTGTTTCCATATGTAACATAATGGTTGCAAAAGTCTCAATATTATCAAGTATTGATTTTCATCAAGGTGTTAACTCATTGTAAAGATGATATAATCATTTTTTGTGCCAACTTTGTGATAAAATCAACACAGGTTATACAGATAAATATTAAAATAATAAGTATATTATAAAAGGAGAAGATGTGGATAAAACATTTAAAACAGAAGAATCAACATCTGTTAGCAGAAGAGATTTCTTTAAAAAAACAGCATCTATTAGTGCAGTTGCTGCCGCTAGTTTATTAGCACCAGCTGCACTTAATGCAGATGATCCAGCTATTATGCATCACACTAAGTGGGGAACTACTTTAGGAGATGAGTGTAACTACCATCCTTATGGAGTACCATCAAAATATGAGCATAATATTGTAAGAAGGACATCAGCATTGATGTCATCAGCAGGCGATATGCACGCTGCTATCTCTATGACACCATTATACGCACAAAAAGGTATAATCACTCCAAGTGGTCTACACTTTACTCGTACTCACAATGGTGTAGCACATGTTGATCCAAACGAATGGAGACTTATGATACATGGTCTTGTTGAAAAGACTATAGTATTGACTCTTGATCAGTTGAAAAAATATCCTAATGAAAGTGTTATTCACTTCTTAGAATGTCCTTCAAATGGTGCTGCTGAGTGGAAAGGTCCACAGTTTAATTCTGTGCAATTTGTAAGAGGTATGATGAGTTGTTCTGAATGGACTGGTGTCCGTCTCAAGACTATTCTTGATGACTTAGGTCTTAAGCCAACTGCTAAATGGATGTTAGCAGAAGGTTCTGATGGATCTGAGATGAGCAGAACAGTGCCAGTTGAAAAGGTACTTGATGATGCGATGATCGTTTGGGGACAAAATGGTGAGGCTCTTCGTGATGAACAAGGGTATCCAGCTCGTTTATTTCTCCCAGGTTGGGAAGCTAACCTCTGTGTTAAATGGCTAAAAAGATTAGAGTTTGGCGATAAGCCATGGTATGCAAAAGAGGAAACTTCTAAGTATACTGCACTTACTGCAAGTGGCAAAGCTATTCAACACTTTTATGCACTAGAGACTAACTCTATTATCATCGCTCCATGTCCAGAGAAGCCTTGGACCGATTTGAAAAAAGGTGAGATGATAGAGATAGAAGGTTTAGCATGGAGTGGTTATGGTACCGTCCGTGGTGTTGATATCAGTTTTGACGGCGGTAAGAACTGGGTAGAAGCAAGCCTTAAAGGTTTAGTGCTTCCTAAATCTTGGACTAAGTTTTCTTACATGTATAAATATGAAGGTAAACCATTGTTGCTTCAAAGTCGTTCTTATGATGATTCTGGTGATGTTCAACCAACTGTAAATCAAGAAAAAACTGTTGTAGGTGTTGAAGGTGTTTATCATAGAAATGCTATCCATACATGGGAAGTCACTGCTAAAGGGGAGGTAAACAATGTTCAAGTTAGATCGTAAATCAATATTAATTGGAACTTCAGCTTTTGCTGCATCTGTTGTGTTATTGTCAGGATGTGGTGATTCTACTTCTACAGGCGTAGCATCAAATAGTAACAAAACATGTGAATTAGGTGTGTATAAGATTATAGATAAGCACGCTATCGATGGTGGTGTAATATATGCTAGACAAAATGGTGTATATACTGATTATCGTTATAATCAACAAAGCATGAAAGGTCTTGATTATGGAAGACCTGCAACTGCTGATGAGATTAAGGCATGGGATGTAGATGCTTTGCCTGATGGTACAGGTCTACCAGAAGGTCAAGGTTCAGTTGAAGAGGGTGATGAGCTATTTGAAGCACAATGTGCATCGTGTCATGGTGACTTTGGTGGTGGTGGAAAAGGTTATCCACAGCTTACTGGAGGAAACCAAGATAAAGATGAAAAAGGTATAGTGAAAGTTCTTAAAAACCAAAGGCTATTACCAGGTATGGCTGCACCAAAAAGAACAGTCGGTACTTACTGGCCAAAAGCTACAACGCTCTTTACATATATTAGAGATGCAATGCCATATGCTTCACCAAAAAGTTTAACTGATGATCAAGTTTATGCGATCACTGCATATATCTTAGCAAACAACAATATCAAAATTGATGGCGAAGAGATGGATGATGAGTATGTACTCAATGCAAAAAAACTTGCACAAGTTGTTCTTCCAAACAATAATGGTTTCTACCCTGACATTGATGGTCCAAAAGGTCCAGCAAATGTAAAAGCATTTTTTGCTGATCGTGGTAAAAATATTGGTATCGGTATCAGATGTATGCATGACTGTAAAGATGTGAGTAAAGATGGTCATGGTAAAATGGTAGCTCCATCTGTATTTAAAATTAAATATGAAATGTCAGATGTTGTTCCTCCATACAATTACGCAAGAGATTTGCCACCAGAAGTAGATAATGGACTTGTATCTAAAGGTGAAAAAATGTATAATACATCTTGTAAACTTTGTCACGGTACGGATACTATGGGTGCACCAATGGTCGGAGATAAAGAAGCTTGGGCTAGCGTAATGGAAAAAGGACTTGATGGAGTCGTTCATAATGCTATCAAAGGTACAGGTGGAATGCCTCCAAAAGGTGGTAATGCGGACTTGTCAGATTCTGACATTAAAACTATAGTCGAATTTATGGCAAATTCTAGTAAGTAATTTACATTAATATAAAGGAAATAAAATGGATAGAAGAAAATTTTTTAAGGGCGTAGGACTTGTAGCATTTGCTGCAATCGTTGCACCAACAACAAGTTTAAAAGCAGTAGATTTCAGAGCTACTAAACCAGAAGCATGGGCAGCTGAGAAGTCAGTTGACGCTATTAAGGCACTGTTTGGTGGTACTCCAACTGAGAGTGATAAAATCTCTTTCAAAGCTCCTAAATTAGCTGAAAATGGTGGGTCTATCCCAATTACTATCAAATCTAAATTAGATTTAGAAACTGTTGCACTTTTCCAAGATGCTAATCCAAGAGCTTTATCTTGTGTATTTACTGTACCTGTTGATGCTATTATTGATTATGATATTCGTATCAAAATGAGACAAACCGCTTTCGTTACTGTTGTAGGTAAAGAGAGAGGAACAGGTAAACTTTATAGTACTAAAAAAGAGATTGATGTTTCAATCGGTGGTTGTGGAGGTTGATTTAACCCCACCCCGCAAAGATTTAAAAGTACAAAAATAAAATAAATATTAAAGGAAATATTATGGGTAAAGCAAAAATTAAGGCAAAAAACAAAAAAGGTATTACTAAAGTAAAAGCAATGTTTACTAGCTTGATGGCTGATGTAGAACAAGCAAAGAAAACAGGTGTTGAAGTATCATACATTAGACAAGTTGTAGCAACTATCAATGATAAAGTTGTATATGAAATTTCTATGAGTGGATTTATGTCTGAAAACCCTCTTCTTAAGTTTAAGACTAAGTCAGGGAAAAAAGGTGAGAAAATTGTATTTACTGTAACTGATAATAATGGTAAAACATTCACAGCTAAGAAAAAAATTAAGTAATAATTTTTAGGTAAGGATACTTATGAAAAACAAATTAATTATCTTATTTGCACTTGTGGCATTCGCAATAGCGTTGCCATTTGTTGGAAATAAAAGTATAGATGTTAAAAACCCCCATAAACTTGACATTGATGGGAATTTTATCATGTATGATTGGGACTATCAAGGTTTTAAAGAGGGTTCTAGGACTGGTGACAATCCAGAATGGAACTATAATCTTCATCCTGTTCAGATTAGTGAAAGAGTATGGTGCTTCTTTGGAGCAATGCAGATGCCAACAAAAGACAATGCTGGAGATATGTCAAATAGTTGTTATATCAAAGGTGATGATAGTTGGATAGCATGGGATTCAGGTCCGTCATATATATTTGCTAAACAAGCTCACGCTGCTATGAAAAAGATTAAAGATATGCCAGTTAAGACTGTCTTTGTTAGTCATGAGCACGATGATCACTGGTTAGGTAATAACTACTACAAAGAGACTCAGGGTGCTACAATATATGGTCCTAAATCCATCAATGTAAACTACCTAGGTTATGATGAGCATACTGGTAAACCAAATGAAAATACTAGAAAAGTGCCACCTCAAACTAGAATGATTCGAGCACTGTATCAAAATGCTATCAGAGGTACTAAACTAGTTCCAGTTGATAAATCATATGATGATACTCATACTTTTAATCTACATGGTGTAAAACTAGAGTATGTAAAAGTTGGTTATGCTCACTCTGAAGAAGATTGGTTCTTGTATCTTCCAGATGATAAAGTCGCATTAGTTGCAGATGTTGTTATGAATGGTCGTGTTACATCGAACCGTGATGGTATCATCATCGGTCAATTAAATGCTCTTAAAGCTATCAAATCAAGAGATTGGAACCACTTAGTTCCTGGTCATGGTTTTGTAACTGATAAAAGTGCTACGGATGAGTCTGTAAAATACTTTACTCTTATCAAAGATAGAGTACTTGAGGGTATTGAAGAAGAGATTCCAGCTGATTACATTACAAAGTATGTAACTCTTGATGAATTTAGAGATAAAGACTTGTACTACATCTTAAGTCCAGGTAATGTTTTTAGATCTTATGAAGAACTTGAAATGTATGATGATGATGATGTGGAAGATGATATAGATTAATATTCTTAAGTTCAAGATAATTAATTTTTTATAATCGCTCTATTCTTACCGTCCATATATGCACAAAGCTAGTAAATGGTTTTGTGCACCACAATGCAAAACCCTTTTTTAAACTATACCAAATTATTTAAAAGCGAGCATCAGCCATGCTATCTAATCCTATTGGAAAAGTATTGGAACTATTTTATTCTACAAATGATGGTAGAGTAAATCCAGATAAATTAACACTCGATAAAAAAGGTGTTATAGAAGACAAATATTATAATAAAAATATACAGAGGTCAGTTTTAATTGCCACTAAAGAGAGCTATGACTTGGCTCAATACCATGGTATTGATGCAGCCTACAGTGCATTGGGAGAAAATCTACTCATAGACTATAACCCGTATCATTTGAAACCAGGTGCAAGGCTTCAGGTGGGTGAGGTACTATTAGAGATTTCTCAAAACTGTACACTTTGCAATAGTTTAGCAAAAGTAGATGCGAGACTGCCAAAACTACTCAAAGATGATAGAGGTATATTTGCTAAAGTTATCAGTAGTGGGAATATAGTTAAAGATGATAATATTTTTCTTTTATAAATAAGTACTTATAGTGTATAATATCACAAAATTGAAATAAATGAGGAAATATAATGGCAATATCAAGAAGAGACGCATTAAAATTTACTGGTGCAGTTGCTGCAGCTACAGCGATTAGTGGATGTAATCAATCACAAGATGTTCATCCAAAAGTAAATCTGAATCCTAGAAAATCTGACTATACTGCTCCTATAAGCAAAGCAAAAGGTCCTAGAATTGTAGTTGTTGGCGGTGGTTGGTCTGGGCTTTCCATAGCTAAATATACAAAAATATTCGCACCAACAGCTGATGTTGTACTTGTAGAGCAAAGATACGAGTTCGTTTCTTGCCCTATGAGCAATCTATGGCTTGTAGATCAAGTAGATTTAAAATACTTGACTCATGATTATCTCGAAGCTGCTAGAAACAATGATTATACTTTTTTTCATGCTGCAGCAACTGGTATGGATAAAAAAAATAGGATTTTACATACAAGTGATGGCGATATAGCTTATGATTACTTGGTATTTGCACCAGGAATTGATTATGATTATTCGCGATGGACTAGTGATATCGCTTTTGAAACGAGACTTAGGCAAGAATATCCAGCAGGTTTTATCCCTGGAAGTGAGCATCTCACTCTTAAAAATAAAATTCAAAACTTCAAAGGTGGTAATTTTATCTTAACTGTTCCAAGCGGAAATTACAGATGTTTACCTGCCCCTTATGAGAGAGCATGTATTATTGCGGATCATTTTAAGCAAAAAAAACTTGATGCAAAGGTAATATTGCTTGATGAAAACAATACAATAACCATCAAGAAAAAAGGTTTCCAATCTGCCTTTGATGAGATGTATGCAGACTATTTAGAATATATTCCAAATACAAAAATCAAAAATATAGATCTTGATAAAAAAGTTGTAAAAACTGAATTTGATGAGATAGAGTTTGAAGATGCAGCTTTTTATCCCCATGTTCGAGGTGCAAAGATACTTGAGCGTTGTGGCATTGCTAAAGATGCAAAAAATATGCTCGAAGGTGATATTAACCAACTTACTTATGAGGTTAATGGTCTTGAAAATGTATATATCACAGGTGATTCGCGTCCTATGGGATTTTCAAAATCTGGAAATACATCTAACTCTGAAGGACATTTTGTAGCAAAGTTAATAGCACAAAAAATCAATAAAAGTAAAACAATCAAATGGGAACCACCAACAACTACATGTTTTTCTGTAGTTGCGACAAAACCTCTAAAAGCCATCTATATCTATACCCAGTATGCATACAATAAAAATGATAAAACATTTAGTTTTGCAAATACTTTAAGTAGTGAAGATTGGAAAAAAGATGGTGCGGTGAATGCTAGTTCAGTATATGATTGGGCGAATGCACTTTATACGGATATGTTCGACAAATAAATCCTTTTAGGATTTATTTGAAGAAGTTCTTACTTCTTATCTATAAACTCTTTGCCAGATTTAATAGCATTACCTAAAGCTACTTTAGCTACACCCCACGCTTGTTTACCCATCTCTTTTGCTTCTTGAGCTTTTGGAGACTTAAGTGCCTCTTCTGTTTTACTTACCGCTTTTTTTGCAAATGATGAAAATCTTTCTTTCATGGCATCTGCAGTTTCTTTGGAGATGTGGACAAGCTCCTCTAAGTCGTAGTGCATCTTTTGGTTAAGATCTATTAAAAGTTTTCTTATTTGTGGGGAACTTTCATTGGCTTGTGTTTGAACTATTTGAAGAAAAAGAGTGTCTGTTTGATTTAAGTCTTCCATAATAGTATCATAGTCTGCTATGAGTATATGTTTTGCTTCTATAGGTATGTACATGATGCGTTGCTTAAATCTATCTATAGCACATGCTAAGCCACTTCTCATGCCCTTGAGGGTAGCTTCAAGTATGGTAGAAGCTTGGTTTGGTGTAGCCTCAGCTAATTCTATAGCAGAGCTAAGAATTGTGGAGAGTATCTTTCTTATGCGAATGGTGTTGAGTGAGCCCTCTTTGATAGCTTCATAAGTAAGGTCCTTGACAACCTCATTTATCTGTTGGCTTGCTTGTGAATCTTTTGCTTTTTCCAAAGAGGTGATGATAGCAGACTCCACCATCTCACTGAGAAGATCAAAGATATCTACTGACTGCAATTTTACTTGATGAAGTTTAGAAAGAGTGAGATTATCATCTTCGCTTATGTGTTGCTCTATAGCATTAAAGACATCATATTTTATATCTTGGAGTGCATCTAACTTTTTATCAAGTTCTATTTGTAGTTTTTCTTTTTTTGCAAGCAGTTCTTCCACTTCGGCATGAACTTTAGCTGTCTCAAGATCAAGCACTGTAGAAGTAAGTGATTTCATCTCATTGAGGTTGAGAGCAGTTAGGTCTATGCCTGCAGACTTTGTCTCCTCAATAGCATTTGTTACTCGCTTTTGAACACTTCTAAACCTAAGATTGTATATCTTTTTAACATGTTCTTGTATTTTATCAATTTCCATAAAAACTCCTTAGTTTTATAATACCATTTTTATATCTTGATGCGCTTTGAGTGCGTCAAAGATAAAGTTTCTGTCATCTTCGTTGTGAACCAACAAATCAAGGTTCATACTCACAAATTTACCTGTTTTGCTTGCATTTGAGTGGCTCAGTTTATGTTCCCTCTCTAAGATAACCTCATGGACCACTTTTTGGATGAGTGCTTTATCTAAAGAGATGAGTTTGTAGCTCCACTCAAGAGGATACTCCAGCTCTACTTTTTGTTTACTATCGTTTATAATCTCCACTTTTACCTCCTGATTTTTTCTCAAGTTGAACATGGCGGATAACCATCCCTTTGTCTATAGCTTTGACCATATCATAAATAGTAAGCAGTCCTATAGATGTCCCCGTAAGTGCTTCCATCTCTACCCCTGTTTGCCCTGTGAGTTTAGCAGTTACTATAAGCTTAAATCCTGGCAATTCTGGTAACTCCTCTACATCACAGTTGATACCACTAAGATTGAGCGGATGGCACATTGGGATGAGATCACTTGTCTTTTTAACACCCATAATAGCTGCGATAACTGCAGTTTGAAGGACTGGACCTTTTTTTGTTTTCTCTGCTACTATAGCGTCGTAAGCATCTTGGCTCATCTCTATGATGCCACTAGCTACAGCTACTCTCGTTGTTTGGTTTTTGTCACTTACATCAACCATTTTTGGTCTTTGGTTTTCATCTAGGTGTGTTAGGTTCATTTTTACTCTTTAATATTTTTATCATTATAGCTAAGATGTGTTAAATGAGTTGTAATGCTTCTTCGTATTCTTGTGGATTGTTGAGATTTAAAAATTTTTTGTCCTCTTGAGAGTGGACAAATTTTGTATTGCTATTTTTAAGTAAGAAGCCAAGTTTATGATTGTCCTCTTGGAGCATCTTGACAAATGAGTTTTGAAGGGAGCGGTGGTAGATGCCACACATTGGTTGTATGCCAGAGTCTGTTTGGGCTATACATGCATCTAGTTCTTTAGAATCTTCTATTAGAAGTTTCGAGATGGTATCTTCATCTACAAAAGGGGCATCAACACTGAGTGCAAAAAAGGCATCCTCTTTGAGTGCATCAAAGATAGCGATAAATCCTGTTGTGGGTGCATACACACCACCAGATGCAATATCTTCTATATAGTGTGCATCAAGGTTAAATTTCTCTTTTGATTTACAAGAGATATAAACGGTTTTAAAGAGTTTCTGGAGTCTTTGGAGTTGAAACTCAGTGAGAGTGTCAAAACCTCCAAAGGGGAGGAGTGCTTTGTCTTTTCCCATGCGTGAACTTTTCCCACCAGCAAAAATCACACAAGGAATATCAATCATAGCCTATCTAACCTAGCTATCTAGGATCTGTGATGTAACCAGCAATCGCAGAAGCGGCAGCTACCGCTGAGTTTGCTAGATATACTTCAGAGGTGCGAGAACCCATACGACCTACAAAGTTACGGTTTGTTGTTGAGATCGCTTTTTCCCCATCACCCAAGATGCCCATGTAGCCACCAAGACAAGCCCCACAAGTAGGGTTTGAAACTACACCACCTGCATCGATGATGATATCCATATAGCCGAGTCTATAAGCCTCTTTGAGGATTCTTTGTGTAGCAGGTGTTACGATGAGTCGAACATCTTCATGCACTTTTTTGCCCTCAAGTATCTCAGCTGCAACTTTTAGGTCACCCAAACGACCATTGGTACAACTCCCGATGAA
This sequence comes from Sulfurimonas sp., assembly GCA_027013295.1. Lineage (GTDB taxonomy): Bacteria > Campylobacterota > Campylobacteria > Campylobacterales > Sulfurimonadaceae > Sulfurimonas. Next base: position 35,165 of record JALUXP010000082.1, read on the forward strand.
AGCTTGGTCAATTTTGATTTTATCAGAGACTGCCTCGGAGATGCTATGCCCATTTGATGGTAAAAATGGGTAGGCAATGACAGGTTCAAGAGATGCTACATCTATGTCCAAAGTGAGGCAGTAGGAAGCCTCATCATCACTTGTGTGGATTTTAGGTTCACGAGCTAATTCTTTATCAGCTAAAAACTCTTTTGTGACATCATCGTAAGCAACAATTCCACTTTTTGCTCCAGCTTCTATCGCCATGTTACACATTGAAAATCTATCATCCATGTTAAGATGCTCTATGGTAGAGCCTGTAAACTCCAAAGTTTTGTAGAGTGCTCCATCCACACCTATCCTGCGGATAATCTCCAAGATGATATCTTTTCCAGTTGTATGGAGTCTAGGTTTACCACTTAAGTTTACTTTGATAGATTCAGGTACTTTAAACCAATTGCCCCCGCTTATCATTGCAAAGGCAATGTCTGTTGAACCCATACCAGTTGAGAATGTTCCAAGTGCACCATGTGTACAAGTATGTGAGTCAGCACCGATGATTACATCGCCTGGAACAACAAGACCTTTTTCTGGTAAAAGAGCGTGTTCAATGCCCATATCTTTTTCATCAAAAAAGTTTTTTAAGTTATGTTTTTTTGCAAATACACGGCTTATCTTTGCTTGATTTGCTGAAGCTATATCTTTGGCAGGGATGAAGTGGTCAAGCACTATGGAAAACCCATCAGGATTTGCTAGTTTTGTTGCACCGCTAAGCTCAAATGCACTGATGGAGATAGGTGTTGTAATATCATTTCCGATAACCATGTCGATATTTGAGCGGATGATTTCGCCTGCGTAAACCTCATGCCCCACATGCTCTGAAAATATTTTTTCTGTTATAGTTTGAGCCATTGTTAAAATTCCTTAAAAATATATATTTTCGCGATTATACCATTTAAGTTTTAAAATTATTGTAAAATTCAGCTATCTAAGGTGTTTTAAAGCTTTTTTCGTAAACTCTGTTGAGCAAAAAAACATTGCTACAAAGATAGGGTTAAGGCTTGCGAAGTTATCTTCAACCTTATCAAATACTTTAAAGTTAAATCCACCATGCTCTGATCTTCCAAGTGGTGTGATAGTAAATTCGACAGGAGAGAGAGTCCTTACCATATTTAAAATTTTCTTTGCTTTTTTAGCACTCTCGTTTTCTAGGATATTAAAGTTAGTTTCCTCTGAACTTTTATGAAAACGGATAATCTCTTCTAAAACATCAAACTTATCTTTAAAGACAGTTTTGTTCCACTCTATTGTAGCTTCATCAGATTTTATAAATCTATTTTTATGTATGAGAGCATTTGGTTTTTGCTCTTTCATGCTCTCGATGAGTTTGAGTAAAAAGTTTGTGCCACCGAGGGCATCTGCACTTTTTTTCATAAAGAGGTGTATAAGTAGTTTTGTATCATCGTTCTGTTTGTCAAAATTGCACATATTTATGTACAGTGAAAATCTCATCAAAGAAAAAGATTTCACACTGTATTCCTTTCTAGTGTTTTGTAAATATAATTATACCTTAAAAAAAATATTTGGTTGCCTCCTCTTAAGCATAACATAATAACAAAAGCACTATCATGTCAAAAGTAAAAGAAGACAAAAATAGTCCGAATTAAAAATCACTATCAAAATTGAAGTGATTTTGTTTTTGAAAAGGAAATAATATATGCAAGTTTATTTAGATAATAATGCAACAACGATGGTAGATCCACTTGTCGTACAAGAGATGATGCCCTTTTTTAGTGAGATCTATGGTAACCCTAACTCACTTCATAAGTTTGGCACAGCATCGCACCCAGCAATCTCTAAGGCGATAGACCAAGTCTATACTGCACTCAATGCAAGTGATGAAGATGATATAATTTTTACGGGATGTGCAACAGAGTCAAATAACTGGGTTTTACAATCTATATTTACAGACTACATAGTAAATGGAGATAAGAACCATATTATCACCTCCGAGGTTGAACACCCATCAATTCTTTCAACCTGTAAGTTCTTAGAGGAACAAGGTGTGAAAGTAACCTATTTACCTGTAAATGATCAAGGTATAGTAGAAGCCGAGACACTAAGAGGTTTTATCACTGAAAAAACTGCTTTAGTCTCTATCATGTGGGCTTCAAATGAAACAGGGATGATTTTTCCTATAGCTGAGATTGGTGAGATATGTAAAGAAAAAGGTGTGCTTTTTCATTCTGATGCAGTGCAAGCTGTCGGGAAGATAAGAGTAGATTTACAAAAAGTACATGTTGATTTTCTTAGCATGTCTGCACATAAATTTCATGGTCCAAAAGGGGTTGGTGCTCTTTATATCAAGAACTCTCAAGCTCTTACTCCACTTCTGCATGGTGGTGAACAGATGAGGGGTCGTCGCTCTGGTACACTCAATGTTGCATATATAGTAGGTATGGGAAAAGCGATCGAACTTGCAACTCAAGATATTGAGATAACTGGTGCAAAGATAAGAGAAAAAAGAGACCGTCTTGAAGATGCTTTAGTAGAACTGAGTGATACTTTTGTTGTTGGTGACAGATGGAATCGTACCCCAAATACTATCCTTATATCTATTCGAGGTGTTGAGGGTGAGGGAATGCTTTGGGATCTTAACAATGGTCAAATCGGAGCTTCAACTGGTTCAGCATGTGCATCTGAGGACTTAGAAGCAAACACAGTAATGCTTGCTATCGGGGCGGACAATGAGTTAGCTCATACGGGTATCCGTTTAAGTCTTTCGAGATTTACAACTGATGAAGAGATTGATTATACAATCAATCATTTTAAAGAAGCTGTTGCAAGATTAAGAGCTATCTCAAGTTCTTTTGCAAAACAACAACCTACTGTTGGCGGTGAGGTACAGGAGTGTGAGTTACATCACTAAGTAGTTTAGAATTGTGCTAGCACAATGGGCACTCTGCCGAAGAGAACCAAGTGTTAGCGAAGGTAGCGGAATTTTTTCGATACCGTATAAATAATGGGAAAAGGTTCCCTTATTCTTATGAAATAAAAAAAAGGAAAATATTATGGCTAAAGCTGATATATTAGGCGAGTCTTTATGGGACGCGTATTCAGATAAAGTAACAACATTGATGAATAACCCTCTTCACCAAGGTGAGATTTTTGAAGCAGATGCACAGGCAAGAGGTCACAAACTTATAGTTGCAGACTTTGGAGCTGAAAGCTGTGGAGATGCGGTGCGTCTGTACTGGGAGATAGATTCAAAAACAGATACGATTGTAAACTCAAAGTTTAAATCTTTTGGCTGTGGTACTGCTATTGCATCATCTGATGTTATGACTGAACTTTGTATTGGAAAAACAGTAGCCCAAGCCGTTAAAATTACAAATATAGATGTTGAGATGGCTCTTCGTGATGACCCTGATACCCCTGCAGTGCCACCTCAAAAGATGCACTGTTCAGTGATGGCTTATGATGTTATCAAAAAAGCAGCTGGTCTTTACATGGGTGTAGATAGTGAAAGTTTTGAAGAGGAGATTATAGTTTGTGAGTGTGCTCGAGTATCTCTTAAAACTCTTCAAGAAGTTATCAAGTTAAATGACTTAACAACTATTGAACAGATTACAGACTACACTAAAGCTGGTGGTTTTTGCAAAAGTTGTATTAAACCAGGTGGGCATGAAGAGCGTGAATACTATCTTGTAGATATCCTTCGTGATACTCGCAGAGAGATGGATGAGGAGAAGATGAAAGCAGCGGCGGATGCAAGTGCATCTGGTGAGAGCAAGTTTGAAGATATGACACTTGTTCAACAGATCAAAGCTGTAGATGCCATCATCGATGACTCTGTCCGTCAGTTTCTTGTGATGGATGGCGGAGATATGGAGGTTATAGATATCAAACCTACCGATGAGTATATAGATATCTACATAAGATACTTAGGTGCTTGTAATGGTTGTGCATCGAGTGCAACAGGAACACTTTATGCAATAGAATCAACGCTTAAAGAGAAACTCTCTTCAAATATTCGCGTTTTACCTATATAAACATCTTTGGCTTATGCCAAAAATGTTTATTGTGGCTTCATCGAAAGATGGCTTCCTATAAATCCAATTTAAGAACCTCCTCATAAAGGCATAGCTATGCACAAAATACTTTTTATTATCTTCCTCATAACAAACATATACGCAACACAACAAACGCACTCTGTTTGTAATGGACATGGCGAAATAAAATACACCAATGCTACCTATGTAGGTGAATGTAGCAATAATAAAAGAGAGGGACAAGGTGTTCTTAGATTTGAAAATACTGAAAGCTATGAAGGTAGCTGGAAGATGGACAAACGCAATGGTCAAGGTCGTTATACTTATGCAAATGGTATGGTTTATGATGGGAATTGGGTTGATGACACAAAAGAGGGAAAAGCTACTTTGACCTACCCTGATGGCTCTATCTACACAGGAGAATTTCATAAAGATAAACTCACGGGAAAAGGAAAGTTTATCTACGCATCTGGCGACATATATGAGGGTTCATTTTTAAACTCTAAGCGAGAAGGGCAAGGAGTGTTAATCTATGTAGATGGTGCTAGATATGAGGGAGCATGGCACAATGATAATAAAAATGGATATGGAAAACAAACTTACCCTTCTGGTGCATACTACGAAGGTGATTGGGTCAACAATGCAAAAGATGGCAAGGGGATCTATGTAGATAGAACGGGGTCAAAATATGAGGGTGCGTTTAAAAACAATCAACGCAATGGATATGGTGTCCTTACATACGCAAATAAAAGAGTGTATGAGGGAAATTGGCTCAACGACCTGCGTGAGGGTAAAGGGAAAATCCTATACCAAGATGGCAAAATATTTTTTGGTTCATGGCACAAAGATAAAAAAGAGGGCATTGGGAGTGAACTCACACAATACGGTCTTTGCAAAGGGATATGGAAAGATTCAAAACTGATCGAAGTGACAAATGAGATCTCCACAAAAGAGGCATACCAATACTTCAATACCTTACGCCAACAAGCTGGTATGATAGCTCTCAAACCAAATAAAATCTTGCAAAAATCTGCCAAGAGCCATTCTCGTTATATTGAGTTACACCATAAGAGCATCAAAGGTTTACAGCTCCATCATGAAGTGCGTGGCAAAAAGGGTTTTACAGGCAAAACTCCGAGTGATAGAGCGATAGCACAAGGATACTTTTCAAACAATATAGGTGAGGGCATCTCTAACTTTTGTACAGCAAAAGAGTCTATCAACTCTTTAATGACAGCAATCTATCATAGATTTGGTGTTTTATCTTTTTCTAAAGATGAGGTGGGCATCGGGTTTACAAATGATCCAAAGATACTAGATCGAAATTTTGTGCACAATATGGGAAGTTCAAGATTAAATCAACTTTGTCAGGGGAGCAGTGCTTGGATAGGTTATTATTATGAAAAAGTATGTGCCGATCCAAAATTTAAAGTCAAAAAAGAGCCTTACGATAAAGCAAAAGCAAGCATAAGAGGACAAAATCCCGAGTATGTACTTTGGCCAAGTGCAAACTCTAAAAACAATCTCTACTATTTTCAAAATGAGATCCCAAATCCGATGCCGGGCTTCGCTAAAACAGGGAATCCTATCTCGGTTGAGTTTAATCCCTATTATTTCTCCAAAAAAGTTATGATGCACTCATTTAAGCTCTTTAAAAACAACAAAGAGATTAAAAACAACAAGATACTCACAAAAAAAACAGATCCAAATAAAAAATTTACAAGACTCCAGTATGCTTTGTTTCCTCTGGATGTACTTGCGCGAAATGCTGTTTACAATGTAGAGTTTAAATACAGCTACAATGGTTCTATAGATACGATAAAGTGGACTTTTACCACTATGAAGTAGAGGGACACTTACATTTTTAAGGATTACGCCATGAAAAACAATAATTTTTTAAGTGCTACACTTTTAGTTTCTGCACTTGCTCTTAGTCCTCTTGTCGCAAAAAGCTTGAGTGTTTCTTCACAAGCAAAAGTCAATACAACTTTCTCAAATATAGCTAACATCCTTCATCGACGAGGACTTGAAGCGGATGCAGCTCTTGATATCTCAAATAACTTTATAAATGAACATAATCTCATGCTTTTTGCTATGATAAGTAATCTTGAAAAGGGATGTAGTATTGTAAGCAAAGAGGAGATTTTAGACTATCTGAGTTCATCTGCTCTGAGAAAACAAAGCGTATCTTTAGATGATTATTCATTTTTAGTAGGTATGGTTTATGAGATAAAAAAAAGAGTTTTGACACATGAAACTCTCCATGAATTGGAAAAAATCGCTACAAAAAACACTATTCTTTCATAACCTTGATAGGTTTAGAAGCTCAATACCAGATACTCTTGATGATAATCTGATATAATGGAGAAGATTTCTAGCTACTAAGAAAAGGGGAGATTTTGTTTACAAAATTTTTAAAGAGTCTAAAGGGTTCTCAAAGAGAGAATAGTAATAAATTGCTGGATAAGATTTCTAAGATGGATCTTGTTGAGATGCGAATTTATATCAATGAAAAATTAGATGATTTTGAAGTGGATGATTTTGGCTTGCATGAGGTAGTAAAAAAGCTCATTAATATGAATGAACAAAGTTCAAAATATTTTCTTCAAGAAAATGATCTCGATTCTAAAAAGAAAAAAGCTTTTGAGCTACTTCTTTTGATCTTACAACATAAAAAGACAAGTATAGCTGTGATTGAAAGTACTCAAGAGTTTTTAGATGTGTACGATAAACTCATTAAACAGTATGATAAAGATAACAAAGATATATATGAAAGTAAAATCAAAAAGTTGATGAGTTTAGCTGTTGACAGAATAAACAAGCAAACAAATATTATCAATGTGATGGAGGTTAGTAAATAGTTATGAAAACCACAAATTTCTCTGCACTCCATCTCTCATCTGAAATGCTTCAAAATTTGGATTCTATCGGCTATAAGGAGATGACTGCAATCCAAGCAGAATCTTTACCACATATCCTTGAGGGTAAAGATATTATTGCTCAAGCAAAAACAGGTTCAGGCAAAACTGCAGCTTTTGGCATCGGACTTTTGTCCCATTTGGATGTAAAAAAGTTTCGCATCCAATCACTCGTTCTTTGCCCCACTCGTGAACTTGCGGATCAAGTTGCTAAAGAGCTTAGAGTCCTTGCAAGAGCTACCCACAATGTAAAGATACTTACCCTTTGTGGTGGTGTTGCATTTGGTCCACAACTAGGCTCACTCAAACATGGTGCTCACATCATCGTTGGAACTCCGGGACGCGTTTTAAAGCATCTCAAAAAAGAGATTTTAAATCTAGAAAATCTCAACACTTTGGTGCTAGATGAAGCAGATAGAATGTTAGATATGGGTTTCATAGAAGAGATAGAAGAGGTACTTAGTTTTGTACCAAAAGAGAGGCAAACACTTCTTTTTTCTGCAACTTACCCAGCAGAGATCACAAAACTTAGTAGCTCCATCCAAAGAGATGCTCTGAGTGTCAAAACAAAGTCCATCGAAGTCGCCAACAAGATAGTTGAAAGATTTTACGAGCTTGAAGAGCATACAAAGGTACAAGCCCTCATCAATCTCCTTAGTAATTTTCAACCTAAAAATGTGATTGTTTTTTGTAACACAAAACTTGAGTGTGATGAGTTAGCAAAAAAACTTCAAGATAAAAAGATAGATGCACTTGCACTTCATGGCGACATGGAACAGTATGATAGAAATGATGTCTTAGTGCAGTTTTCTAACAACTCTTGTGCAGTTTTAGTTGCTACAGATGTCGCAGCACGCGGACTAGACATAAAAGAATTGAGTATGGTGGTAAACTTTGATTTACCACACTCACAAGAGACTTATACACACCGCATAGGTCGTACAGGTCGAGCAGGTGCTGAGGGGCTGGCTTTTACTTTTTATGATGAGCGTGGAGAGGAGTTAGCCAATGAGTACAAAAATGAAACACGACTTTTTGAGAGCATCACAGAGTTAAAAGTGCTAGAGGGTTTTAAGATGATTCCTGAGTTTGTTACCTTAGTTATAGAGGGCGGCAAAAAAGACAAACTCCGTGCAGGGGATATTCTCGGAGCACTTACTGGCGATGCAGGACTCAAAGGAAGTGCTATCGGCAAGATAGATATTTATGATAGGCAAGCTTATGTAGCGATACAAAATGGTGTTGCAGATGACGCACATAAAAAACTTCAAAATGGAAAGATTAAAGGGAAAAAGTTCTCTGTTTGGATATTATAAATGCTTAAAATAGGCACTTGATTATTCCCAGTCTAAAAGTCTTTGTTGCCCCTCTAGTGAACGGATGTGCGTTACATCTTGGCTTACTTCGATAACCCCTTTGTAAGCACCTTCATCGTCACGAATAGCAAAATAACGGATATGGATAAATTTGCCTTTGAAGTTGATCCAAAATTCTGCTTCATCTCTACGACCTGCTTTAAACTCACGAAGTATCATAAGCACCTGTTCTACTGACTTTGGTGGGTGACAAAACTTTACTTCCCTACCGATAATCCCTGCACTTCTAGGGAACACTCTAGCATCCCCACGATTATAAAAGATGACAATGTCGTTTTCATCTACATAGGTAATATCTACAGGCATAAACTTTAAAAGCCAGTTGATCTGTTCTGGAAGCATATGCCCTACATCTAGGTCTATGCGGTTTTCAAGGGAAAAAGGGAGTTTTCTTTTTGTTGTGTCTTGTGATGGATGGATATACTCATCTTCTGTGTGTACTGGCCAAGCAGGTGGTGGTGTTTCAAACATCCAGCCAATCTCCTCATCACCATCACGCATCTCCATCCAGTCACTCTCTTGGAGCATCTCTAAAGCACGAGGAAGTAGGCGACCCTCTTCAACCTGCATGATATGCTCTAAGTTTTGAAAAAGATTTTGGAGAGTCATACTCAGAGATGCAAACTCTTTTGTCGTGATGAGCTGTCGCGTCATCTTAAAGATGGCACGAATATCATCATGAAATGCCCACATATTTTGTGATGGGGATGTCCAACCATATTGTTCTAAGTAGGGAAAAAGTTGATTTTCTTTTCTTGCAAAATGCTTTTCAGTGAGTGAAAGTTTTGCATACAAAGCTTCAAAGGTCTCAAAGTCAGCACCGATGTCGATGGCATTAATATCACTCATAAGTGAACGGATAAGTTGGTTTTCTTCTAAGTAAACACGAGCAGGATGCCCTTGGGGTAGATTTGAAAAAGAGTTCATTTTAGATTCCTAGTAAAGTATTTTAATTTTTTAATTGTATAATTTTGAGATTATCCCAAATTATGCAATAGGGATTTCTAAAATTTTCCCATGCTTGTGTCCAAGGGATGTTTAGCAAAAATGATAAGCCACCTTATTGGTGGTGGTCATTTTTGATGAATGTCCATTGGGTGCAATGATAGGTAAAGTTTTTAATTTTCTATTGCATAATTTGGGATTATACCCTCATAAAGAGAGTTCTCTTTTGATATATGACAATAATTTAACAATTTTTTTACATACAAAGCCTATAATGGTTGTTTATGGAGAGGCACTTATATTGATGAATATCACGAATCATAAAAATATTCTTGGATATACTTACGATAATAATATAGGTACTTAGAGGCTAATGCAAAACAAATATATAAGATTTTTTATTTATGCTTTTTTTATTATAGGTGTGATACTGATGCCCGTAGATTTGCCAAAAGAGAAGATAAAACAGATGCCGCTAAAATCAAATGTTGTGAGTATAACATTGATACAGCCACCTCAAAAAAAGAAAGTTCTTAAAAGAGTTATAAAAAAACCAAAACCAAAAAAAAAGCCAAGGAAAAAGCCAAGGAAAAAGCCGAAGCTGATTGTCAAAAAGATAGAACAAAAAACTGAACCCATTGTGAAAAAAGAACCTAAGATAGAACAAAAACAAGAGCTAGAGGTAAAAAAAGAGGAGATCATCCCTCAAAAGGTAGAGGTGAAAACCGAAGATGACCTAGAACAAAAACGAGAGTTGGCACTTGCAAAACAAGCTGAGAAAACTTACTACGATACTATCTATGAAGTGATATCACAGAATAAACGCTATCCAAAACGAGCAAGGCGATACAAAAAAGAGGGGAGTGTTAAAGTGAGTTTTAAAGTGATGCAAGATGGAAGTATTGTAAACTTGCAACTCATAGAACTCTCCAAACATAAGAGTTTAAACACGGCGACAAAAAAACTTTTTGAAAGACTTGGAAGTTTTCCCAAACCACCAAACAATCTAAGTTTCCCACTAGAACTTAGCATTACGATAAACTACAAACTAAGAAGGTAAAAGATGAATATATTAGAGATTTGGTTAGAACATGATTGGGTGATAAAAATCCTCATAATTGCTACAATAGTTGTTATAGTAATAGCCTTAGAAAAAGCATATCAGTTTTTTAAGGTCTCACAAACGCTCAAGAGTTTAGCAAGTATCCAAAGTGTACAAGAATATAGTGCTTTACAAGAGGGTCAACTCAAAGATATTTTAGAAGATATAGACTCCTTTAAAGAGTCTAATAAAGCGTTATTTAACGCCAATGTAGGGGTGAAACTTGATATATTTGAATCTTCTCAGATGCGTTTTGTTGGCATCATCTCTACCATTGCTACACTCAGTCCTATGCTTGGACTCATTGGGACATTCATCGGTGTTTGGCATGTTTTTGAGGGTGTTGGCTCAGTGGGGCTTAACGACCCAGCGATCATCGCTCGTGGCATCAAAGAGGTACTTGTAGATACGATGGCAGGACTTATAGTTGCAGTTATAGCGATGGTGTTTTACAAGATTTTTGAATATCTTGGGCAAAGAAATATACTTGCATTTGAAGATAAACTTTATAAGTTACTAAAGAATTAAGATGCGAAGACGCAGAAGAAAAAGTTCATTACACCTTGACATAGCACCGATAAATCTCATAGATTTACTTTTGGTACTTTTAGTGTTTTTTGTAACCACGACATCATTTTTGCAACTCAAAGTGATCAATATATCACTCCCAAAAGCTGAAAACACTAAAACAGCGTACAAGAAGAATCATACCTATATAGTCAATATAAACAAAGAAGGTAAAATCTTTTTCAATAAAGAAGCAGTAGATCTAAAAGAGCTCAAAATGAGATTTGAAGACCTACTAGAAGATAAAAGTTACCTTGTTCAAATTGGTGCAGATAGGGACTCAAAACATAGTTCATTCGTAGATGTCCTCGATGTTGCTAAGAGTGTGGGAGTTACGAACTTGGGGATACTAACAAAGACAAAGTGATGATTTGTAGTTTTCTTTGGTAACTTGAAAACTTTTTTTCAAATGTTTTTGAATAGGAGATTTTCATAAATTGAATTTTTTAGCGAACTCATCTTGTGATGAAAAAGAATCATTCTTGAGGATTGCCATAACCTCTTTTTCATCATCAGCTTCTAGTAAAAGTTTGGCTTGCGTTTTTTTTCTTTACTTTTATTAAGGTATTCACTTAAACTTTCACGAATCATTTGCGATATAGACTTGTTCTCCAAAAAACTAAATGCTCTTGCTTGCTCATAGAGAGCCTCATCAATAGTTAAATTTAATCTATGCATAAATACTCCTTTATGTAGTGATGTATTAGTGTATTATAGCAAAATTTTTCGCTTTGAGTATATGAAACTTTGCAAGCTCTTTATCATCTTGGAGTTTGAGCTTTTTAAGAACTTTTGGGTTGACTATGAAGTAACCTAGTTGTACCTCTACTCTATCTCCCTTTTGGAGTGGTGTGTCAAAGTGAATCACTCTATTTTCATTTGCTTTTATCATCGTATCTTTGATCACGGCATCGGCTACCCATGGCATCGCTGGTTTGCCATTTTTTCCTATGATTTTTACAAAGGTATGTGTTTTAAGTGGCATTGTTTTTCCATCTCTATGAAGTATAGTGCGGAGTTGAACAACTCTGAGTGGATGGGTAAAAAGATTGTGTGGTGCACCATTGCCGATACTTACATCAAACGAATCTGTATTTTTCTTCAATCCCAAAGAGAGATATTGGCTTAGAAGTTCAGGCTTGACTCTCGCTCCTGCAAAACCATGATAAGCATGTTGCTTAGAGATTCTAACAGTTGTTGCACTTCCATCAACTTTTGGCATATGGCAGGTGATGCAGTTACTTTTGTCTGTGCTAACACCAGCTTCATTAGTTGTACATACGCTAAACTTATGTCCGTTTTGCTTATGAGAGTGACAACCCATGCAAACCTGACCATCATAGTAAATTTTATTTGTATAGTCTATATCGTGATAAGCTGAACCAACTGTAGTTTTACTGAGTCCAAACCATGATGATTTTTGTTTGTAAACCACCTTTTCGTTTTCTCTACCTTTTTCTGCCGAGTAAAAAGTCTTTTTCTTGCCAGAATAGATGTTTTTGTTTGACTGAGCATGTTGTTCTACATCTTTGATGGTATGACAAGCGATGCAAGTGACACCAGCAGTGTGTTCTTTTTGCTCTGCAAGATTTGGTGTATGGCATTTTGCACACTTGTAATTGCCTTTTGCTTTGGCAGGGTGTTTATCCCAGATTGCTTTGTGAACCTTATCTTCATAGATAGTGGATTTTTTATGCATCGAAGTTTGAAACTCTTTTGAGATGAGAGGGTGACATTTTTTACATGCATCAGTATCTGTTGATGCAAATAAAACAAAACTAAGTGTGAGAAGTGAGAAAAGTATTTTCATAAGCTAACCTTTTTTTAATTATAAGTAGAAGTATAGCATCTATTTTTGTGTTTTGCAATTTGGGCAAAGTCCTGAAACAATAACTGATGTTTTAGCTACCTCATAAGTAGTTTCATCAACAAGATTCTTACAGAGCTTATTCATATCAAATGCTACATCCTTGTGCTCCCCACATGAGGTACATACAAAATGTGCATGAGGCTCTTTCGTAATCTCATAGTGAGTTTTATAGTTTGGAGCTTTTACCTCTGTGAGGAGGGTGGAATCTACCATAGAATTTATATTTTTATAGAGCGTAGCTAAAGATATAGATGTAAATTGTTTTTTTATCTGCGAAAAAAGATTTTCTATTGTTATATGTCCAGCACTATGCATCATATCTAAGATGCCAACTCTTTGAGGTGTTACTTTTAATTGATGTTGTTTTAAGAGTGTTTCATAATTCATAGTGCAATTATAGTTAAATTGATAATGAAAGTCAAATAAGAATAATTATCCTTTAAGAATTATTTGTATATAATTTTAAAAATCAAAAAAAGGCATAAAATGAAATCAATCGTACTTGCTACTTTAGCAACAGCATCTTTAATGGCTAGCTCATTAGTAGAGACTGCAACAAACGCTGGACTTAGCCCAATACCAGAATCTAAAACAGAGCTATACAAACTCATAGACAATCCTAAAAACCCTATAACAGAGGAAAAAGTTGCACTTGGAAAAAAACTTTTCTTTGACCCAAGACTTTCAAAAAGTGGACTTATCTCTTGTAACTTCTGCCATAACTTATCAGAAGGTGGTGATGATGGTGTGCGTGCAGCTATTGGACATAAATGGACAGTAAATCCACATAATTTAAACTCTCCTACTGTTTACAATGCAGTATTTGCAGGCTCTCAGTTCTGGGATGGTCGTGATCCAGACTTAGAAAAACAAGCACAAGGTCCTATCCAAGCAGCTCCAGAGATGGCAGCAACAAAAGAGCATGTTGTAAAAACTGTTAACTCTATGCCAGAGTATGTAAGAGCATTTAAAAAAGCTTATGGAAAAAATGTAAAGATTAATTTTGTAAAGATTACAGATACTATTGCAAACTTTGAGCGTACACTTGTAACACCATCAAGGTTTGATGACTTTATGAACGGATGTCCAGGTGCTATGAGTAAAGCTGAGAAAAAAGGGATGCAAACATTTATCGATAAAGGTTGTGCAACATGTCACAATGGTGTAGCTCTTGGTGGTTCTATGCAGCCATTTGGAATTACTGCAAAGTACAAGTATGCAAAAGGTGATTTTAAAGGCGATAAAAATGGTCTTGTAAAAGTTCCAACACTTAGAAACCTTTCAAGCACTGCACCTTACTTTCACAACGGTGGAACTTATTCACTTAAAGTTGCAGTTATCGAGATGGGAAGAATCCAACTTGGTATGAAGATTAACGACAAAGATGCAAGTTCAATCGTTACATTTTTAAAAGCACTTGATGGAAGAAAGCCTCACATGCTAACTCCAATGCTTCCAGCATCAACTGATACAACTCCTAAACCAAATCTCAACTAATCTGTAGGCTTTTTGCCTACAGTTACACTCCATAAACAAACATGTCATAAATATATTTTGTAAAAATATGCTATAATCAGTAAATACATTTTAGGATTTAATATGGATATTAGCTATTTTACTAGAAAACAAGAGTTAATCTTAGCAAAAATAGAAATTAAGTTTATTAGAAAGAAGTATTTAGATATTTTAAACTCTAATGAGAGGTTAATAGCACTTATCGGTGCAAGAGGTGTTGGTAAAACAACCCTTCTTTTTCAATATATGAAAGCAAACAATATGAAGTCTCTTTACATGACTGGAGATGACATAGAGTTTACTTCCTCAAGTATCTATGCCCTTACGGATGAGTTTTATGCACTTGGTGGTAGAGTAATAATTATAGATGAAGTTCATAAATATAAAAACTGGGTACAAGAGATTAAAAATATTTATGATAGTTTTCCAGATCTTACCATTAGAATTAGTGGTTCTTCTATGATTAATATTCTGTATGAAAAATATGACTTAAGTAGAAGGCTTGTTGTCTATACACTCCCTGTGCTAAGTTTCAAAGAATATTATGAGATTCAAAAAGGAATTACACTCACATCATACACACTTCAAGATATACTTACCAATAGTAGTGAAATCTCTAAGGAGCTTGTTTTTCAGTATGAAGACCTCTATGCAGAGTTTAAGAACTATCTGCAATATGGTGCGTATCCATTCTATTTAGAAGGTATAGAGAGTTTTAATGACAAACTCTTTAACGCGTTAGAGAAGATTATTCATGAAGATATCCCCTCTTTAAATAAAATGGATTACTCCCATATCTCTATTTTTGAGAAACTTATCTTTTTTGTAGTGTCTGCAAATAAACCATATAGTGTCAATGTGGCAGCACTTGCAAGAGAGTTTGGAGTAAGTGAACCAACACTCTATACCTATCTTAGTATATTAGATAAAACAGCTATCTTTAAATCTATGAGAAAATCTTCAAATAAAATATCGAAAAAACCTCAAAAGATTCTTTTTGCCAATAGTAATATACTTTATGCCTATGCTGATAAGATTAATCTAGAACTTGACATTGGAACTGTTAGAGAGACTTTTTTTGTTAATTGTTTTGAAAATATTTTTTACAGTGATGTGGGAGACTTTAAGGTCGATAAGTATATTTTTGAGGTTGGTGGAAAAAGTAAGACCTTTTCACAAGTGAAGGATATACAAGATAGTTATTTAGCCTTAGATATAGACTTTACATCAAATGATAAAAAAATCCCTCTTTGGTTATTTTCGTTTATAATCAAAGTATAAAAAAGCTTAGTCCATCCAGCGAGTGGGGTCATACCCATCGCTTGGTCTTAGAATCTCTTTTCTCTGCAGCTTTAAACGCATCTTTAACTTTTCATTATCTACTCGGAGAAAGCCAAATTTTTCATAAAAATTGACATACTTTTCCTCTTGTGCATCAATGAGGAGTTCTTCGTAGGAAGCAGCTGCCTCAATG
>JALUXP010000083.1 GCA_027013295.1 Sulfurimonas sp.
AAATGGAAGTTATCAAGATACTCTTTGGGTAGCTTAAAATGATACACTCCACAAAACCAATAGACGATGCTACACCACTTGATGATATATCAGGACTCATGCTACCAATTGATAAAGTTTATACACGCAAAGAGATCTATGTAGCAGAAGCAAATAATATTGCACTTGCAACTATAAAATATTTATCAGCCCCACCATCTAAAAAAGTAACACCATTTTCTTATGAGTGGTTATCCCTACTGCATGAAGAGATGTTTGGCAATGTATGGGATTGGGCTGGTAAGTTTAGAGCAGTTGAACTCTCTATTGGTATCAAAGCCTATCAAGTGCCAACTGCGTTAAAAGAGCTAGCGGATGATATAGCTTACTGGGATGACAACAAAACATTTGATATTTATGAGGTAGCTACTCGCATTCACCACAGAGCAGTCCAAATCCATCCATATAAAAACGGTAATGGTCGCTGGTCAAGGATGTTAGCAAATATCTACCTCAGACAGAACGGTTCTATGCCTGTCAAATGGCAAGAGGACCTACTTTCTAAAGAAAATCCTAAAAGAAATGAATATATACAAGCTCTAAAATCTGCTGATAATGGAGATTACTTTAGTTTAATCGAAATGCATAAAGTTACATATTAAAAATGAAACAGTCAGAAAAAGAAGCAGTTAAAAAGATCATAGAATCTGAGATTGAAGCGCTAACAGCTGAAATTGAAAATATTCAAAAATCCCTCGAACCAATAAAAAAAGATTGCTCCCTTGATAGCATTGATCATAAGATGCTCAAACAGGAACAAAACATCAATATCCAAAGATATGAAGTTGCAAAAATAAGATTAAATAAATTACGCTCAAGCTATGTAAATATAGAGCGTGATACCTATGGGATATGCAAAGAGTGTGAAGAAGATATTAGTATAGAGCGCTTAAAACTCATACCAGAATCTATTTATTGCGTTAGATGTATGAATGAACTTGGCTTATAGCTCATGTTTAAAAAGAAACTAGAACTCATTTTTCTTACAATGGTAATTGTAGCGATAGCTGTTCTTAGTATTAATTACTACAACTCATACTCCTTTAAACATAATCCCCTTCCAAAACCTTACCTTGATCGCATTGCAGCTAAGGAAAAAGATGTACTCACACACATGCAAAAGAATTTTGGATATCAAGTGAGATTTCCTCTCATCATCACAGATAAAATTCCGGGTAGACTTTATGGGCTTACCTCCTACGAAAACAGACGCATCACAATTTATTTAAATAAAAAAGTGATGCAAGAGAGCATGGACTATATGTGTGATAGTGTCATACCTCATGAGTATGCTCATGCCCTGCTCTTTTATCTACACAAAAACTCCAATGAAAAAAGTGGACATTCAAAACTTTGGCAGCAAACTTGTCAAGCACTTGGTGGAAAAGATTGTTTACAATATGTAAATCAGCAAGAAATTATTATGTCAAAACTTCCATTTGGGGTAAAATAAGATGCCAGATTATGAATTTGAAGAAGATATCGAACCATCATGGCTTACCAAACAAAAAGAAGATACCAAACTCGCTGAAGCTTCCTACAACAAAAATGAGAAAGTTCTCTATAAAGATGGAGACCAAGTAGGAAACTTTCTCTTTGTTCACTACAACAAAGCAAAAAATCGTGCTACTTTTAAGTGTCAAGAGTGTGAGAGAAAATTCACCTATAATATCTATGCTATAACATACCTTTCTACACAACTCCAAAAACAAGAACAGAAATTGCTTAAACATTGAAAAACTTGGATTATTAAGATGGAAGAGCGTTTAAAAAAAGACATAATGAGATGGTTAAAGGATATATGAGTAGTCAACATGCAGCAACTAATGGATTGAAACTATTACTTAAA
>JALUXP010000084.1 GCA_027013295.1 Sulfurimonas sp.
TCTCAAAATCTTTTAGATGCACTCCAAAATGCAAAAAGGTGTGAGCATTGGAGATTTATCAACGCCTTGGGGATTGAGCATATTGGGGAGGTAGCTTCAAAAACTTTAAGTGCTGAGTTTGGTTTTGGCTTTGTTGAGGCTACAAAAGAGCAAATCATCGAGTGTGATGGGATAGGTGAAGAGATGGCTGAATCTGTTTTAGAATTTGTACGAGTCAATAAAGAGACAATAGCTGCTCTACACACTATACTTCAGCCTAAAGAGCCTACAAAGAAAATCGAAGCACAAGAAAATCCTTTTAAAGCAAAAACAGTAGTGCTAACCGGTACTATGAGTAAATCTCGCGGAGTTATCAAAGAGCATCTAGAGCATTTAGGCGCAAAGGTCTCTGGGAGTGTCTCTAGAAAAACGGATTTTCTCATCTATGGCGAAGATGCTGGAAGCAAGTATGATAAAGCGATGAGTTTGGGAGTGCAGTGCATCACAGAAGATGAGATGAGGGTCTTGATATGAAGTATATTTTAGTTTTATTGCTGATGCTCTCTTGTGCATATGCAGATAGAGAGGGTGGACCCTATATTGGAGTGGGCTATGGGCAACAAAAGTATAATGATGATGGACTCTATACAGCTCTCAAAGAAAAGAGATCGGAGAGTTTGAATTTTTATGCAGGTGCATATATGAACAAATATTTTTCAGTTGAACTTGACTATGTGAAAATAGCACCTTATACGGCTGTCCTCAAGTCTAAGAATGTCAAGTTGGATTTATCTATTGTTACTGTATCAACTTTAGTACATTATCCTTTATACAATGATATGTTTGATACTTACATAAAATTTGGTGTTGGTGATATACGAGAGAAAAATGCCAATGCAAAAGGTTTTACCTTTGTCTATGGATTAGGTACTTCTTTTCGTGTAAGTGAGTTGATTAGCATCAAACTATCTTATGATTTATACCCATTTGGTTATGATCAAGCTGATGCAACAGGTACGACAAATGGTATTTCCAATTATAATCAAACTATCAAGTATATTTATACAGCAGTGGAGTTTCAGTTTTGAGATTGGATACTTATCTTGTAGAAAACAACTTAGCTATGAGCAGGACAAAGGCACAGAGCATCATTAAAAGCTCGTTGGTAAGTGTCAATAATAAAGTTGTCAAAAAAAGTGCATATCAGGTTGAAGATGAAGATAGGGTTGAGGTACTAGAGCATCTTGAATATGTCTCCCGTTCAGCACATAAACTCAAAGGTTTTCTCGATGAGTTAAACCTAGATATAGTAGATACAGTGTGTTTAGATATAGGTGCATCTACTGGTGGTTTTACTCAAGTTCTACTTGAATATGGTGTAAAAGAGGTGAGTGCTGTAGATGTTGGCTCAAAGCAACTTCATGAAAAAATAAAAAATGATCAAAGAGTCTTCTCTTACGAGAACTGTGATATACGAGAGTTTGAGAGTGAAAAAGTTTTTGACTTGGTAGTGAGTGATGTTGCTTTCATCTCTTTGCTTAACATTCTTGATACTGTTGATTTATTGGCAAATGATACAATTATATTATTGTTTAAACCTCAGTTTGAGGTTGGACGCGAAGCCAAACGAGATAAGCATGGTGTTGTTTTGGATGACAAGGCAATACAAGAAGCGATGCAAAAGTTTGAGAAGGCATCTGAAGATAAGGGATGGGATTTGATCTTAAAATCACCATCTACATTAACTGGAAAAGAGGGTAATCTTGAGTACTGTTACTGCTATAAAAAATAGTTCCGCCATCGCCATAGGTGGTTTTGATGGGATGCACATTGGGCATCAAAGACTTTTTAGTGAGCTAGGTGATGTTGGTTGCATTGTCGTGATAGAAACAGGTTATGCAAACCTAACGCCACAAAAAGAGCGAGAAAATTTTACACATTATCCTGTTCTTTATCTTGAACTTGAAGATATAAGGCATCTTAACGGCAAAGAATTTATAGCATTTTTAGAAAAAAAATTTCTCTCTTTAGAGAAGATTGTAGTGGGTTATGACTTCCACTTCGGGAAAAATAGAAAATATAACTTTGATGATTTAAGAGCATTGTTTAGTGGCGAAGTTGTTGTTGTAGAGGAGGTGAGGCTTCATGATGATTCTATCCACTCACATAAGATTCGGCAAAAGCTAAGCATCGGTGATATCAACGGAGCCAATGATTTTTTAGGACATAACTATACCATCCGCGGAAAATTAGAAGCGGGGCAGGGGATCGGTAAAAAAGAGTTGGTAGCAACTATCAACATTAGTGCATCAGGTTTTTTAACACCAAAAGAGGGCGTTTATGTAAGTCTAACACGCATAGATGACGAAGAGCATTATCATCCCTCTGTAAGTTTTGTAGGGCATAGAGTCAGTACAGATGGAAGTTTTGCCATAGAGAGTCACATACTCGATGGCGAAGTGCTGTGTGAAAAAAGTGCAAGTATCAGTTTTGTCTCCTTTATAAGAGACAATAAAAAGTTTGATTCACTAGATGAGTTAAAACAAGCGATAAACAAAGATATCCTTATCGCTCAAAAACAATTAAAGATTTTAGCATTATGAGAAAAAGAGAATACCTCAGTGAAAATAGAGTTGATTTTAAGTTCACACAAACGCCAACAGATTTTATAGTAGATGAAGTGCCACTTGGTGAGTTTAAAGGGAAGGGCAAGTACCTTATCCTCCATATCAAAAAGGTGGAGTTTACAACATGGGATATGGTGGCAGTTTTTGCAGAGTTTTTAAATATAAATGCCCAAAAGATAGGCTATGCAGGTCTCAAAGATAAGCATGCTACAACTACTCAATACATATCAGTAGATGCAAAGTATGAAAAATCACTTAAAAAATTTCACAATAAAAATATAAAAATTTTAAGTATGACACTCCATGACAGAACGATTCGTATGGGAGATTTAAAAGGAAATAAATTTACAGTAAACCTCCAAGAGATAACAAATATAGAAGCAGGACAAATAGAAAAAATAGCAAGAAGTGCAGCTAAAAATGGTTTACCGAACTATTTTGGATATCAAAGATTTGGAAGAGATAACGATAGTATAAAACAAGCTAAAGAGATGATAGCAGGGGACTTGCATATTGCTGACAATAAAGTAAAAAACTTTTTAATATCCATCTATCAAAGCAAATTTTTCAATGAATGGCTTAGAGAGAGAGTTGTGACTTCAAGAGAAGAAAATGAAAAAAAGTTTCTCTTGCTTGATGGCGATGTCTATCTCGCAAAGGGAGGGAAGTTGACAACACCTAAGATGATGCCTACAAAAGATTTTTTAGCACATAAAACTATACCTACTGGGCTTCTTTGTGGTCGTGATGTATTTCGTGCTAGAGATGCAGCAAGAGTTGTTGAAGCAAAATATGATGATGAATTTTTGCAAGAAAAAGGACACAGAAGAGTGGCTCTTATCTATCCAGAAGATATTAAATGTCAATACATTAAAAAAGAAACGAAATTACACATGAGCTTTACCTTACCTAAGGGGTCGTACGCTACTGTATTGATAGAATCTATCGCGGGGAAAAACTATACTGCATAAAGTTCTATTGCTATAGGATGGCAATACTATGAAAAGATGATTGTATTAAGAAGAAAGAAAAAAAACCAAGATTTAAAAAATGGTGGTACCTGCGGTCGGAATCGAACCGACAAGACTTTCGTCATTGGATTTTGAATCCAACGTGTTTACCGATTTCACCACGCAGGCGGGTAGTTTGGCAATCTTGAAATGCAATTATGCCAAAAAAAACCTAAATGTATTCATAAATGAATATTTTTTTCATGATTTTATCTGAAATAAATGGAACTATATTTGCTTAGATATAGTAAATAAAGTGCAAACATCAAATGGAGGTGTGTTATGCGAGTTACATCGAGTATGTACTATAGTAATTTATATTCAAGTAAAAATACTAGTTTACAGACACAACTTTTTGATGTTAACAAACAGATAGCCTCAGGTTTACAGATCAAATATGCTAAGGATAATGTACGAACCTTTGCTGAAACTATAAGACTAGATAATGAAAGCACAGAACTTGAACAGGTTAGTAAAAGTGCCAATAACGGGTATAAGCTTTCAAATGAAACAGATGTTATTCTAAATGATTTTGATAAGACTATGAGTCGGATGCGTGTCCTTTTAATTAAAGCGGCCAATGGTTCAAACAGTGATACCTCTTTAGACGCGATTGCCGCAGAGCTTAAGACAATAAAAGAACACTTTCGTAACCTTGCAAACTCTTCCATCAATGGACAGTATCTTTTTTCTGGTTCAGCTATTGATACAAAACCAATAGATGATGATGGGCATTATCAAGGAAATGGTGTAGCATCAGATGCATTTACAGGAAGTAAAACAAAACAGCAATATAACATTACTGGAGAGGAACTATTTCTTGGTGAAAAACATCTTGTAAAAAGAGAGGTCACCTCAAATGCAGTCAATGACAACCTCGTGAGCAATTTTCCAACTGGAGAGACTGAGGGTGAAGCTGGAGTAGTGACAAAAGAGAGCACTATAAGAGAATTTATGGGGGATACAGATGCTGCAGAACCCGGTGTAGCAAAGCACTATTTTTATCTTCGCGGTACAGATAGTGGAGGAAGATCTTTTAAAGAAACTATCACTATGAGTGATGAACAACCTATTAGCTCCCTTTTGCACGAGATTAAAAAAGCTTATGGGGGAACAGTGGATGTTAGTTTAAACAAACATGGTAAATTTGTCATACAAAATAAGATTAAGGGATCTAGTAAGCTTGACTTCAATATGGTTGGTGCAGTTGATTTTAATCGTACTAATATTAATGACCGAGCCAATATTAATGACCTAGCCTATGCTAAATCTGGATTGATTACAAACTTAGATGGTGGTGAAACAAATTTTGATAATTTTGTCACAGGAATCACTCCTCCTGGTCTTTTTATAAAAGAGTTTGTAAAATCTGATCTTGATCCCGCAAGCTCAATTAGTTCTTTAAAGATTGATGGTTTGGAGTATGATAGAACCGAGTTTACAAGAGAGGGTTCTATTGTTTCTTCTAATGTTCCTCAAATTATTAAAAAATCGAGAATTGTTGGCCAAACAGAGATGATCACACTTGCCAACAGAAATAAATTTGCATCAGCTTCGACTCTTTTAGCAGATGTTGCAAGTGGATCGCTTAATGGTTCTTCTTTTAAGCTTGAGGGTTTAACTGCTACAGGTACTCCTTTAAATTTAAATATCAATTTTGCAGCAGGTGGCTCAACATTTACAGATAATAATACTGGAAAAACTTACAATATATACAATATGTCTAATCCTAGAACAGCAGTAGATGGCGATGAGATGAAATATAGACAGTTGATGGATGTGATGAATATGGCGATTACAAGTAATTTTCCTGCAGGAGTCCCAGGTATTGACACCCAATATGATACAGCAATATTATCTGCTAATGCTGCTGGTGAAGTAAGTTTGAGCTATGATGGTAAAATTAAATTTCAAGATAAACAAAATTCGAATACATTAGCAAAATTTTCAATGTATGATACGAATAGTGGTGATTTTGGGGCATCGGCATCACTCATGACCTTTAATACAAATAATGCTATAACAGTAAGAGATCCCAAAACAGATTTTTTCAATGTGATAGATCAGATGATAACAGCTGTAGAAAACCATAAACTTTATCCAGATGCAACAAGTGCTAATATGAGAAATATTGGGATTGAGAATGCAATAACTATGATGGATGATTTGACTGATCATGTTTTGCGTGCTCATGCTCAAGTAGGTGCACAATCAAAAGCCCTGCGGAGTGAGGTTGATAGAACTAGTGTCCTAGAAATCAGTGTAAAGACTTTGCGTTCGAGCGTTATAGATACAGACTTAGCAAAGGCATCCTTAAGTTTGAGTCAGCTTACTACTGATTATAAAGCGATGCTTTCAACAGTAGGAAAAGTATCAAAATTAAATCTAGTAAATTATATATAATTGGCTATAATTTCTTAATTATTTTAAAGGAAACTACAGTTTGAAAGAAACCGTCTCTATACTTATCTTTGGAATACTTGTCTATTTTGGATTTTCCACAATTTTAGGTGACATTCACTTGATGGGAAGTGTTGGCAATAATTTTGGTATGCAAAACCAAAAGCTATTTGGTTATATTTCATATATTTATTTGTTTGTGTTGCTTTACCCTCTCTATAAATTTTATAAAAAACCAAATTTTGATTTGGAAAACTATGCTGTGATTATCTCATCAGTTTTGTTTTTTTTCTCTCTTTTGTTAGCACAAGCTATATTAGTTCACAATAATTTAAGAGGCAGTTTTGCTGGAGATTTTGCAGATTATTTAAAACCATATATTGGCTTGTTCGGTTTATGGATATTTTGGTTAATTATTACTCTCATTTCATTGATTATTATTTTTGATAAAAATGTTAAAGAATTAGTTTTTATTCTCTATTCCTTATTTAATAGATCCAACAAACCCCCTCAAATAGAGTTAAAAGATTCAAACGAAATCATTGATATTTCAAAAAGCTCAATATCTATAAATGAACCTGAAAATACCGATATACAATATGAGCTTGAGATAGATAAGCCTGCTTACCTAAGACATGAAGTAGAGATAAAAAAGAAAAAAAACAGTGAAGAACCAAATAATATTTTAGAAATTGTTTCAAAAATCAAAGAAGAAAAACATTCTGTTTTTGTAGATGAACTCGAAGAAAACACAAAACTTTTAGCCACAATAGAGATGGGAAAAACTGAAAAACCAAAGAATTTTACATTGCCAAAAATTGATTTTTTACAAAAAGATAATAAAAAAGTAAGAAATATTGATGAAAATGAAATTGATGAAAAGATACAATTCCTTATAGAAAAGCTTGCACACTTTAAGATAGAGGGCGATGTTGTGAGAACTTATACTGGACCAGTTGTCTCTACTTTTGAGTTTAAACCTGCTGCAAATGTAAAAGTGAGCAAGATATTGAGTCTTCAAGATGATTTGGCAATGGCTCTTTCTGCTGAGACTATTAGGATTCAAGCACCTATCCCAGGAAAAGATGTAGTGGGGATAGAGATTCCTAATGATTCTTTCGATACTATCTACCTTAGAAGTTTACTCGAAGATAAACTTTTTAAAGATTCTCTTTCCCCTTTGACAATAGCTTTAGGAAAGGATATCGTTGGAAAGCCTTTTATGACAGATTTGAAGAAACTTCCGCATCTCCTTATTGCAGGAACAACAGGTAGTGGCAAAAGTGTAGGTATTAATGCAATGATACTCTCTCTTCTGTACAAGAACTCACCCGATCAATTAAGACTCTTGATGATAGACCCAAAAATGTTAGAATTTTCTATTTACAATGATATTCCTCACCTTCTGACTCCCGTGATTACAAAACCAAAACAAGCTATAGTCGCTCTTAATAATATGGTAAATGAGATGGAACGAAGATATGAATTGATGGCTGATACAAGAACAAAAAATATTGAAAACTACAATGAAAAAGTTGCAAAAGAGGGTGGTGAAAATCTTCCATATATTGTCGTTATTATAGACGAATTGGCTGACTTGATGATGACAAGTGGAAAAGAGGTTGAACACTCTATAGGCAGATTGGCTCAAATGGCTAGAGCATCGGGAATACATCTTATTGTAGCGACACAAAGGCCATCTGTAGATGTTGTTACAGGGCTAATCAAGGCAAATCTTCCATCTCGCATCTCTTATAGGGTTGGACAGAAAGTTGATTCTAAGATTATTCTTGATCAGATGGGTGCAGAATCTTTGCTTGGTCGTGGAGATATGCTTTTTACCCCTCCTGGCTCAACAGGACTTGTTCGACTTCATGCTCCTTGGAGCTCAGAAGAGGAGATTGAAAAAATTGTAGATTTTATCAAGTCTCAACGCCCTCCTAACTATAATAAAGGTTTTTTAGTTGAAGAAGATTTACAAGATAGTTCTTCATCTCGAGATAGTTACGAGGAGTTAGATGAACTTTTTGAAGAAGCCAAAAATGTAATTATTAGCGATAGAAAAACATCTATCTCTTATCTACAACGAAAGCTACAAATAGGCTATAATCGTTCAGCAAGAATCATAGAACAACTTGAACATGAAGGGGTTCTCTCTAGTGCAAATGCAAAAGGGGTGAGAGAGATACTTTGAATGATGTGGCAGAATTAGTTTTTACAAAATTATACAAATCATTTCAAGTAGAGATTGTAAATCTGGAATCTTTAACCGTTCAAGCCATCCAAAAGTTAGAACAATTTGTTAAGAGTAGAAATGGTATTTTTGACTTTGAGCTTTATAGATTTGTCATACAAAAAAACATAGAGTTTTATGAGTTTGAGGCATTAGTAAAACATGTAGATATAAAATGTTCATGCACTGAGAAAAGAAACTATCATCTACAATCTCCTCGAATAGAATTTGGTCAATACAAAGGGATGTTCTTTGTAGATTTAGATGATGCCTATATAGTCTGGCTAAAAAGTAACTACAGAGGTCCACAAAAAAAATTTATAGATGATGAAGTAAAAAAACGAAATTTATAGTGTGTCATTATTACTCATTATTAAAAAAAACATTATTTTTAGTGTTTACTTTTGTAACATCTTTTTTAATGGTGTTTTTTATTTAGGTATAATTATTTAAAATTAAAATTATAGGACAGATGATGGCATTTTTAGATGATTATAAAGCACATACCGAAGAAAGAATAGCTCTTGGTGTACCTCCGTTAGCGTTAACAGCCGAGCAAGTATCAGAACTTGTTAAATTATTAAAAGCTGATAAAATTCAAGAAGAAAAATACATACTTGAGCTATTTGAAAATAGAATTCCTGCTGGTGTTGATGACGCAGCGTATGTTAAAGCAGCATTTTTAAATGCAATTGTTCAAGGCGATACAACTTGTCATGCTATCGATAAAGTTTATGCAATTGAGATTCTTGGAAAAATGTTAGGTGGATTTAATGTAGGTCCACTTATAGAAGCACTAAAATCTACTTATGTAGAAGTGGCACAAGCTGCAACAGATGAGTTAAAAAATACTATCTTAGTTTATGATTCTTTCAATGAAGTAAAAGATTTGATGGACAATGGTAATTCATTTGCTAAAGAGGTTCTAGTATCTTGGGCAAATGCAGAATGGTTTACAAATAAACCTGCAATGGAAGAAGAGATCACTGTAACTGTGTATAAAATTCCTGGTGAAACAAACACTGATGATCTTTCACCTGCGAGTGAGGCTTTCACTAGAGCAGATATTCCTCTACATGCAAACTCAATGTTAGTCAATAGAATGGATAATCCACTAGACACCATGAAAGAGCTTAAAGCTAAAGGGTATCCTCTTGCTTATGTTGGGGATGTTGTTGGGACTGGTTCATCTCGTAAGTCGGGCATCAACTCTGTTCAATGGCACATGGGTCAAGATATCCCAGGTATTCCAAATAAAAGAACTGGTGGTATTGTGATTGGTGATATTATCGCTCCTATCTTTTTCAATACTGCAGAAGATTCAGGATGTATCCCTATTCAAGCACCTACGAAAGAGTTAAATACGGGTGATCTCATCACAGTGAAGCCATTTGAAGGTACGATTGTCAAAGATGGCAAGGTTGTTTCAAGTTATGAAATCGCTCCAAATACTCTTCCAGATGAGATGCGTGCTGGTGGTCGTATTCCTCTTATTATTGGAAAAGGTTTAACTGCTAAAGCTAGAGAAGCTCTTGGCATGGATGCTGGAGATATATTTATGACTCCTGCTCAACCTGCTGATAATGGTAAAGGTTATACTCTTGCCCAAAAAATGGTAGGTCGTGCTTGTGGAGTTGAGGGTATTAAACCAAATGTTTATTGTGAGCCAATAGCAACAACAGTTGGGTCTCAAGACACAACTGGTCCAATGACTCGTGATGAAGTAAAAGAACTAGCAGCTTTAAGTTTTGGTGCTGATATGACTATGCAATCATTCTGCCATACTGCAGCATATCCAAAGCCAGCAGATATTAACTTACAACATACGCTACCAGAGTTCTGGACAAGTAGAAAAGGCTTCATTCTTCGTCCAGGTGATGGTGTTATCCATTCGTGGCTAAATAGACTTTGTCTTCCAGATACTGTTGGTACTGGCGGAGATAGCCATACTCGTTTCCCTATGGGCATCTCTTTTCCTGCTGGTTCTGGATTGGTAGCCTTTGCTGGTGTTACTGGTATGATGCCATTAACTATGCCAGAGTCTGTTCTTGTAAGATTTAAAGGGAGTATTCAGCCAGGCATCACACTTCGTGATATGGTAAATGCTATCCCTTACCAAGCTATCAAAGATGGTTTGCTTACAGTTGAAAAATCTGGCAAGAAAAATATTTTTGGTGGTAGGATTCTCGAAATTGAGGGTCTTGAAGATCTTAAATGTGAGCAAGCATTTGAACTCTCAGATGCATCTGCAGAGCGTTCCGCCGCTGCTTGTACGGTGAAACTTAACAAAGAGCCAATTATTGAGTATTTAAACTCAAATATTGTTCTCATTGAAGAGTTGATAGCCCAAGGTTACGAAGATAAAGCAACTCTACAAAGACGCGCTGATAAAATGAAAGCATGGGTAGCAAACCCTGAGCTGATGGAAGCTGATAAAGATGCACAATATGCAGCTGTTATCGAGATAGATATGGATCAGATAAAAGAGCCTATTTTAGCTTGCCCAAATGATCCAGATGATGTTAAAACCTTAACAGAGATCCATAAAACTGGTTTAAGAACTGAAATAGATGAAGTGTTTGTTGGTTCTTGCATGACTAACATTGGTCTTTTCCGAGCAGCAGGTGAGATTTTAAGAGGTGAGGGTGCAGTTAAAAATAAACTATGGATTTGTCCTCCAACCAAGATGGATGAAAAAACACTTCAAGAGGAG
>JALUXP010000085.1 GCA_027013295.1 Sulfurimonas sp.
GGAAGAGTAAAACTCTATGAAGCAGCTTTAGTTGAGAGAGTGACAGAGGGTTCTATTGTCCTGATGAAAAATGAGCGAGTATCTCCTGCTCGGCTCTATGATGCAGAGAAGTTTTTGTATGATGAGTTTACGAGGCGTTCAAAACTTGATAGCGGAGGGTTTGTAAAAGACTTAGATGCATTTTTAAGTAAGAGTGAACTGCAACTAGGCTCACAACAAAAAAAAGCTGTAGAGATGATCAACCAAGGGGTAAAACTTCTTTTTTTGGTTGGCTATGCGGGAACAGGGAAAAGTACAACATCTAAAACCATACTAGACCTACTTAACACTCGTTACGATGACAAAGAGATTATTACCTGTGCCCTTAGTGGCATCGCTTCACAACGCATCTCCGACACAACAGGGTATGAAAGTGCAACGATACAGAGTTTACTCATAAAACATGAGGATGATTTCCCGTATAGTGTAGTGCTTATAGATGAGGCTTCGATGATAAATTCTGCTTTGTTTGCTAGAGTTGTAGCAAAGATTAAGCGAGATGCACTACTTGTCATCGTGGGTGATGATGCACAGCTTCCTCCCATTGGGGCGGGGAATGTTTTGAGTGATGTACTGAGTTTAGAGTTAGCTCCTATCATAAAACTTACAGAGATATTTAGACAGAGTCCAGATCAGGCTATCACATTTATAGCCAATGATATTAGAAAAGGAATCGTGCCAGAATACAAGGTAAAGTATGAAGATTTTGAATTTCGTGAGATAAATATACAAAATTATTATGCACTTAAAAATCAACTCTCCAAAAAAGAGTTACAAAATTTACGCGAAGATAACTCTGCTCAAATCCTCACAAGTATAGTGCATCTTGTTGTGGAGTCCATAGAAAAATCACGCTACAGATTAAAGAACAAACTCATCAAAGAGTATCTTAACTATTTTCAAGTTATCACTCCTATGAAGGGTGGTACACTAGGAACTGCAAACCTAAATAAGGTGCTTCAAGAGTACTTGAATCCAAACCCTTCTAAATGCGTCAAACGGGGAGAACTAGAGTTTCGCTTGATGGACAAGGTGGTACATACCAAAAATGAAAATATGACCTCTTGGAGTAGCAATGGGTATAAGAATGGTGAAGAATCTTCAAACCGAAGAATCTTCAATGGGATGAGTGGACTCCTTTTTAAGATAGATGAAGAACAAGAACAGCTTTTTGTTTTTTACCCAAATGAAGATGTCGTTGTGGTGTATGAATATGAAGAGTTAAAATCACACTTGATGCTCTCTTATGCTCTAACTATCCATAAAGTTCAAGGGATGGAATACGATATTGTAGTGATCCCTATGACATTCTCCCACTACATAATGCACAATACAAAGCTGATATATACTGCCGTTACAAGAGCTAAACATAAGTGCATCATAGTGGGTGAAAGTGGAGCTTTTGAGAGTGGATGTAAAAAGTTTGAAACTACTCAGAGAGATACTGTTTTGTTAGAAATTTAATACTTTTAGATAAAATATGGTGAAATTGAAACACAGAGGAGATTTACAAAGATGGTAAAAGTATCTGCCATTCAGATGCAAATGGTTGAAGACAAAAGTAAAAATATTGCTAAAGCTGAAAAATTTGTGCGTCAATCCCATGCAAAAGGGGGACAAATCATACTCCTCCCTGAACTTTTCACATCCCTTTACTTTTGTAAAGAGATGGAGAAAAAGTATTTCTCATTCGCTAAGCCACTGATGAACAATCCACTTATACACCATTTTTCCAAGTTAGCCAAAGAGCTTGAGGTGGTTTTATTGGTAAGTTATTTTGAAAAAGCAAAAGAGAAGTATTTTAACTCGCTAGTGGTAATAGATGCTGATGGCAGAGTGATGGATAACTACCGAAAAACCCATATTCCAGATGGAGTTGGGTATGAGGAAAAATTCTATTTTCAAGAGGGAGATACTGGTTTCAAAGTCTATGACACAAAGTATGCAAAGATAGGGGTTGGCATCTGTTGGGATCAATGGTTTTGTGAGACAGCGAGGGCTTTAACGCTGGGGGGTGCCGAGCTTATTTTTTATCCTACTGCTATAGGGAGTGAACCCGAGATAGGTTTGGACTCTAAGGAGCATTGGCAACGAGTACAAATGGGTCATGCAGCAACCAATACTGTCCCCGTGATAACAGCAAATAGAGTTGGCTTAGAAGTAGCACCAAGTTGTGAGATAAATTTTTATGGAAGCTCTTTTATAACAGACTACACAGGTGCTAAAATAGCTGAAGCATCAAGAGACAAAGAGGAGATCATCTATGCTTCGTTTGACCTAGAAGCAGATGCAAAACAAAGGGATTATTGGGGGCTTTTAAAAGATAGACGACCTAGTTGTTATAGTGAGCTAGTATGATGTTTTTTAGCTCTTCTAGCGGTGCAGAGATTGAGTTTTTAAACTGAGTTTTGTTAAAAGTTTGTTGCCGTTTTGCGAGTTGTGCTGTGTGGGTAGAGATAAACTCTAAGCTCTCCTCTTTTGTAAATTTTCCATCAAGATAATCTAAAACCTCAACTATCCCAATAGATCTCATAGAGTTTGGCTCTCTTGTATATTTTTGTTCTAAGTTACATACTTCATCTATGAGACCCTGTTCAAACATCTTTAATGTTCTATTTTTTATCCTCTGTCTCAACACCTCTCTCTCAACACTTATATTAAATATCTTGAGATTTTTAATGATTGGGATAGGTGGATTTTCAGCAAACCAAGCACTAGGTGTAAGCCCAGAAGCAGTGTAGATAAGCAATGCTTTTTCTATCCTATAGCTATCGGTTGGTGATATTTTTTCCATGTAGTGTTTATCTAGTTTAAAAAGTGTTCCATAAGATTTTTCGAGTGTTTTTAAAGAAAATGCCACCTCTTTTTTTACTTCATCACTGATGGGTGGAAGAGTTGACAAGCCATCTATAAGGGATTTAAGATAAAAAGATGTCCCACCAACTATAATGAGATTTTTACCCTCTCTTTTGCAAATATTTTTCACTTTTTTATAGAGCTTTATCAATATCTCTACACTAAAATATTCATTCGGATAGATCTCATTTATCCCAAAATGTCTAACTTCATTTAAGTCGTTCTCATTTGGTTTTGCAGAAACAATATCAATCTCTTTATAGATGCTAAGTGAATCGATGCTTAAAATATATGCATCTAATTTTTGTGCGATTTTTATGGCAAGATCACTCTTCCCAGAAGCAGTAGGACCAATAATAGCTAATTGTTTGAAATTCATGACTATTATTATATCTTCATACAACTTTAAATCACTTTTAGGTAAAATAGTCAAATTTGATTTTAAGGCAATGACTTGCAAAGATATATTGGTAAATTAAAAGATTTTAATGAGTTGGTGATGTTTGAACATTCTATCTTCTCTCTGCCTTTCATCTTTATCGCTATGGTAGTAGCGGCTGATGGTTGGTTTGGTTTTACTCTTCTTTTGCTTGGCGTTGGGGCAGCTGTAAGTGCGCGTAACTTTGCCATGGGACTCAACCGTTATGCTGATCGCGATATAGATGGACAAAATCCTCGTACAAAAGATCGACCAAGTGTTGATGGTAGACTTGATTCTACGACTATTTTGCTCTTTGTTGTTGTCAATGCTATAGTCTTTGTTGCTATTGCCTACATCATCAATACTCTTGCCTTTTGGTTAAGTATCCCTATCCTTTTTGTACTTGGTTCGTACTCTTACTTTAAACGATTTTCCTCATTAGCACATGTGATTTTAGGGTTCTCTTTGGGCTTAGCTCCCATAGCTGGAGTGGTTGCGGTAAGTGCAGAAATAACACCGTGGTCGGTTCTGTTGTCTCTAGGTGTTATCTTTTGGGTAGCTGGATTTGACCTGCTCTATTCCCTTCAAGATATAGAGTTTGATATACAAAATAAACTTCACTCTATCCCCTCTGAATATGGTGCTCCTGCTACTTTATTTATCTCATTGATTTTTCATGCTCTGAGCATAATTTTTTGGACAATGTTTGTTTGGGTAGCTGGTTTAGGTTCATTGGCTTTTTTAGCTGTGATTTTGAGTGCTGTGATGCTCTCTTATGAACATCATTTAGTGAGAAAAGATTTTACAAAGATAGATAGAGCATTTTTTACAGTCAATGGCTATCTTGGAATTATGTTTTTCATCTTTATTGTTTTAGATAGGTTAGCTGCATGAGTGTTCGTTTAGTCCCAGCACCAATATCTTTGGTTTTTTCCCTAAATGATACGGACAAAGATTCCTATGAACGAGAGTACCAAAAACTGAGTGATAGTGATGATGACCCGATATCCCAATGGCTCAAATTAGCAAAAGCAAAAGGTGAAACTTCTGAGAGTGATCCAGTGCTTTTAAACTTGATGGTAGAGCTTCATAGAAAGATAGACGGCTTAGAGATGCTCATAAAAGATGAAAAACCAAAGCGAGTTTCACTGACAAATGAGGCACATATAGAGTCCATAGGTTATGAGCATTTTAAGTTAAAAGAAGCTCTCTTAGAAATGGGAAAAATCTATTATGCTCGTATTCATATGCCTGTGCATCCCAAAAGAGATGTAGGTGTTTTTTTTAAAGCACTCGACACCTCTCTTGCAGAAATCATAAAGATGCATGAGAGAGATGAAAAAGAGTGGGCTGGGTATCTTACAGCAAGGGAACGGGTACTCATCCGTGAAGCTAAAGAGGCAAAACATAGATGATATATAGTGACCTCTTTCAGTTAGAGTATGTCATAGTCGCAATGGCTGGCATCATCTTGTATTTGATCTACTATGTGTATACTAAAGATGCACAGTACAATAAAAATATCCACTCTGTAGCATCTGTTGTCGAGGAGCTTAATCGTGAAATTTTTTATCTCAAAAAAAATACAAAAGAGTTACAAGTCAAATCAAACATGTCTGCTAGAGGCATGAACGATGAGGAGATTTATCAAGAGATAGAAAGAAGTGTTTATGACATAGTCCAACCTGTAACACAAGCACTTAAACAGATGCAAGATCGTGTTGAGATGATAGATGCACAGATTGATGCGCGTATTGTAACCTTGGAGAGTGGAGTAAAACAAATCTCTATTCCAACATCTATACATGGAAATGATGATGAAAAGGTTATCTCACTTTATAAACAAGGTGTAGATTTAGAAACAATCTCAAAAGAACTTCATATTAGTAAAGCCGAAGTTGAGTTCGTTTTAAAAATAAATAAAATTAAGTAGCATAGTTTGAAAGCAGATAGAAAACTTTTTACACTTGTCTCTATCCTCATAGGTGTAAGCATCATACTTTCTTACACTCTCTCTACCTACGCAGTATTACTGTTTGGAGTTGATGAATTTCATTTTGTGATTCGTCAAACTATTTTTGGAGTTTTAAGTATATTGATTATGTGGATACTTGCACAACTTGATCCAGATAAATGGCTGACACCTCTAGGTTTTACACTTCTTATCGGTTCTACAGTGCTTATGATTGCTATGCCATTTTTGCCAGACTTTTTAGTCTCTGCTGTAGGTGGTGCAAAAAGGTGGATAAAACTTTTTGGTTTTTCACTCGCTCCTGTAGAGTTTTTCAAGATTGGTTTTATCTATTTTTTAGCTTGGAGTTTTTCTCGAAAACTAGGGCATCATGCTGGGATAGGACTTGCAGATGAGTTTAAGCGATTTGCCCCTTATGGGGTAGTCTTTATAGGGGCTATGTTTATCATTGCTTTTGTGCAAAATGACTTGGGTCAGGTCGTGGTTTTAGCACTGACACTTCTTTTTATGCTTATGTTTGCTGGAAGTAGTTTTCGTTTTTTCCTCTCTTTACTTGCTGGATCTTTATTGTTTTTTATATTTTTTATATTTACGGCAGAGCATAGATTGTTGCGTATCCGCTCTTGGTGGGCATTGGCTCAAGAGAGTATTTTAGACTTGCTTCCTGTGTCTATTGCCGAACAGTTACGCGTTCCAACTGAGGTTGAACCATATCAGATAGGACACTCTCTCAATGCGATTCATAATGGTGGATTTTTTGGAGTAGGTTTAGCCAATGGTACTTTTAAGCTTGGCTTTCTCTCTGAGGTGCATACCGATTTTGTTCTAGCTGGTTTAGCTGAAGAGTTTGGTTTTATGGGTGTGCTTTTTGTAGTATTTATCTTTATGTGGATTATACAACGCATCTTTAAAATAGCTAACAGAAGTGAAAGCTCACACATCTATCTTTTTTCTATTGGAATGGGTTTGATGCTCTCTTTTGCATTTATGGTAAATGCATATGGTATTAGTGGTATTACCCCTATCAAAGGCATCTCTGTACCATTTTTGAGTTATGGTGGATCTGCAATCATAGCAGCATCTGTGGGCATAGGGATGGTGCTTATGGCATCTAAAAAAGCGGATTTAACATGATGAACTTTTTTCAAAGATATATCTTAGAGGGCAAATCCTCCCTATGGTCTGAGCCTCACGATATACCTTTGAAAAAACTTCTCTATGTAAGGATTATGGCGTGAAACTTTGTATAACAGGTGGCGGTACTGGTGGGCATCTTATGATAGCAGAGGCACTTGTTGAAGCTGCTCTCGAAGATGGACATGAGTGTATATTTATAGGCTCTACAAAAGGTCAAGATAGAAAGTATTTTGAGTCAAAAAGTGGTTTCTCAAATGTATATTTTTTGGAAACAACTGGGGTGGTCAATCAAAAAGGCTTCGGTAAAATCAAATCGCTTTTAAAAGTATTTATCGCTTTTTTTCAAGCACGCACTATTTTAAAAAAACACAAGGTTCAGGCGACCTATAGTGTAGGTGGATTTTCAGCAGCTCCTGCATCTTTTGCAACTTTGAGTAGATTTTTACCACTGTTTATCCATGAGCAAAATGCAGTAACAGGAAGACTCAACGCCCTACTCAAACCTCGTGCAAAAAGATTTATCTCCGCGTATGATAAAACATCTCCTATCAAGGGGTATCCCGTAAAAGAGTTGTTCTTTCACAGTGCAAGGGTAAGAGAGAGACTACAAACCATCATCTTTTTAGGTGGAAGTCATGGGGCAAAGGCTATCAATGACTTAGCACTCTCAGTAGCACATAAGTTAGAAAAACTAGGGATCAAAATCATTCATCAAGCAGGTGAGGCTGATTATGAGAGGGTTAAACAAGAGTACAAAAAACTTGGTGTGAAGGTTGAATTATATGCTTTTACTACAGAGTTAGATGCACTCATAGCTCAGAGTGATTTGGCAGTGAGTCGTGCAGGTGCTTCTACTCTTTGGGAGCTCACAGCAAATGGGCTTCCAGCACTTTTCATCCCTTATCCACATGCTGCAGGGGATCATCAGTACCACAATGCACAGTTTATAGTTAAAAATGATTTGGGTTGGTGCGAGAGAGAGGGTGAGGGTCTTCGCTCAAAACTACTCCATATCATCAAAGAGCTCACAGATGATGCACTTAAAAGCAAGAGCGAAGCACTTCGTGAGCATTGCTCCAAAGATGTAGCACAAAAAATGATACAAGATGTACAAAAGGTTTTAAATGCTTAGAGAATTAGCACAAGAGTTAGTCGATTTGATCTTTGACTGGGGTTATGTAGGTATATTTTTATTGATGGCTATTGAGTCATCATTTATACCATTTCCGAGTGAGATAGTCCTTATCCCCGCTGGATATTTGGCAAGTCAAGGCGAGATGAGTATCGGGATGATTTTGACGAGTGCTTTAGGTGGGTCTATGGTTGGAGCTTATACCAACTATTATTTAGCTTTGAAGTTGGGACGAAAGATACTTGTGCGGTATGGAAAATATTTTTTCATCAAAGAGACAACCCTTCAAAAGATGGATAGTTTTTTTGCCAAACATGGAGCAATCTCTACTTTTATAGGAAGACTTATCCCTGGAGTTCGTCAACTTATCTCGATCCCAGCAGGACTTGCACGAATGAATATGGTAAAATTTTCTCTTTATACAGCAGTAGGAGCTGGAATATGGGCGATTATTTTAATACTACTTGGGTATTATATAGGAGAAAATCAAGAACTTATACATACTTACTTAAAGCAAATAACGATAGCCGTAGTTGGATTGCTTATCGTTTTAGCTGGGTATTATTATAAAAAACAAAAAAGAGGATAAAAGATGAACTACATGTTTGAAGCAGGTTTCTTAGGGACACGAGCACCATTTTTTATGGATTTTGTAACATTGATTGTAGCACTATTGCCCTTTTTGATGATGTATATCATCACTTTGGCTCTTAAAAAGCATTATAAGGCACACTCCTTAGCACAAGTAGGACTTTTTATACTCTCCGTGATAGTGCTTACTTACTTTGAGATGGGTGTGAGAATGGGTGGTGGTTTTTTAAATTTCATGGAGGGAAGTTCAGTTTCACATGATTATGCTTTTATGGTTTTAGTTCTCCATATCATCATCTCAACTGCAACCCTTTTTATCTGGGGATACACTTTACTCCGCGTAAAAACCCATCTCAAAAATAATACACATAAAAAGTATGGAAAAAGAACTTTTGTTGGAGTGGTACTTACCGCCCTCTCTGGAATCTGGGTCTATCTTCTACTATTTGTATATTAGATGCCCTTGGCTTGAGCGTATGGAATACTTTTCTTTAGAAAAGTGTTCACGGGAGCTCAAAACAGAGCCAAGGGTAGTTGGCTTGAGCGTATGGAATACTTTTCTAAAGAAAAGTGTTTCTATCCTCTTTTATCAGATGAACGGTTCAATAAGCTATTATCAAAATATCTAAAATTTATTTTATTGTCTTTTTTAGCAGCATACATAGCTATATCTGATGCTTTGATCAACTCATCTGGTATATTTGCATCTTCTGGAAATAATGCTACTCCAATACTAACTGATATTTGAAGTTTATGTGATTTGTACTCAATAGGGTCTTGTATAGATAAAAGTAATTGTTCTATCACTCTATCTATATCAGATGAGTTTGATATATCTTTTAAAAGTATTAGAAACTCATCGCCACCGATCCTAAAAACCTTATCATCACTACGAAGAACTGAGGCAAATCTTTTAGCTGATTCTTTAAGCATCAAATCACCAGCTTCATGTCCTAGGTTATCATTGACAGCTTTAAATTTATTCAAATCTAAAAATAAAATAGCTACTTTCAAATTATTTTTTTTAGCTTCTAAAATAGCCAAATCTATATCTTCATGTAAATTTACACGATTTGGAAGAGATGTCAGTTCATCATGAGATGCAGTATAATTAAGTTTCTTTTCTCTAATATATACTTTTTGTGACATTTTATAAAAACTAGAAAGCAGATATCCCATCTCATCTTGTGAAACTATGTCTTTGACATCTATAGTTTCACCTTTATCTATCTTATGAGTATTTGATAACAATAGTTCAAGTGGATTAAAAAGATAAGAGTTTATAAAGATCACCATATAAAGTGATAATAAAATAAAAAATGTCAATGCAACCACCATAAGTGTAAAGTTTCTACTTTTAGTAAAAATGTATTCATCTTTTTTTCTTTGAAGTTCCATGGCTTCTGTTTGAATGATTTTTTGGATAAGGTTGTCTATTTTATCCATATAATATTGTCCCAAGTTTCTTTTCACTAATTTTATCGCTTCTGAGCGTGTCCCTTTTTTTGCTAATTGAATTGTTTCATTTAATTCTTTTAATTTTTTATCCATCAATATCTTTATTTTTTCTAATCTTTTATGTTGTTCATCTCCATAATTGTGCAATAATTTACTATTATGTAGTAAATCATAATATAGAATAACCTTCTTTGTCCCAGCATAATAAGGTTCAAGATAAGAAGGATCAAGGGTTAAAAGAAATCCTCTTTGACCAGTTTCTGCATCTTTTAATGAATCTATAAATAAAGTTGTTAAATGAATTGTTTTTTGAGTATTTTCCATCATATATATTTTTGATTCACTATCTTTTTCTAATGTATATGAAAGATAAAAATTTACAAAAAATGTTATAAACAATATACTCAATATTACTTTTAACTTATTTCTTAAACTCATTAAGATAGCTCCAAATTTTTAATTTTGTAGAATTATAGCTTAAAATATACTGCTTGAGTTAATTTAACATTTCATCAACTAAAATACGAACGCACTTACCTCCAAAATCCACTTAGAAATCAACACTATTGCCATCCCATCTGAAACTTGATATAATTACAACATACAAATGGGGCTGACCTGGTTTCGACGGGATTCAGTAGCATATGATAGCATGTCGGACTGAGCACTTCCGTTATACGGCTCAACAATTGTTAAACGCAAACAATACAAATTACCGCCCAGCTTACGCAGTAGCATAAGTTTTATCCCCTGCACCTCAGACGTGTAGGCGGGCTGCCTCACCTATGGACTCTGGATAGATAGGATTCGAGGTATAACCCTAATGCAGATATATCCTAAGTGTGTCTCCACTTAAGATGAACGCTAGAGGCTCGTCTTGCGTAGCTTTGCAAGTAGTGTGAAGCAAGATTAAACCTAAACAACTTTTCTAAGCATGTAGAAGTTATGTGTAGCTGGATTTCGGACTGGAGTTCGATCCTCCACAGCTCCACCATTACAAAACCCTATGTACATATAAGAAAATAGAATTTAGAAAATATAAGTGAACGGAGTCCTCTGTTAGAAAAAATCAAACTAGAAAATGATATAATGAACTTAAGAAAATGAAGACTTAAAATTTGAATTGAGAATAAGGAGGTTTAAGAATATGACTAAAAATGAAATATTAAATAAATTGACAGATAACAAACCTTATATTGAGAAAGAATTTGAGGTTGATAAGATTGGTTTATTTGGTAGCTATGCAAAAGATAAGCAAACTAAAGAGAGTGATATTGATATTTATGTAGAGTTTAAACATAAAA
>JALUXP010000086.1 GCA_027013295.1 Sulfurimonas sp.
TAAGCATAAAGTTTAGTTACGATTTTATGATTCTTCTCATCAAAATTATAGACAACTACTTCACACTCATAATCAACCTCTTTACTAAAAAAATCTCTATAGATTTTTGCAACATCCTCGATCTTTAGTCCCCCTACTCCACATCCCATCATCGGTAAAACAAGCTTCATTGTTTGCGATTTATGTTTTGCGTACCATTGCAGGTATTGTTCTATATTTTGTAGTGCTTTGGATATAGTTTGGAGTGTTGGGTATTTATCTATCTGTCTTGTCCCTGGATCATAGTTCATAATTGCAGCATGCAAAGCGATATCGAATTTTTTTGATTTTCCCGGACCGGTAGCTACTACATCACCCTGTTGTAAACCACCTTCAATATTTAAGAGTGTATTGCTCATCTCATCTTGTAGCTCTTTACCACACTCCCTTTTAAAAGCTGCAGATACACCACTGCCCAACAGGAGCCGTGTATTAGATGGATTGACAATAAAAGTTGCATGTTCTTCATCAAATATTGAACCTTGCTTGGCTATAAGTTTATAGGACATATTGATTTTCCATCATTAGTTGATTTCTTTAGATAGATTGAGGTAATTCTGAGTATCATCTTCTAAAATCTCTTTTATCCATGCAGGCTCCGATATAAAGAGATGAGGAATCCAGTACTTCACAAGTGGTAGTATCTCCATCTCATGGGTAATTGTAACACTAAACTCCATCGTTCCGTCACTGTTTAGTGAATCTATCTTTTGGGTCGGGAGTGGACGACGTTTAAAATATTTGGTAGCACCTTTATCGGCGTAGAGTTTTACTTCGAATGGTTCTATATCTTTTTGAAACCATATAGAGATGGAATTATCCAATAGTTCTTCTAGTTCGCTATCTGTTTCAAATACATCATCTGTGATTTTGGAGTTAGAGATATTTCTTAGGTAATATTTTTTAAGGATATCATCCCGTAAGGCCACCAGATACCAAAATCCTTCAAAGTTCACTATCTTTAAAGGATTGATAGTTGTAGTGTAAATTGGATGTCTTTCATCATTATAATTGCATTCTATTATTCTTTTCTCTTTTATTGCTTGTTCAATGATTTGAATATCACTGAAATTGTCACTTATATCTTCGATATTTAGTTTAGTATAGATTGGATTGAAATCTTCGTTTTTAATTTTTGAGAGGAGTTTGTGGGCTTTTGAAGAGAATTTTCCACCTATTCCTTCAGTTATCTTCTCAATGATGTCAAGTACGATTTCATCTTCTAATGATTTTGTTTTTTCAACTCTGAATCCCTCTTGCATCTTCCACTTTTTCTTCTCTTGATAGATAGGAAAAGAAGCAAGACGTTCATTGAAGTCCCGTTGTATGGTTCTCTCACTTGTTTTAAATTCCTGTGCTAGCTCTTTTACGGAAAGGGCTTCTCCGTCATTGAGTTTAGAAAGTATTACTGTGAGTCTGGTGAGAATTTTATCGTAGTCGTGTTTATATGCCATAATTTATACCTATCTAATTTGATTGTATTTTAGCTAAATGGGGCATAAACTGCCCCCTCCTTCATACAATATCTTAAAATTCTTCCGCCCATTTATCCCAAAAGCCAGGTTTATCGTGATGGGTGTTTTTCATTGCTATTTCTAAAGGAACATAATGATAATAAATTCCATTTATTTTCATATTACCTTCTTTGTCTTCTAAATGTTCATTGAGTTTTACATAACGCTTGTCGTTTTCATCCATAGGGATGTCAATATAGAGTTGTCCCATATATTTTTCCCATCCATCCTCACGAGCAATTGGGCCACACATTTCATATGGTATATTATTT
>JALUXP010000087.1 GCA_027013295.1 Sulfurimonas sp.
TGAGCTTATTGAGTCAGCTTCGAGTGTGAATGAAGATGGTGAGATAATTCCAACTGAAGATGAGAAAAAAGATGGTGTTGATGCACTAGAAGCACTGTTTAATTAGTCCCATAAAAGAACAAAGTTATCTCGCTCCTAAGCTCCAACTTTGGAATCCATATATAAAAGTATCTGTTATTTGAAGACTTGTATG
The DNA here is from genome assembly GCA_027013295.1 of Sulfurimonas sp. GTDB lineage: Bacteria > Campylobacterota > Campylobacteria > Campylobacterales > Sulfurimonadaceae > Sulfurimonas. The sequence goes on from JALUXP010000087.1 coordinate 194, forward strand.
CGTTCCCATCGAGGACGATGGGAACGAGTTATTAGCCTCTTTTCATATATGGATTAAGTTTTAATAAAATTAAATCCGCAAACATATTTCCCACCAAAGTCAAAAAAGCTGTTATCATCAGAGTACCCATAATGATGGGGTAATCTCTTGAGAGTGCAGACATAAAAAATAACTGTCCCATCCCATCAATACCAAAAATAGCCTCTAAAATAACACTCCCACCAATGAGACCAGGGAGGGATAGACCAAGAAGTGTAACGATAGGTGGTAAAAGGTTTGGAAATATATAATGTCGTAACAAGATGCTCTCACTTAGACCTCTTGCTTTTGCAAAATAGTAATAATCACTCTTGAGTATCTCTAAAGTAAGGGAACGAATATAGATGATCATGCTCCCTAAACCACCAAATATTATCACACTTACAGGAAGAACTAGATGCCAAGCCATATCTGTATAGTAAGAGATGCCAACCTTAGGTTCGATAGAGTGAAGTCCTGCAATAGGAAACCAGTTTAAAGTGAGTGCAAAAAATATGATAAAAAGAAGTGCTAAATAAAAACTTGGCATTGAAAAAGAGACTAAAGATATTTGGCGGATGACATAATCACTCTTTTGTTCATAATGAAGTGCTGACTTTATCCCAAGGTACAAAGAGATGATAAAAACTGCGATTAGAGCACTTATATTCATACTCAGCGTAATAGGAAGTCTCTTCAATATCTCGACACTCACCTCTTGCCCTGTTACAAACGAGATGCCAAAGTTAAGGGTTAAGATGTTGAGAGTCCAATCAATATATTGTTCAAAAAGGGGTTTATTAAGTCCATAGACCGCTTTGAGTGTTGCTATAGCTTCATCTGTCATATTTGGATTGAGCTCACCTGCATTTAAAAAAGAGTTTGGTGCTGCATGGATGGCTAAAAACGAGATAATAGAGATGAGTAGCAACATAAATGAGATATAAAAAAGTTTTTTTAAGAGGTTTTGCATGAAGCAATTATAACGAAATAGTGTTTATTTTATATTGATTGCATTCCCAAGCTGGAGCTTGGGAATGAGTTAAGTAGCTCGAAAGTTAAAAATTATATTTTAAACTTGCTAAAACTACGGCTTTAGCTGGATCGCTAGCCTTTAAAGTACCTTTTGGATCTCTATGAGCATAGACAAGTGTTGTGTCTAAGTTACCATAAGATTTTGCTAACTCAAAAGTAGTTTCTATGAGTCTGTTTTTGGTAGTATCAGAAGCATTTACATAATACACTGAGAAATCAAATAAATTAGCAACAGGAACATTTGCAGTTACATTGACAGTTTGCATATCTTGTGAACCTGCGATTGCTGTCCAGTAAGATTCTGTATAAAGTTTTGTATATCCCTCACCAGAAAGGTTTTTCGCAGAGAGATCTTTACCACCAGTTGATTTATTTTTACCAGTTTGGGAGTAAGATACGGTGAGACTAAAGGTGTCTTCCATAGCATAACCCAGTTTTAGAGCATATGCATTTGTATTGATATTAGAAGTGCCTGACATATTGGTTCCGCCAGTATATTGTGCCCCTAGAATGATCCCATCCATCTCATAATCAGCTTGAACCCAAACATCAGATAAATAATTTACCACATTATAGTACCACGCTTGGAGTGTTAGGGATTTTAATGATTTATTGATAATCCCTCCTATGTAAGCACCATCATGGAATTTTGAGAAGTTTGTATTACCTTTTGTATTCATATTTGCAATAACCCAACCTGGATCTCCATTTTCAATAGCACCATTAGAACCACCAATATAAGCTGCAATTATAGTAGTGTCGGCAAGGTCATTGTTTCTTACCACTGCCGCTTCAAATGTATTGTAAGCAGCAGACCAAGTTTCAGTCCAAAGAAGAGGAGTATCTAAGGTCATACGACCTACAGTGGCATTTGTTTTTCCAACATCTGCAGAGATATTTAATGTATCCATCCAATAGGAATCATCTGTGGCATTTGTAGTTTCCCAACCTTTAGAGATAAGCTGACCTTGAAGACCCAGTGTTGATAAAACTGTTAGGTTTGCATTAGCTCTGACACCTTCTTGTATATCAGCACTAAGACCTAAACCCACTGTTGCTTGTCCTCGAGCTGTATCTTTGTTAAAGAGAGCCTTACCCGTATCATCTGCATAATAATAGAATCTAGCATCACCACTTGTTTTTATATTCTCAAATGCGAATGCACTTGTACTCATTAGTAGTGCAGATACTAAACTTGATTTAATTAATTTCATATTTATGTTTATATTCCTTATGATTTGTTAGAAGTATTGTTACATAACTAAAATATATAATTGCACAAATAGTGATTAATATTTAATCATTATCCCAACAAAGCACAGTTTTTCCATCTTCAGTTTTAGTAACAGCAGCCATACCCATAACATTGTATCCACTATCTACATAATGCACTTCCCCTGTCACCCCAGAAGCCAAATCACTCAGTAGATACATAGCAGAGTTTCCAACTTGTTCAATAGTTACATTTGACTTAAGTGGTGAATTTATCTCGTTCCAGTTGAGGATCTGTTTAAAGTCACCTATTCCTGCTGCTGCAAGTGTTCTGATAGGTCCTGCCGAGATAGCGTTCACCCTTTGTCCTTTTGCTCCAAGCTCAACAGCCATATATCTTACAGTAGATTCAAGAGCTGCTTTTGCTACACCCATAACATTATAATTTGCTATGTATTTTGGTCCGCCAAGGTAAGAAAGAGTAAGGATAGAAGCATCTTTACTCAGTACAGATTCAAGACGATTTGTAAGATCTATGAGCGAATACACAGAGATATTCATCGCTATCTCAAAAGCACTTTTTGTTGTTTTCATAAATGGCTCACTCAAAGCTTCTTTAGGTGCAAAGGCAACCGAATGCACAAGAAAGTCTATCTCACCAAAGTCTGCTTTTATAACATCTGCAATCCCTGCCATCTGCTCTTCATTTGAGACATCAAGTTCATAAACATGCTCACTTCCAAACTCATTCGCTATAGGCTCTACTCTTTTTTTGAGTGCATCATTTAAAAATGTAAATGCCATCTCGGCACCCTGCTCATTACACGCTTTTGCTATACCATACGCTATAGATTTGCTATTTGCTAGTCCAACAATAAGACCTTTTTTACCCTTCATTATCATACTTATCTCTCCTTAATTGTACTTTGTAAAAGGAAGGGAAACCCTCCATCTATTTATCACGCAAGCGGAACCAGTCCCGCTTACTACGCTAACACTAAGTTTCCTTCAGCAGGAAGCTCACGCAACTTGTTGCTTTAAAAATTTATTTCTCTAAATCTTGTGCTATACGAATCATTTGGCAAAAATTCTCTACTGCCAAAGCTCCACTACCTACAAGGACACCATCTACACCTTCACAAGCTAAGATATCTTTTGCAGTGTCTATTTTGACACTTCCTCCATAAAGTAGAGGTGCTGATGATTTTTCTTTCAGTGCTAAATGTATCTTAGAGATATCTTCGAGTGTTGGAGTTAGTCCTGTACCTATAGCCCAAACAGGTTCATATGCTATGATAAGGTTTTCATAACTAGTATCAATACCCTCATACTGAAGTTCCAGATACTTCATCATTACACCCTCACCCTCTTCTCTTATCTCAAGTGGTTCACCTACACAAAAAACTATCTTAAATCCTAAATTTTTATAGTAATGAAACTTTTCTACTAGAAGTGTTTGTGCTTCACCTAAAATATGTCTGCGTTCAGAATGCCCTATAAGTATAGTATTGATACTAAATTCTTCAAGTTGTTCGCTCCCTATCTCACCAGTAAAAGCACCATTTTTTGCTGGGTAAGCGTTCTGAGCACCTTGATATATCTGACCAGCATGTACAGCTAAAGAGCTTTGTGCAGGAAATACTAGAACTTCTTGCTTAACATTTGTCTTATCAAGAAAATTTTCTACATCCATAAGATAAGAAGATGTTTGTGCTCTTGTAAGGTTTGTTTTAAGATTTGATGCAACTATCATCATCTATCCTATCACTAAAGGTGCAACACCAGGTAGGATTTTACCCTCTAAAAGTTCCAGAGAAGCACCACCACCAGTAGAGATAAAACTCATCTCTTCGTCGATGCCTACGCGTTGTACAAGGTCTGCAGTATCTCCACCACCAACAACTGTAGTTGCGTAAGAATCAGCAACAAAATGTGCTATCTTCGTTGAGCCGCGTGCATATTTTTCCATCTCATAAACACCCATCGGTCCGTTCCATAAAATGGTCTGAACATCACCTAAACCCTCACGATAAAGTCTTACAGTTGCAGGACCAATATCTAGTCCCATCCAATTATGAGGTATCTCTTGTGCTGTCGTTATCTTGATAACTGAATCAGCTGAAAATTTTTCTGCAGCAACAACATCTACAGGTAGGTAAAATTTAACACCTAGTTTTTTTGCCTCATCCATAATATGTTGTGCATCATTGAGTAAATCATCCTCAACTAAAGAAGCCCCTATATCATAGCCTAACTGCTTTAAAAATGTAAAAGCCATACCACCACCAATAAAGACTTTATCTACTTTTGGAAGTAGATTAACAAGGGCTTCTAATTTGCCCGAGACTTTTGAACCACCAACGATGGCTGCAAATGGGCGAACAGGTTCATTAATAAGTTTTCCAAAAAACTGAATCTCACGCTGAAGTAAAAAGCCTGCTGCTTTTTTATCTTTTGCAAAAAAATGTGTAATACCCTCTACAGATGCATGTGCACGATGCGATACACCAAAGGCATCATTGATATAAAATTCTGCCATAGCAGCTAAATTCTGAGCCAATGTAGCATCATTTTGTGTCTCACCAACTTCAAATCTTAGATTTTCAAGCAAAAGAACTTCACAACATTCAAGTTTTTTAACTTTATCCATAGCATCTTCACCCACAACATCAGAAGCTAAAGCTATCTCTCTTTTAAGTAGATGGTGCAATCTTCTTGCTATTGGTGCGAGGCTGTATTTTTCATCAATTCCACCTTTTGGACGCCCAAAGTGAGAAGCTAGAATAACCGCACAGTCTTGATCTAAACAATAGTTAATAGTTGAAAGAGCAGAACGAATGCGTCTATCATCAGAGATATTTCCAAACTCATCCATGGGGACATTAAAATCACAACGGATAAAAACTTTTTTCCTAGTTAAATCTAAATTTTTTATGTTTAAGAGTTCCAAATTTTTCCCTATTTGCTAATGTGTAGTGCCATATCGATCAATCGTGTTGAGTATCCCCACTCATTGTCATACCAAGCCATAATTTTGATCATATCTCCACCAATAACTTGAGTTAAATCCTCAGCTACGATAGAACTATATGCACAACCTACAAAATCTTGGGATACTCTCATCTCTTTATCTATAAGCAGAAGTCCCCTCAAGTTAGTCTCGGCAGCCTTGTTAAAAACTGCTGTAACTTCCTCTTTTGTCGTCTGTTTACTCACAACTACATTGAGATCTACCATAGAGACATCGGGAGTTGGAACACGAACAGATTGACCGTGCAGCTTCCCTTTGAGTTGTGGCATAACAAGAGATATAGCTTTTGCAGCACCAGTTGTCGTCGGTATCATATTGATAGCACCTGCCCTTGCACGGCGTTTGTCTTTTGAGTGTTTTACATCTAAAATATTTTGATCATTTGTATATGAGTGGATCGTTGTCATAAGACCTTTTTGTATCCCAAAAGCATCATCGAGTACCTTTGCTACAGGTCCTAAACAGTTTGTAGTACATGATGCATTAGAGATTATCTTTTGTCCAGCATATAACTCTTCATTGACACCCATGACAAAGGTATCTGTTTGCGTGTCTTTTGATGGTGCTGAAAACAAAACTTTTTCTACACCATTGTCGATGTGAACTTGTGCTGAGTCTTGTGTCAAAAAGACACCAGTACACTCTAAGACCATATCAGCACCATACTCTGCAAATTTTAAGTTTTTAGGGTCACGGTCATTAAAAATACGAATCCGTTGTCCATCTATCTCAATATTTTCATCATCAATTTGTTCCACCTCATTTTGAAATGCCCCATGAACTGAATCATTTTTTAAAAGATACAGCATCATATCCATACTTGCCATATCGTTAATCGCAACAATCTCTACATCGTCTCTCGTTGCAGCGATTCTTGCCACACAACGACCTATTCTACCAAATCCGTTAATTGCTATTTTAAGTGCCAAAATAATATCCTCTAGAATAAAAATTGGGTAATTTTATCGAAACTTAGCTATAATTCGTATTAAATGAAGACTGTAGCATTTTTTGGAGGTTCTTTTGACCCTCCCCATATCGGACACAAAGCTGTTGTGAAGGCCGCTCTGAATTTAAAAGATGTTCAAAAAGTGATAGTAATGCCTACCTATTTGAGCCCTTTTAAATCGTCTTCTTATTATAGTGCTCATAAGCGATATAATTTATTGAAAAAGATGTTCAAAGATTATAATGATGTAGAAATTTCTCGTTTTGAGATAGATAAAAAGGAAAAAGTAGCTTCTATTGTCAGTGTGTTACACCTTTTAAAAAGCTACTCTAAGATCTATCTTATCATAGGCGCTGATAATTTAACCTCATTACAAAACTGGCATCGGTATCAAGAATTAGAACAAAAAGTTACCTTTGTTATCGCGCAAAGAGATGGTATTTTAATACCCAAGAGTTATTTAACACTCGACATAGATGAAGATATCTCATCTACACATATTCGAAAAAAACAGGAGCAAAAGTATTGCAAAATAGAATTAAACACATAACAGATGTACTCGATACAAACAAAGCAGAAAAAATCGAGGTTTTTGACCTTCGAGAAAAAAATTACATAGTTGACTATGCTATTATCGCTTCTTCATTAGGGAGTAGGCATACACTTGCGCTTCTTGACCACCTAAAAAAGGGGATTAAGGATAAAGAAATCTTCAACAATGTAGAGGAGAGTGGAGACTGGGTTGTCATCGACCTTGGTGATATTCTCATCCATATCATGACACCCGAGTACCGTGAAAAGTATGATATGGAAAGTTTTTTAAGTGAGCTTGGAGACCCTAAAAATCAGTAATTTTATCTTTTAATTTTATCTTTATTTGCCATCTTAGCTATCTCTTTGAGCTCGTTAGCTTTAGCATCTTTCATCTTTTGGGTAAGTTTGGCTCTAAAAGCCTCTTGCTCTTTGAAAACTTTTGCTTTTTCAGCCTCTTGCTCTTTTAAAATTTTCTCTTTCTTTTTTTCTTTCTCCATCTTCTGTAAAATATCTTTATAATCATATATAGACTCAACATATCGAACAGGTTCACTTCCTCTTGCATAACCATATTTTACTGTACGGTAATATCTTTTTTGAGAGAGAAGTGGCAATGTAACTTTCAAATCAGACCAGATATTTTCATTGAGACCAAACTTTTTTGCTAATTTTCTAGCATCTCTTACATGCCCCATTCCAATATTGTATGCAGCGAGTGCAAATTTAAGTCTATCCTCTCCCTCTACCTCTTTTGGAACATAACGCAACATTTGCTTAAGATGTCTTGTCCCACCCATCACACTTTGTTTGGGTGAGAGTCTATTTTTTACACCTAGCATTTTTGCTGTTGAGAGTGTGAGCATCATAAGACCACGCACCCCTGTAAAACTTTTTGCCCTTGGATTCCAGTGAGATTCCTGATAAGATTGGGCCGCAATGAGTTCCCAAGGTACATCATATTTCTTGGCTGCTTGTTTGAAATATTTTTCATATTTGTAAAGTCTTGATTTAATTCTCTTGTAAAACATTTTTGTATCATAATAATCAAAAAATAAAATATAACTATAGTAATGGTCTTTTAAAGCCGCCATTTTTCCACTCTGGTTAAAACTATTGAGCCATGAGTACATATCGGCTTCTAGTTCTTTAGAATTTGGTGTCAATACCCAAGCAAGTTGTTCTCTATCACCTACAGTAAAGGCTAAAGCCAGATCCGTAAAATAGCGTAAGTTTAAAGAGTATATATGCGAATCCGCTATGGTACAATCAATCTTGTGGGACGCAACCTGTTCTAGAAGTTCTTCAGTGGAGTATTCAGAAGTATAAGTTGCATTTATCTCATTACCCTCAGCTATGAGTCTCTCGATGGTTTCACTATAGCTTGTATCTTTTCCAACTGTGATTTTAAGTCCAACTAAGTCCTCCTCATCTCTAGGAAATTTACCACTCCCTATCATCCCTCTATAGCAGATAACTTGTTGCTGTACTTCATAATATGATGGTCCAAAATTGAACTCTTTTGTTCTATGAGGAGTTTTAGTGAGAGATGCAGATATAATATTGTACTTAGGGTCTTTACTGAGATGCACAGCTTCTTGCGTAGTATTTGCTGTCGTAATATTTAACTCTACACCTAGATGTGTGGCATATGCGGTTAAAAGGTCATACTCAAAACCTTGTGGCCCATCCACCCCCAGATAATATGTAGTTGGAGAATTGAGCAATACAACATTGAGTGTTTTACTTTTTTTTATTTTACTTAGCAAAGAGGGTGCTTCTATTTTATGCCCCGGTTTATAAGCACTATGACTTAACCAACCAAAAATAAAAAATGAGATTGGAAATAATATAAATAAAACGAACTTTATCCGTTTTCTAAGACTCATTAATTTTTTCATGAGTATTAGTGTACTACATTCATCTTATGCAAATATAAAACGGTTTACAAAGTCTATTGAAGTGTATTAGCAAAAAAATAATAATTTTAAAAAAAAGTAAAGCATTATTTAGATATAAATCTGCTATAAAAATTTTAAACAATATTTTAGAAAATACAAGGTTAGCAAATGGCACTTTTAATAAATGATGAATGTATAGCTTGCGATGCATGTAGGGAAGAATGTCCTACTACGGCTATAGAAGAAGGTGACCCTATATACTATATAGATCCCGATAGATGTATAGAATGTGTAACAGTATATGATGAACCAGCATGTATTTCTGTTTGTCCTGTTGATTGTATAGTGCTAGACAAAGATAATGTAGAATCAATTACAGAACTACAATTTAAGTATAAAACGATTTTAGCAGAAGTAGAATAAAGCTTGTCTAAGCGAACAGCTATCATAGATATAGGTTCCAACTCGGTTAGTATGGTTATCTATGAAAAAACTTCCCGCTTTGCTTTTAATCTCATATATGAGTCCAAATCTAGGGTACGCCTTTGTCAAGATGCTTATAAAAACGAAGCAAATCTTCAAAAAATTCCCATGCAAAGAACTTTTGATGCTTTGAGTGACTATATGAAAGTTATCGCTTCACTTAAAGCAAAAAAAACTTTATGCGTAGCTACATCAGCACTTAGAGATGCACCCAATAAAAAAGAATTTCTCAAAAAAGTAAGTGATAAACTTGGTCTTAAGATAAAGACAATAGATGGTCAAAGGGAAGCTTACCTTGGGGGTATAGCCTGTGCAAATTTATTGCCAACTCAAGAAAATGCACTCACCATTGATATTGGTGGAGGCTCTACAGAGTTTGCCCTCATCAATCAAAAAAATATTAAAGAAACTATCTCACTAAATTTGGGAACTGTAAGACTCAAAGAACTTTTTTTCGATAATGCCAATGCAAAGGAAGCTATAAAATATATAGATGACAAACTTCAAAAACTCAATGCAATAACAAGCAATAAATTAGTAGGCATTGGTGGAACAACAAGGGCTCTCTCTACAGCTATTATGAAAGAGATAGAGTTTCCACTTATTAAACTTCATGCTTTTGAGAGTGATGCAAAAAGATACAAAAATTTTATAGATAAAGTATTGGTTGCAGATGAGAAAGAACTTCTAAAATTGGGCATCAAAGAAAATAGACTTGATGTCATTAAACCAGGAGCACTCATCCTTCAAAGAGTGATAAAAAAACTCTCTATCTCTGAGATGATTGTAAGTGGTGTTGGGGTAAGAGAGGGTCTTTATCTCTCAGATCTACTCAGAAATGCCAAAGACAAGCTTCCAGCCAACTACAATACCTCTGTGCGTAATATATTAGATCTGTATGTTGATGATAAAAACTATTCAAATAACCTTTCAAAACTCTCGAAAATACTTTTTAATCTACTCCAAGATAAACTACACCTTGATGCAGAGCATAGAGCATCACTATCTACAAGCGCACTACTCTATCCTGCTGGGTCAAGTATTCATCAATTTTCTCTTAACAAACACAGTTATTACCTACTTCAAAGTAGCTTAGAATATGGTTTTACTCAAAAGCAGATTGTTTTAATCTCCACTCTTGTACGATACGCTAAAAGAAAGTTACCATCGCAGACCCATGTAGATAAATATGCAGTTTTATTACCAAAGAAGGAGATGCTTGATGCTCTAAGTTACATACTCTCCTTAAGTATAGCACTACTAAGTCATCGACCTAGAAATATCGACTTTACGCTTGAACTCAAAGAAGACACTCTGCATATAACAACTAAAGATAAATTCTATCTTACACAAGAGGCAGTTGAGGCTCTTGAACCACTTAAAAATATTTCTATTAAACTCCTACGAGTTTAAAATCTTTGTCCCATTGTAAACGCAAAATGTTGAGTTCTATCACCAGGTTGAGCATTTAAAGCTTTTGCAAACATAAGCTGAATAGGACCTACAGGAGAGAACCACTCTATCCCTGCACCATAACCACCACGAGATATCTCAGTCAACACATCATTACCAATAAATCCCCAATCTAAATAGGTAACAATACGCATCCTAGCTTTAGGGACAAGAGGCATAGAAAGTTCTACCGAGTTTGAAAAAGTCTGTTTAGCACCCACTCGTCTTTTAGTTCCATTACTTTGCGTAATAGAGGGAGACAAAGAATATGACTGATAACCACGGATAGAACCCAATCCACCCATATAAAATCTCTCAGCAACAGGTAGATAGCCTGTATCGGCCGCAAAATTATATCTTGCTTTATACCTTACAATTGCATCAAAATTGAGCAACTCTTGCAAACCTTTATAAGCACCAAAGTTTGTTCTTGATTTGAAAAAATTTGCTTCTGCACCAAGTCCTGACTTCTGAAAACTTTGAGAGAGAGAAAAACCTTTTCGAGGAAGATAAAAATCATCAGTATTATCAAATTTAGTACTCATTGTTACTGAACTTTTAGCATAAGATTGAAAAAAGAAACTGCTACCATTATATTGAAAACCAGGTTTCAAATCATAGGCATTTCTGGAATAACCATAACCAAGATATCCAGATATATGCCTAGAAAATCTATGTCCAGAACCAATACTTATACCATCACTTTTAACAGTATAATAATTATAAACATAAGAAGAGTGATGCACAGAAAAGTTACCACTAAAATCACTATCGTTTAAGCGATTGTTTGTAATATTAAAAGAGTAAGTCTTTGTTTTTTGAGACTTTTGTGCTTTGACACCTACATTGATGCCTGATCCCCAAACATTTCTATCATTGATAGCGACACTTAAAAGCAATCCTCCGTAAGAGCCATAACCACCACCAACTTGTACATTTCCAGTAGGTGCTTCTTTGACTTTTACCACGAGGTCCATTGTTTCATTATCTATGCGTTTTTCTTCTATGGTTTGACCTGTAAAAAAGCCTAAACGACCAAGCGCATTTCGCGAATCTGTTAAATCTGCAAGGGAGTACATGTCTCCAGGACCAAGATAGAGTTCACGACGGATAATTCTATCGAGTGTTCTTGTGTTTCCTGAGATAAGTACATTTCTAATTTTTACTTTATTACCTGGCATAATTCTGTAAACAACTTCAACTGTTTTATCTTTTTCATTTTTTTTAAGATCGGGAACAACCTGAACAAAAGCATAACTCAAATCCGCAATAAGTGTTTTAATTCTTTGTGAGTCTTCACGAAAGGTTTTGATATTGAAAGGTTTATTTTCTACAAGTGTGATAACCTCTTTTATCTTTGCTTGACTTATCACCTTTTTTGTTTGATAAAGAGTAATTTTATTAACAGTATAAGGTTCACCCTCTTTTATTTGGTAACTAATAGAGGCTGTATAGTCATTAAAATCAACTTTGACAAATGGAGAGTTTACTTTTGCATCCAAATACCCATACTGCATATAATAATCACGGATACGGAGATGATCATAAGAGATGTCTCGCAAACTCATTTTTCCATTATTGCGACCAAAGAACCAACCCATCCACTGTGCCTCTTTATTTGCTATCACAGTGTTAAAATCTGAGGGCTTTAAACCTTTTACACCACTATAATTTAGTTTTGTAATGATGATTTTCTCCCCTTCATTGATAGCAAAAATAACTTTTATACTACCATTATCGAGATACTTTTTTTTTATCTCTACTACAGAGTCTATTTTTCCATCTTGAGAGATTGATTCAATGATTCTTTTTTTTGCTGCTTCAAGTTTTTTCTCATCATAAAGTGTACCCCGTTTAATGCGGATAACATTCTCTTTAAACTCTTTATCACTATCCTTATAACCCTCTACTTCTATCTTGGAGATAAGTGCTTTTTCTACAAAAGTAAAAGTAAGTATATCATCAGTTACATCAGCTTTTATATCTTTAAAATAGCCTTGTTTAAAATACTTTTTAATCGCACGATCAATATCTTCATCACTAACATCATCGCCTGTATTAAATTTCAACATTCTTAATGCCACTGATTTAGAGATATGGACAATACCTTTGTATTGAATCGTATTTATCACTCTAGCAAATATATTTGTTGTTAAAAAAATTAGCACGACAGCTAAAAGTAATCTCATTACAATCCATTATTTATAAAATAAAGAGAGATTTTACCTAATAGGAGGTTAATTTTCGGTAAACTTTTAATAATTTAATTATATAGGTAAATTTTTTATATGAATGTAGCAATAATAGGACTAGGACTCATGGGTGGTTCTTTGGCTCTAAGTCTCAAAAAACTTGATTTTATAGAACAAATAGTTGGTTATGACCATAATGAAGAGCATCAAGATCAAGCATTAGAACTTGGTCTAGTTGATGCAATAGCAACGCATGAAGAGATAAAAAAGAGTGATCTAATATTTCTTGCTATCCCTGTTGATGGAGTTATTAAAGTGATGTCTACATTCACTGATGTAGCAAATGACACCACCATTATAGATTTAGGCAGTACAAAAGCGAAAATTGTAGCTTCAATCCCAAAACGCATAAGAGAGAATTTTGTAGCAGCACATCCTATGACTGGTACAGAAAACTTTGGTCCGAGTGCAGCCATAGAAGGTCTCTACCGTGGTCATGTTGTTGTACTTTGTGATTTAGAGGAGAGTGGACAACTCCAACAAAATGTAGCCAAAAAAATATTTAAAGCACTAGGTATGAAAAAAGCATTTATGAGGGCTGATGAACACGATAGGCATGCGGCTTTCATATCTCACATGCCACATGCCATCTCTTATTCACTCGCAAACACTGTTATGAACCAAGAAAATAAAAATAATATCTTAGCCCTTGCTGCTGGTGGTTTTCGTTCTATGAGTCGTCTGGCAAAAAGTTCCCCTTATATGTGGGAAGATATCTTTAGACAAAACAAAACAAACCTACTCGAAGCGATAGGACTCTTTGAAGATGAACTCACTAAGCTCAAACAAAATATCATTGATGAGCAATGGCAAGATCTCCACAAAACTATAGAATCCGGCAAAAAGCTCCATGATATTTTAGACTAGAAGAGAAGCTTATCAGATACTTACAACTAGACTTTATCCGTGGCATCGCAATCATTTTAATGGTGTTTTTTCATCTATCTTTTGATTTAAATAATTTTCACTTTATTCATATTGATATTTATCATGCGCAAGAGTGGGCATATTTACGCAAAATTATTCTTGTTTTATTTTTAGGAAGCGTTGGTATCTCTCTAGTCTTAGCCAATAAAAGCAGTATAAACCTTGATAAAGTAAAAAAGCGTTTTTATCTACTTGCGGGTGCATCCTTACTTATATCTATTGCAAGTTATATTACATTTCCTAAAACATATATATACTTTGGTGTCTTACACTTTATTATGCTAAGTTCTCTTTTGGGTTTATTATTTATCAAGCATGAGAATATAGCATTACTTCTAGGTTTAACAATTCTTATACTCTTCAATTTAAGCCTTATAAATATGCATGCACTTTACAATAGTGTCCAACCCATACTCAATTTACCTTTAAAAACCGAGGATTTAGTACCCCTCATACCATGGTTTGGAGTCGTGCTTATTGGTATATTTATAGGAAGAAAAAAACTTTTTTTATTTCCTCTAGCTCACAATAAATTCTCTTTAGGCATCAGTTTCTTAGGTAAACATGCCCTTGTCATATACCTTGGGCATCAAGTATTTTTATTTGGCATCATAGCGGGTGCTGACCACTTTTTGCACTAAAGATAGTTATAAAATCTCATATCTCGCAACTATCTCTTTTAATTGTTTTTTATCAATCATCTTTTTACTATCTGCATAAAAATTAGTCTCAATAATCTCTAAAATTTCAGCTACTTGTGCATCATCTTTGTAAGGGAGTAACTTCACAAATAATAGTTTTTCATCTTTCATATCTAAGGCTTTGGATTTTTTAGATTTTTGAAATGGTTTTATAAATGATAAAAAGATCCCAATAACTATACCAAGAAAAAATATAACACTTCCATAGAGTGTAGAAATTCTGCAACTATTTCCATTACTCTTTATACTCTCTTGTTTTTGCACTTTTGCTTTTTTAATATTTAAAGCTTCTTGTTTTAGCCCTGAACTTTGAACTTTGATATGAAATGCTTTTGTTTGTATCGTTTTAATCTTTTTTGTTTTTGGGTTGAAAAACTTTAGACTAAATGGGGGGATGGTAAAATTACTATCCGATACAAAAGCCATTTTCTGTGTCAGAACCCCATCTACTATCTTGATTTTTTCATCAAAAACGCTTACCCCATCAATGAGAGGTTTAAAACTTTTAATATCTTCTAAATTACCCTCACCTACAACTTTAATATTAATATTTACCGCTTTGTTTGCCTTTATGGTATCTTTATCTATCTCTGCAGAAATTTTAAAATCTCCAACTAAGCTTAGAGAATTTGGAAGAGTTTTAACATCAACTGTCAGTTCATTAGAGTAATAAGACTTCCATTTTATTCTCGATATAACACCTGCCCAAGGGTCTCTTGTATGGGTACGAAAAGCTATACGCATTTGAGCTGAAGAGATTTTTAGTTTTCCTACCCGTTGTGCTGCAAGTCTATAAATTTTTTCTGTTATGGTGTACCCATCTTTTTTATATCTTTTTGATTTAGATTCCTCTTTAACCCAAAACCCATTAAAATTCGGAGCTATAAATTCACTATCTAGTGCTTCAGCATCATCACGCTGCTTAAATAACAATTTCATCTCAAAAGGCTCACCTACATAGACCTCTTTCTTATCACTTTGTAAAGTCAAAACAAAAGGGGTATCTTTTGTAATCTTTTGCTTAGAAACCTTTACTTTTACACTGTTTGTCTTCACCATCTTAGAATCTATCTCTACTTTGACAGGTGCTATCACACAAGACTTTTGTGGTAAAAATTTATAAGAAAATATATAACTTTTCGTCATTGTTCCATTGATCATTTGAATGCTTGTTTGATTCCCTGTAGAGATAACATTTTCTCCACAAAGTGTGGCTATTGTAGGTCTTACAATATTATCTCCATTGAGCATAATCTCGTAAGTAACCATCTCTCCTCGCTCTACATCTGGTGAATCAACAGTTGCAATAATTTTTGCTAATAACGGATACTGTACTAAAAATATAAATATTAAAATCTTACCAAGGTTTTTCATTTTTGTCCTCATTTTCAATGGTTTGTTCATTAAGTCTATACAGATAAGTGTTTTGTTGTGAATTAAGCTTGTCAATCCATTTATCCTCTTCTGCATTACTCATCTCTTTTTTTGACTCACTAGATTGGGCGTTACCATTTTTATCTTTATTTTTATCTTTTGTCTGTTCTTTTTTAGCTTTATCTTTTATCTCTTTAGCTTGTTGCTTTGTATCTCCACCATTGTTTTGATCTTTTTGATTTTTATCATCACCACCAGATTCTTCATCTGATTTTTCACCCTTATTTTGTTTTTTATCATCAGATTTTGAATTATTATTAGGCTGTTTCTTTTTAGATTTATCCTCTTTATTTGAGTTTTTATTCTTATTTTTTGTGTCGTCTGCCTTATCTTGATTGTCGCCTTGTTCATCAGTTTTTCGTTCTTTAGAGTCTTTATTTTTATCCTGATTTTTTTCTTGTTTTTCTTTTTTTGCTTTTTCTTTCTCTTTTTTTAGGACTTTTTTCACAGCCTCGAGATCTTCTCGTGTCTCTTTATTCTCTTTTATTTTGAGTGATTGTTCATAATACTTCACCGCTTTTTCTAAAGTATTTTTTGTTCCTAAACGAACGAAAGCATTCCCCATATTTGATAATTTTTTTGCAACTTGATATTTATCCTGTAATTTTGCTTGAGAATAAAGGCTCAAGGCTTTAAGATAATTTTTCTCTTTATAATACGCATTTGCTGCATCATAATAAGCTTGGGGATTATTACTCTGCTTTGCATATTTTTCAAAAAGTGTCCCAGATGCGTTATAGTCTTGTGCATCATAGAGTTTTTTTGCATCTTGAAGTTGCATAAAGTCTAACAATTTAGCTTCCGCTGGAGTATAACCCAACATTAATGCAAATAAGACAAATACAGAAACAGGTAGATTATGCTTCTTTTTTAGATTGATTGAGCTTAACGCAATGAGTAAAATGATCATAGCTAAAGCAACAGGATAATAAAACAGAGCAATATATCTTTGTATCTCTTGACTTTTGAGCTCTTTATGTTGGGAATTATCTATAATCTCTTTGAGCATAGTTTCTATATCTTTTGATGATGTAGTATTTTGAATATATGTACCACCTGTCTCTGTAGCAAGTTTTGAGATAGCTTCATTAAGTGAAGAGATGATAATATCTCCATCATATTTGATAAAAGAACCATCATCCTGCTTAATAGGTGCACCAGCTTCCGTTCCCATACCAAGAACATAAACCACAATCGAATTTTCTTTTGCATAAGCTATCTCTCTCGAGAAGTCTTTCTCATCACCACCATCACTCAAAACAAGTAGATATTTTTTATCCGTATTGGTATCACTTTTTGCCACAGTTTTAAGCATGGTAAGAAAATTCGTACCTTTTTGTGTAATACTCGTTGTGTCTAACTTAGAGAGCAAAAAAGAAACAGCCTTGTTATCAAAGCTTAAAGGGGAGACAAGATAAGAATTCTTTGCAAATGCAATCACACCAATTCTATCTTTAGTAGCTTTTTGCAGAAGATAGAGTGCTTTTTTCTTAGCCAAACCAAGTCGATCTGGATATACATCTTGTGCTAACATAGAATCCGATATATCAAGAGCAATCAAAATATCTGCACTACTAGACTTAACTTTCATCGTACCATTTTCTATCACTGGCTCTGCTAATGCGACAATGAGTAAAACTCCTACTAAAAAAAACAGAGCATTTCTTGCTTTTAGAGTAAGAGAATTTGTACTCACTCTTAATCTGTCCATCACATCTTGAGAAAAATAATGTTCTTGTGATGCTTTTTGGGTCAATAAAAACCCAAAAAGCACAACAAGGACTGGTAACATATAGTATAAAAATGCAGGATGTAAAAATATCATCTAGTTATATCCTCTTTTGTTTCTAAAAAATACATAAAGTAGCAAGGAGAAAAATGAGATAAAAAGAGGAAACATATAGTAGTATCTAAAATATGTAAAAGTTTCATTTTCTATCTCTGATTTTTCTAACTCGTTTATCTTTGCATACACTTTGCTAAGTTCATTTGCACTTGCTGCACCAAAAGCGACACCACCTGTTTGTTTTGCAATATCAAGCAATACCTCTCGATTGTATTCATTTGGTCTACCTATCCCGATAGGATATACTTTTACCTTCTCTTTTTTAGCCAAATCAATAGCAGCTTCATAAGGAAATTTACTATCTGGTGTATTAAACCCATCTGTTAACAAAATAGCTATTTTTGTCTTTGACTTACTCATTTTAAGAAGATTTACACCCTGAGCTAAAGCTTCATACAAAGCTGTATATTTCCCTGCCATTCCTATATAAAGGTTTGAGACTATCCCTTTGAGAATGTTTGTATCATAAGTAAGAGGTGACGCAATAAAAGAATATGCTCCAAATACAACAAGTCCCATATTGTCATTTTTTCTTTTTGAGATAAAGTCAGAAACTATTAACTTTACAATATCAAAACGAGTTGCATTAAGGTGAGAGGTATCAAAACCTTTTGCTTGCATCGACTGCGATGCATCTAAAATAAGTGCTATTTCATACCCATTCTTTGGTTCTAGTTTATATGGCTCATCTTTGACTGGTGACATCAATGCCAAAACCAACATAACAATCCCAAGCCATTTTAAAAACCAAAGTAATTTTGATGCGTTTACTGTATTACTCATAAACTGTGCAGTATGAGGAAAATAGATAGAGGGTATTTTCATCTTGCACAGACTTGCACAAAGTATGAACAACAAGATAAGTAATGCTAAACTTGGAAATTCAAAGTAGATTCCATCAAACATCAATCATCCCCTTGTAAAGTTCAATATATCCTAGTGTTTCATCATCAAAAGCATCTACACTTTTTTTGTATTTATATTGTTCTAAACGATCTACAATATTGGCATACATCCCTGCTTGTCGCTCACCATCATCTTTAAATATATATCCATAATGTGTGATAGCATACGCTGCTTTTTTTGTCTCTTGTAAATTTATCTTTTGCAAAAATTTATAATACTCTTTTCTTTGATTGTAAGCATTTCTTTTTTGAATATATTTATAAAGAAGATATGCCACCGCTCCAAGAAAAAGAAGAATAAGTATGAGAGTTCCAAGAAGATAATAAAATGAATATTCTTGAACCTCTACTATACCCTTAATGTCATGAAGAGGGATCTCATATATTTTTTTAGTTAGATCTTTCATCATCGACCTTCAAATAATCTTCTAAGATTTACACTTGGAGCATCATCTGTATAAACCTTGGTAAATCTGATTTGATGCTTACGAAATGTCTCAAAAAGTCTATGGTCATGCTGATGCACTTTCTTAGCATAAGACTCTACGCTTGATTTATTGAAGTCACCTTCTAAAACCGCCCCACTCTCAGGATCAACTAAAGAAGAAAATCCCATTGGAGGGGGTTTTTCTTCATATTTATCTCTCACAACTATACAGACTAACTCATGTTTTTTCGCTAACAATTTAAAATCTGGTATTTCAAAAAAATCCCCTACAATCAAGACAAGAGACTTACGCTTTAGCCTTTTGTAAAGGGTATCTGCTATCACTTTAAAGTCTAGCTTTTTCCCTAGTGCATCAAACTCAAGAATATCATTTGTGAGCGTTTGAACTTGGTGTACTTTTTTACTTGGTTTTAAATGATGTTGCATTTTATCTGTAAAGATGTATGAACTCAGTAGATCTCCATTTTTTACAGTTGAGAAGCCTAAAAGTGCGTTGACATCAGCGATAGTTTCTTGCTTAAACTTGTCACTTCCAAAATGTACACTTCCATTTAAGATAGAGACTAGAACAACATTAAGCTCTCTCTCCTCACGAAATATCTTAATAAATGGTTTTTGCATCTTCGCTGTAATATTCCAATCAATATGACGAATATCATCACCACTTTGATATTCACGAAGTTCTATAAAGTCATACCCCTCACCTTGAAATATAGAGGGATTGTTCCCTACCATTTCGCTAAAGACTTGTCGCCTTGCTCTTACTAAGATTTTTTTTAGTTTACTCATCTGTGATTATCTTGATTTACGGAATTTTTACTGATTCTAAAACATTTTGAACAATTTCATCCGTAGTGATTCCCTCAGCTTCTGCTTCATAAGTCAGCACAATACGATGACGCATCAACTCTTTTGCAATGTAGGCAACATCTACAGGAGTTACAAAGTCCTTACCACGCATATATGCCATAGCTTTTACTGCTTTAAACATATCTATACTTACCCGTGGAGATGCACCAAACTGGATATAATCTTTGATAGATTCAAGACCATAGTCACTTGGATTTCTTGTTGCGTTGACTAACTCAATTATATAAAGTTCCACTTCCTCATCTATGTGAATATCTTGAATCGCTTTTTTAATCTCATTGATATCATCAATAGTCGCTACTGGTTCTATCTTTTGAGAACTTGCAGTTGAGATGCGTCTTGCTATTTCTAACTCCTCATCTTTACTGTTGTAATCTACTACGATTTTTAGCATAAAACGGTCAAGTTGTGCTTCTGGAAGCTGATATACGCCCTCTTGTTCCACAGGGTTTTGTGTTGCCATAACAAAAAATGGTGGGTCTATCTTAAAAGTTGCATCTCCTAGAGTCACCTGCTTCTCTTGCATCACTTCAAGTAATGCGGACTGCACTTTAGCTGGAGCACGGTTAATCTCATCTGCAAGCAATAGATTTGTGAAAATTGGACCCTTTTTAATCTTAAACTCATTAGTTTTAGGATCATATATCTCAGCACCTAAAATATCTGAGGGAAGAAGATCAGGAGTAAATTGAGCGCGCTTAAAATTTAAACCCAAGGCAGATGCAAGTGCATTGACTGTAGTTGTTTTTGCAAGTCCTGGTACCCCTTCTATTAGGATATGACCTTCACACAAAAAAGCTATCAAAAGGGAGTCTATCATCTTATCTTGACCAACTACTACTTTACTTACTTCTTTTTTTATTTGCGCTATCGTACTCATATATCACCTCGAAATTAATTTAAAAAATTATACAGTAGAGGAGTAAATGGTTGGTAATGCTAGAGGAGATTTGTGTGTGAACTATTCTCTATCTCTTAACATCTTTTGTGATAAGAGATAAATTTATGAGTGTTTCTACATGAAAATAATTAATTTCCAGTAATAAACTTAATGATTCCTAATTCTTTTATCTTTTTTTCATATTTAGCTGTACGAGCCAAAGCATCTTCAAAGCCTTCGCTTGAACCCTCTTTTGTTTTATAGACTACACTTGAGACTACATTTCCATTTTTATCCGTTGCTTTAATAGTTGTTTTTCTCAAGGCAAAAGTTAAGTTAGCAAATTTGGCATTTGTCGATTTATATTTTCTTTTTTTTGCCTTCGTTGTAATCTCGATCAAGACATTGTATTTTGAAGCATTAAAAGTAGCATTTTTAGCACTCAGCTTTGATTTTATTAAAGAGGCTAAAGGCTCTGAATTTTTATCTGAAACTATTTTAAAGACCAATTCATTTCTTGCTTGACGCATAACTCTTGTATATTCAGTGTATCTTGTAGTATATTTTGAATCATTGTAAGAGGGGTTAAGTGCATGAAGTAAGGGAAAAAAACTATCAGTTTGTTTTAGTAACACATCTATATCTACGGAAAGTTTTAACTTCTCAAAGACACCAGCCTGTTCAAAAAATTTCCATTCTGTTTTTAGCTTTGTGTCCACTTGATCTAGTTTTCTTTCATAAGTAGCCGTTAGGATTGCTCGGTCAACTTTCACAAGTAATACCCATTGACCCTTGTCTTGCGTACTCTCTAAAACTTTCACATCTGTGTACTGTATATCTTTAGACTTTGAGACAACATCACTTTTTGTTTGTGCTAATACTTCTTCATCACCACCTTGGCGAGTAGCTGTAACAGAAGATGAGAAGTTGGAAGATACATTGACAGAAATTTTTGCACTAATAGTAGAAAGTGCATCACTCTTAGCATCTCGTTGCGTATCACCATACCCAACTGCATAAAAATACTTTGCATCATCTGCAGGTGGATTATTTATCCAACTCATTGTAGCTGAGTTCTTTGCACCCGAAGCATAAGCTCCGTGAGAAGTGAAAAGAGCTAGTGCTAAAACTATAAATAATGATTTTAAATTCATTGATTAGTCCTTCGTTTGTTTTGCTTCTTTAGCTTCTTTAGCAGCCGCTTCTTTTGCAGCATTTTCTTGCTCTACTTTTACATTGTATGCAAGCACTATTATATCTGTAATAGCTTCGTACTTTTCTGCTAGATTTGATTGTTTGTGTGCGTAATAAGCACCAATAAAAATATTTGGCAATAAGTATACAGCATTCTTAACTAACCTTGCTATACGCTTATTATATTTTGCTTGTAAATTTGATGGTACATAGGATTTAGCACGAGCAAGTGATTCCAATTCTGTAGGGAATTTTAAAATTATATTGTTTGTAACTATATTTGTTAATGCAAGACCAAAAGAGGTATCTGCTTCTGTCGCACCTGAGAGAATCTGTTTTGAAACTATGTTGACATTTTTTGCAAGATTTACATAGTTTTCATCATCTATATTTATATCACTTTGAAGTGCAATTACTGCTTCATCTAAAAGAGTAAAGTATACCTGCTCTTTTTCATCAGCTATGGATTCTGCCTTATTGATTCTCTCTTCGATTACTGTCAAATCATTCTCGATAGCTAGTTTCTCTTGGCTTGTTAAAGGTGTATAATCTTTATGCTCTTTACTTTTTGTTTGTGCAGTATCAGTTTCTAGAGTAGTCTCTTTCTCACCTTTCTCAGCTTTAAGCATGGCAACATCTTCAAAAGATTGCAACATATCAGATCTTGCAATAGTTAAGTCTTTTTGCATATTTATTGGGGTAAGAGCTATCATAGCACTACCAAGATTTAGATAAACATTACCACTCAATGCTTCTACCTCTTTCATCTGACCATCTTTGAATTCTAAGAAGTTATTGAGTGAACCATCAAAGTTAAAAATATTTGGCCAATTTTTTGTATCATTACCATAAAATGCTTCAAGTTTTTGAATAGCTCTAAAAGTTAAAGGGGAGATTGGCTGGTTAAAAATAGCACCGGCAAGATTTGCATACCCACCTAAAAGACTTAAAGTTGCAGATGAACCTAACATTTTTCTTTGTATATTTTCTGTGTATTGTAGCGTTGCAAAATAAGGCTCTGTTTGAAGTATATTTGCTATATCTTGCTTTTGTGTAGCATTGAGTTCAGCACTAATCATCAAAGGCCATTGTGCATCTGCAGAGATTGGCATTTTAAATGCCATAATATTGTTTTCTCTGACAATTGTCATACCTGTTGCTACACGGTTCGCCTGCTTCTCAAGTGTTGGAACCTCCATTTGTGATGCAAAACCCTCTTGAAGTGATGCACAACCACTCATTACTATACCTACTGTAGCTACAGCTACTATTTGAATCCATAAAGACTTCATCTTTGTCATTTTCTTTCCTAATATTAAATTGAGCGAACTTTAGCATATAAAATAACAATTTAACATTAAATGTGTAAAATTATTTATATTTAGCTTCATATAACTTTTTTATTCGTACTCATCATCACTGCTACCAGCCATAGAGTCTCTATCTTTTCTTAATGCTGCATTTGCTTTATCTTGTTTTTTTGTGCGGTCAAGTAGATCATAAAAGTTATCAAATCTTGCTTTGGCATTTATGACTACCTTATCTTTAAAACCACCTTGTGCCATAGCTTGCTCGTAGTTATACTGTGCACGCTTTAAAAGTTTCATATTTTCAGTTATACTAGCCTCTGCTTCATATAAAATTGCAAGATTATAAAAATAGTTCATATCTTTTTTACCTTTATATCTATTCATCGCTTTGATAGCACCTTTATAGTTTTTTTGTTTTGCATAAGGGATAACGACCTCTAAACCTTCTGGAGTTGATTTAAATTCACGAAGTTGATATGTTTTGAGTGGAGAGATGTCTGAGATGAAATATTTCACGACTTTGTCAACTCCTTGAGCTGCAAGTTCATTCTCTGTTGGTAATTTTGTTTTATCTTTTGACTGACGATTTGCTCTTGAGCTATACTGTTTTACTAAAAATTCATCTACCCCACGAGCTAATGTAAAAGTGACATCTAATGAAAGTGAAATTTTATTGCCATTGTCTTTAAACTCATAGTTTGAGATGCTCATATTGAGTGCAACACCATCATCTCCACCTAAAGGGTCAAGTGTGATAAAATTTGTTTCAGTTATCTTTGCTTTGACACTTTCAATAAGCATAGTCTCGAGTTGTGGATTTGTTTTTTTTGCATTAGCCACATCTGGATTAATCCAGAGTGCAAGATAAGCACTATCAGAGATAAACTCATCTTTTGTTTCTATCTTAGAGATTTTTGCTGCCTCTTTAGGAGCTGTATAAGAGGGGATAACTATCCTTGCTGCACTCCCTCCACAAGCACTAAAAAACACACTCACGCCTACTACCATTAAAAACGAAACTATTTTGTTCATATTTGAACCCTTTAAATTAATTATGCTTATTTTACACTTATTCAAATAAATTAGGCATTAAATATCTCATTGTTTTTTAACATTTGACATTGTATTTAGTTTTGGAGTTTTTATACTTTGATGATTTTATCGCCTAAACGGTACAAAAATCAACAAATTATAAAATTTTACTCAAAATATGTTGACATAAAAAAACTTTTTGCCTATAATTTCGACCTCTTAAGTATAAGAGGCAACAGTCTTGTTAGCTCAGCTGGTAGAGCACGTCACTTTTAATGATGTGGCCGATGGTTCGAATCCATCACAGGACACCATTTTTTATTTATTTGCACTTCAGCTTAAAGCTCACTTACTAGATGTAAGCTTCACTTTAAACTTCAGCACAACTAAATCAAAAAAACAATTTATTAACTTTGAATTTTTCTTTTATCAAGGAAATAATTCACGAAGCATACATTAGTATGTGAGTGTATTCTTGACACAGAGAAAAGTAAAATTTGGCCCCGTCGTCTAGCGGTTAGGATCCATGGTTTTCATCCATGTCACAGGAGTTCAATTCTCCTCGGGGTCACCAACACTTACACCTATTTCAAACACTTTAACAATATTTCAATCTAGCATACAGTTACAGATTAAGATGGAATAAGAATTTTTAAAAAAATTTATATTGACTTTTTTAGAGTGGCACTATTTTTGCTTAAAAGAGACAAAATAAGGGGGATGAATGGCTGAGACAGAAGAAGAGATAATCATCATTGAAGAAAGCGATGCAGCTAGAAGTGATGAGGAAGTTAAGAGTACCCTTCTCAAAAACGATAATTCCCAAACAAAAAAGAAAATAATTTTTATTGGTATTGGCGTTTTTATAGTTATCCTCATCATCATAACTCTTGTCTTAACCCTCTCATCACAAAAGAAACCAAAAAAGGAATTCTCTTTAGATGCTATAGAAAAGAAACTACAAGAGAAGGGTTCAAAACATCTTGCACTCACTAAACTTGATGATATGATAGCCAAAGCAAACTACCTTTATACAAATGGTTCTAAAGATAAGGCACTCTTCTTATATGAAAAAATTGCCGAATACAGTGAATCTATCTCTCACTATAACCTTGGTGTTGCACAGCTCAAAAACAAACAATATACTATAGCACTCCAATCATTTCAAAAAGCTATTAATAATGGCGAAAAAAGATGCGTAAGTGCAATCAATGCTGCCGTATGTTCTTTACATATAAACGATAAAATAAATTTTAAATATTATACAGACCTAGCCTATGCGTATCTTCCTCACGAAGTAAACTCTGACTTATATTCCTACTACTATACTCTCATCCAATACTATAAAGACAACTACTTAGAAACGCTCAGTGCGCTTAACAACCCTACAACTGATGCATATCCAAAAACTCAAAAACATATCAAAGCAAGAGTGAATGCACTTTTAGACAACAACTATGATGCCATTGAGAACCTAGAAAATAATTATGATAAAAAAGATTCTTTTGCTCTTGGTCTTCTCTATGCAAGAGTGGGAGATCTTAATCTAGCAAAACAACATCTCAATGAGGCACTGCAAAATAATATAGAGCCTGTAAAATCTGCTTTAGCACTAGGTTTTGTCCAACTTAAATCTGGTCAAGTTACGGCTGGTGGTACACTTATTCAAAATACAACCGATATGTTTGGTGAAGAGGTTTATAAACCCTATCCGATCAAAGTTACTCTCAAAAAAGAGCTTTTTGATCCAAAAGAGGCACAAAAGAACTACAGAGAAGAGATGCTCTCAAGTAAGCTCATAAAATATCAAAAAATCTTTTACTTTTCCCCGTATAAGATTTTCAATCCAAAATACTCTATACAAGAGATAAAAAAAGGCACTACAAATATCTATCTTGATAGTATAGATAATGCTAAAGTATATCTCAACAAAAGTGCATCAAGTTCCTCTGTAAACAAAGGTATTGTCCAAGCCATTAAGCTTGCACTACAATTTAAAACAAGAAAAGCAAATGAAAAACTTCTCTCTCTTGTGAAAATACAACCTAAGCACTCCATCCTTCATTACAATCTTGCGCTTACTTACGCACAAATGGGAGACATGACTCATGCCTATCAACATTTTCTAAGCTCTTATCATCTTGATGCTAAAAATTATCTCTCTGGGATTTATGCAATCATGACGGCACAACTCATAAAAAAAGATCATAAACGACTCAAAGCAGACATTAAAGAGTACCTTACACTTGAGAATGATTCAGAAGATAACGACCTCCTAAAAACCATACTTTATATAGCTGACAACAATACAATAAGTGCTGTTGATTGGCTCAACAACAACTATAAACAAAAAGCATTTTATCTTGCACTTGAAGCACTTATTGCTATTGAGATCAAAAACGATGCTGTTGCTAAAAAAGCTACAACTGCACTTACCACCTTGTACCCACACGATATTGTCCCCCATATGATCTATATAGATGCACATTTCAATCACCTAGAAGAAAATGAATATGCTTTTAGTGTTATAAATTATCTGAAAAAGCAAAAATTTTCTTTCAATGACTTGTATTATGGTCCTTATATCACTAGATACCTTTATGTTCGTCAAAATCTCAACATTGGGAGATTATATTTCTTGCGAAAACAGCTCAGTAATGTTCTAGGAGCTACGACAAACTATACTCAGGAACTCAATGGTGCGTTGGCTCTTGCTTGCCTCTACGATAAAGCTTTTGAAGAATCTTATGTATTGTACAATCATCTGATTGATGACTTAAAAGTAAGAGATGCTTATACCCTGTTTTTAGGTGCAGTAGCCTCTACGGCTGCAGAGCATCATGCCAATGCTATCGCATTACTAGAACTATCGAAAATGAAAAATAAAACTTTAAAAGAGAGCCGTTATGCACTTGGTCTCTTATATTTAGAAGATACAAATAATATGGGAGCAGCTATCCAACTCAAACAGGTTGGTGATAATGGTTTTACATCTGATTATTTTAATTTTGAGATTGATACAGATAAACTGTATCAAAGGAGGATTGAGAAGAGGGCTAGTCTTTAGCCATTGTAGCATCTTGCTTTAGCTCTTCTTCTATATCATTTTCTACAACTTCAACTTTGGATTCAATATTGTTTTTCTCTTCAAAGTTAATAATAATTTCACGAACCTCATCACCTGAAATATTTTCTTTTTTGTAGAGAAGTTTTACCATCTCTTCTATAGCATCATTATACTCATTGAGACGGGTGAGGACTGTTTCGTATCTTTCTTGTAGCGATTTTTTGATAAATTCATCACTATCTTGTGCCATTTTTTCGCTGTATTCACGAGCTACTGGCATACCATTTGCTAAAAATGATTGACGGGATTTTTCAAGAACCATAAGACCAGCTACATCACTCATACCATAGGTTTGCACCATAGATTTGATGATATCTGTAGCACGCTCAAGGTCATTTCCTGCACCAGTAGAGATCTCACCAATAAAGACCTCTTCAGCAGCACGACCACCAAGTAAAACATCTACTTCTGCCCACATCTCATGTTGTTGCATCATGTATTTATTTTCCTCAGGCTTATTGAGTGTATAGCCAAGTGCTGCAAGTCCACGAGGAACAATAGACACTTTAGATACTTTCTTAGCACCTTTAGTAGTTTCAGCTAAAAGAGCATGACCACTCTCATGGTATGCTACTATCTTTTTCTCTTTTGGATTAATTCTTCTTGATTTTTTAGCAAGACCTGCTAATGCTCTCTCTACTGATTCAAAAAAGTCTTGCTGTTTGACAGTTTTTTGACTTTTTCGTCCAGCTAATAGTGCAGCTTCATTAACGATATTAGCCAAGTCTGCACCTGCCAAACCAGCGGTGAGAGTGGCAATAGCCTCTACTTCAACATCATCATCAAACTTAACATCTTTCATATGTACTTTTAAAATTTTAATACGACCATCATAATCAGGCTTGTCAACTAGTACCTGTCTATCAAAACGACCAGGACGGAGCAGTGCTTGATCGAGTATCTCTGGTCTATTTGTAGCTGCTAAGATGATGACTGGGGTATCAGCACCAAATCCATCCATCTCTGAGAGAAGTTGATTGAGTGTCTGCTCACGCTCATCATTGCCACCCATCATACCACCAGAAGCTCTACTCTTACCAATAGCATCAATCTCATCTATAAAAATGATACTTGGTGCATCTTTCTTTGCTTGCTCAAATAGATCACGAACACGAGCAGCACCAACGCCAACAAACATCTCGATAAAACTTGAACCTGTGACAGAGAAAAATGGTACTTCAGCTTCACCAGCAACAGCTTTGGCTAAAAGAGTCTTACCAGTACCAGGACTACCCACTAAAAGAACACCTTTTGGGATTTTAGCCCCTATCTCTACATATCTAGCAGGATACTTTAGAAAATCAACTATCTCCTGCACTTCCTCTTTAGCTTCTTCTACGCCTGCAACATCATCAAACTTAGTATTTGGTTTTTCAGAATTGATCATATTTTTACTTCCACCCATTCCGAGTATGCCTCCACCCATACTTTTTTGCATTCTACCAGCAAAAAAGAGCCATAAACCCATAATGATAAGAAACGGAAATAGCCAACCAAACATCTCAGTAAACCAATTTGTTTCACTAAATCCAGTATAGTCAATGCCTTTTTTGTCTAACTCTTTAACGAGATCTGTATCACCTTGAATAACTCTCGTAGTGTAGATAGTACCATCTACCCCTTTAGCTTTGATAAAACTTTGACCAATCTCTACTTTAGATACACTTTTTGAAGCCACCAAACTTTTAAGTTTAGAGTAACTCACATGTTTCGCTCTTTGTGAAGTATTTGTACCATTATTTAAACCTGTATTGTCACCAACAAGTGCTTTAAAAAGCAAAATTACAACTACTGAAAAGATAGCAAAGGTTATCAAAGGATTTTGATTGAAGAAATTATTATTATTATTGTTTTTTTTATTATTATTTTGATTTTGATTATTTTGCATTAAGCTATTTTCCTTTTTGTTAACACTAAAGTTACCCAATCATCTTGAGCTATTCTTGTGAGTATGTTTAAATCTTTGTAGAACTTCAGAACTTTATCTTCATATTTGTCCAATATTCCAGACAAGATCAATATTCCATCTTCTTTGAGAGCATTTTTTAAGTCTTTTGCTATAAATGTAAGCACATCCGCTACGATATTAGCTACCACTACATCATATTTTTTGTCTGTATTTGAGCAAGAACCTTCCCAGATATTATTGAACTCTACACCATTGAGTTGTGCATTGTCTAAAGTGTTTTTAACAGAGACTGGGTCTGTATCACAGGCATCTACTTTTGCACCTAGTTTTATTGCACCAACACCAAGTATTCCACTTCCGCAACCAACATCTAGGACTTCAAAATCTTTTTTTACATACTTAGCTATAGCTCTTAATGAAGAAGCAGTAGTGGGATGGTGTCCTGTTCCAAATGCTAAAGCTGGGTCTATCTCAATATTGATTAAATTCTTACTTGGCTCATCCCATGTTGGATGTATATAAAAATCTTCTATCTGTATAGGCTCAATACTTTGCTGATATACTTTTACCCAATCATCATTTTTTAGTTTTTTTTGAGTACACTCACATTCAATATTTGTAGAGAGAGCTTTTGAAAGAGCTTCTGTGAACTGCTCAATTCCCCAAGAAAGGGTCTCTAAATCCTCTTCGTTTCTAACAATAAATCCATCATCACTCTCTTCAAATCCAATATCGACCGTATCATCTAAAAAGTCTCTAAAAAGATCTAAGTGCGATGAAACCTTGATAGTGAGCTCATAATAGCTTTCTCTCATTATTGGCTTATATCCATCACTCCGGAACACCCATAACAACAGCAAGTTTTTCTTTAAGTACCTGTGGTGTAAATGGTTTTACTATGTAGTTGTTAACACCAGCTTTAAGTGCAGTAATAACCTCAGATTTACCACCCTCAGTAGTTACCATAATGATTGGCAAATCTACAAAACGCTCATCACCACGAACTTTTTTAACCAACTCAAGTCCATTCATCTCTGGCATATTCCAGTCAGTAATAAGCATTTCAATATCTGGATTAGTGTCCATTTCACTCCAACCCTCAACTCCATCAGCACCTTCTAAAATATCTTTATACCCTAAACGAGCAAGAGTATTTTTAATAATACGACGCATTGTAGAGCTATCATCAACAACAAGTATTTTCAACTAGAATCCTTTATATATAACTATTTTATAAAATTATTATCATTATGATAGCAAAATTTTTATTTTATTTCTATTAATTTAACAATTTAAACATTTTTTTTAGGTCTAATCTACCTTCATAATATGCTTTTCCTATGATAACACCATCAACTTTCTTTGTCGCAATAAGTGCTTTTATATCACTTTCATCTTTAACGCCACCACTTGCAATCGTACTTATACCACTTGCTTGTGCAATATCAACTGTAAAGTCCACATTCACCCCTGACAAAGTACCATCTTTGCCTACATCTGTACAGATGATAGCTTCAACACCAGCATTTGCAAACTCTTTTGCGAGATCAGTAGCCCTCATAGAGGAGACTTCCCCCCAACCCTCAACTGCAACAAAACCATCTATCGCATCTATCCCGACAGCTATTGGGTATTTAGCTGCCATATCTTTTACAAATTGTGCATCTTTAACAGCAATTGAGCCTAAAATAATTCTATTTATTCCAATTTCTAGCATTTTTTGGATAGTAGGCTCATCTCTAATGCCACCACCCAACTCTAATTTTACCTTACAATTTTGTCGAATTTTTATAATTTGTTCTAAATTTTTAGGTTCCCCTGCAAAAGCACCATTGAGATCAACGAGATGCACCCACTCGGCACCCATCTCTTCAAATTTTTTCACCAACTGCCAAGGTTCATCTGAATAAATCTTTGCACTCTCCATCAAGCCCTTTGTGAGGCGAACTGCTTTTCCATCTTTTAAATCTATTGCTGGGTAAAGTGTCATTTATAATCCTATAAAATTTTCTAAAATTTTCAAGCCATTTTTATGGCTTTTTTCTGGGTGAGGTTGAATACCCATTATATTGTCATGTGCAACTGCAGAGGTAAACTCATAACCATAGTTTGTACGCCCTATAATATCTGCTTCGTTATCACAGAGAACATGATAGGTATGCACAAAGTAAAGGTAATGAGCATCATCTAAGTTCTCAAAAAGCGGATGTTTTTTTGTAAATATTCTATTCCAACCCATATGTGGCACCTTAAGAGGTTCACTAAATTTTGATCTATCAAAAGCTTTTACTTTACCCTTGATGATGCCAAGACCTTGATGCTCACCAAACTCATCACTACTCTCAAAAAGTAGTTGCATCCCAAGACAGATACCTAGCATATGCTTACCACTCTTTGCATACTCCCTAAGAGCATCTAGCATCTCTCTCTCTCTTAGATGCTCCATCGCATCTCCAAAAGCACCAACACCAGGTAAGACAAGTTTGTCATATTGTTTAAACTTGCTTGGATCACTTTCTACAACACTCTCTTTACCCAAAGAGCTAAAGGCATTTTGTACACTTGCAAGATTTCCCATATTGTAATCAACTATCGCTATCATTATTCATCTGCCCTCAACTTTGTAAATTTTATATATATCGCCAAACTCACAATCAGCATAGCAACACCACCAATAATATAAATAGCCTTCACTAACATTTGAGGGTCTGTTATGGCAAACTTAAACACAAGCATGAGTGCTTCTATGGAAAGTGCGATAATAATAGATCCTAAGAATTTCACCATTGTCTTGTGTGGCCCTGATATGCTATGCTCTTTATGCCTTCCAAGAACCTCCTCCTCTATGAGTGTCTTTGCTAGATCAAATATCGCCAAGGACAATGTTAAAAGGATAGTAGCTTTAAACATATCTTCTATTACCATATGTTTTACAGAGATTTCATTTGCAAAAAAGCTCTCAATAGCACTAAAGAAAAGCAACAAAGCAACTGCCATGAGTGCAAATGAAAAAGCAGAATATGCATATTTGAACAAACCCGAAAAGAAAGAATCTGATTTGTTGAAATGGGAGATTTTGATAACCTCACCCAAAGGCATATCCAAACATGCTACATATTTTAAATCGCCATTTTCACTATAGATTGGTTGTGATGCAGTGATAGTTAAATCTTGTGTTATAAGTGATGGATATGGGTCAGTAATGCTACATCTACCCTCACGAACAGCACGATAATAATAAGCACGATCTGCTCTTATCTTACCAGCATCATCATCTATCTGTCTGTTTGCTGTAAAAGTTGGAGTGACCTGAACACCACGATGATCTAAAAGATAAACCCCCTCACAATTTTCCAAATCTGCTTTTATCTTCAGCAGTCTTGGCATAATCATCTCTACACTCAGAGATGGAAGTCTATTTGGTATATTTTTTGAAAATAGGTAACAAAAATACGCCCTAGCTTTTGTACGACCTTCGGAAAACTTTTGTATATCCAATGCAACCATGATATGACCTTTTTTTTATTGATGTAATTATAGCAAAAGGCTATTTACATTGACTTTGATATAATTGCGTATTACAAAGGATTTTGATGATTGGTTATTACCTCTTTTTATTTTTAGAAAAATTTTTAATGCTCTTGCCACATAAAACAAGAAAATCTTTTTTTACACTCCTTGGGAAAATCGCTTATCTCGGTTCAAAAAAGTATAGGCGAATTGCTTACCAGAACTTAACTTATGCCTTTGATGGAAAAATGAGTGATAAGGAGATAGATGAGATAACGAGATATTCCTTTAAAAATCTCATGTATAACTTCTTGCATCTTATGGAGCTTCGCTATATGTCCAAAGAAGATTTAGCAAAAAAGGTTACAGTCCAAAATAAAGAGGCTGTTGATAAGGTTCATGCCCAAGGTCGTGCAGTTATCTATGTAACAACACATTACTGCTCATGGGAGTTGGGTGGTGCATCTTTGGGTGCCTTTGTTGAACCACTCGCTGCAGTTTACAAAAAGCTCAAAAATTCTCAATATGAACAGTGGTTACTAGAAGCACGAGCCTCTTTTGGCAATACCAACCTAGAGAAAACCAATGTTGTCAAGCCCCTGATAAAACTTATCAGAAAGGCAAAGGCTTCTGGACTACTTATAGATACAAATATGAATAAAAAAGAGGGTGTTATTGTAAACTTTATGGGTAAACCCATCAGACAAACTTCTACTGCAGCCTATCTCGCTAGAAAGTTCAATGCTGCTATCATTCCTGTTACTATACGAACTGATGATGAAGAGCACTATACGCTGATGCTTTTTGATGAGATAAAAGTTGAAAAAACTGATGATATAGATGCAGATATTCTCAAAGCTACACAGCTTCAAGCTGATTGGCTCAGTGAGATCATCACTAAAGAGCCAAAGTTTTGGTTTTGGTTACATCGTCGTTGGAAAAGTGATAAAGCAGAGATATACAATTAGACTAAGCCTCTTTTGCCCTAGCCTCATAAAGTTTTAAAATAGTTAGGAAAAAAGCGGTAATTGCAGGTCCTAGTATCATTCCCCAGAAACCAAAAGTAGAAAGTCCTGCTAAGATAGCAAAGAAAATCACTATCTCATGTATCCGAGTATCATCATCTGTTAAAAGTTTCTGATTTATCCCTTTGATAATGAGTGGTTTCACAAAAGTATCAGCGATGACAGATATAACAATGATAGAGTACAGTGCAATAAATATGGCAGTATTGGTATCCCCAAGAGAGAACTCCCACAACATAAATGGTAACCACATAAAAACTCCACCAATCACTGGAATAAGAGAGGAAAAACCGTACATAATACCAAATAGAAGTCCATTGTATCCCATAGCAGAGATAGCCACACCAAACAAAATACCCTCAAAAGTAGCAGTAACAATAATAGAGTAAAAAACAACACTCATGACAGAGGTCAACTCTTTTACAAGTTGCGATGATTCTTCATCAGATATTTGGATGATTCTTTTTAAAAAGCTTACAACTTTTTTCCCATTATACTGAGAAAAAAAGTAAAAGATAATGACCAAAAAGGCATTTTTTAAAAAACCAGCACTAAAAGCCCCAATAGCACCAGTTAAAGAGATAAGTTTTTTTGTTATCTCATTCATATCAACATAGTGTAAATTTTCCATAATATAGGGTTTCAAAAAAGCCAAATACTCTGGAGGATTCGTAAAAAACTTTGTAATGTGTATAACAAGAATATCAAAAGATTCTTTTTCTATACTATTTAATCTTATGGTAAGTTCAGTTAAAAAATATCCAAGAGGAGCGAAAAAGAGCACAGCCAATAAGAAACTAGATAAAAGTGCTGCCAATAATTTTGACTTAAATAACTGCCCAAAATAGCGGTCTAAACTTGATGTGCTGATAGCTAAAAGGGCTGCGATAGTCATCGTCAAAATAAAAGGTGTATATAGGAGATACATCCAATAAAGGGAGACTCCAAATAATATGCTTACAAAATACTGCGGTTTCATAGATAAAATCCTTCGGAGGAGCAAATTTTATTTATAAAATTTAGCCCAGAGAAGATATAGATTTTATTGTATTTCAAAATAGTGTCCCATCCTCGTTTATATAGTTTATATTGAGCACATCATAGGTAGCTCGAGTAGCTTTTCGCCCTTTTGCTGTTCGTTCCAAATAACCATTTGCCAAAAGATAGGGTTCAAGTACATCTTCAACAGTCCCCTCATCTTCACTCAGTGATGCAGCGATCGTACTCAGTCCCATAGCTCTACCTTTGGCAGATGCTAAAAGTTTTAAAAGTCTTAAATCCATCTCATCAAAACCAAAAGAGTTAATACCAAGCTCCTCAAGTGCAAATTTTGTTCTATGATGCTCTATACTTTCTTCATCAGCAACATCTGCAAAGTCACGCACCCGACGCAATATTCTAAGAGCTATACGAGGTGTTCCGCGACTTCTTTTTGCAATCTCGAATGAGGCTTCTTTGATGATCTTTTTTTCTAACTTTAAAGAGGCTTGTGTAATGATTTTTGAAAGTTCTTCTGAAGAGTAAAAGTTCATGCGAAAACTCATACCAAACCTATCTCGAAGTGGGTTTGAGAGCATCCCTGCACGAGTTGTCGCACCTATGAGGGTAAATCTTGGTAGATCAATTTTCACAGTTTGTGCAGCGGGACCACTTCCTATGATAATATCTATACGAAAATCTTCCATCGAAGAGTAAAGTATCTCTTCAACTGCTGGAGAGAGACGGTGAATCTCATCTATAAACAATATATCACCTTTCTCTAAGTTTGTAAGTATAGCTGCTAAGTCGCCACTTTTTTCTATCATTGGAGCGGCAGTTACTTTGATGTTCGCTTGCATCTCATTTGCTATGATGAGAGCTAAGGTAGTTTTACCTAAACCAGGGGGTCCATAGAAAAGAACATGGTCTAGTGCCTCATCTCTTTTTTTTGAAGCCTCTATAAATACACTCAGATTTTTTTTAATCTGATCTTGACCTATGTATTCACTCCAAGCATCAGGACGCAATGTCACTTCAGATATCTCTTCATCTGCACTAAAAGTTTCTATCTCTACAATGCGTTCCATTAGTAAGTATGTTCCTCTTTTGGGAATTTTTTTGTCTGTACCTCTTGTGCGTAAGAGCTTAGTGCATCTTTAACCAAAGATGCACCATCTATATACTTCTTAACAAACTTAGGTGTAAAATCTTCAAAGAGTCCTAGCATATCTGAAAATACTAAAACTTGCCCATCAACATCTTTTCCAGCACCTATCCCTATAACCGGAATGCTGACGCTTTGTGCAATCTCTTTTGCAACATCTGCTTTGACCCCCTCTATAACCATACAAAAAGCACCAGATGCCTCTACGACTTTAGCATCTTCTAGGAGAGATTCTTGTTCCTCCTCTGTTTTACCTTTGACTTTGTAGCCACCCTCACCTCTCACAGACTGAGGTAACAATCCAATATGCCCACATACAGCGATGCCATTATTCACAAGATGCTCTATAATCTCCGCTTTGCCACTACCACCCTCTATCTTGACACAGTCTGCATCTGTTTCTTGGAAAACTCTCATTGCATTATCTAATGCTTTTTCTTTTGTTGTGTAGGTACCAAAAGGCATATCACAAACAACAAAGGAGTTTTTTGCACCTTGGCATACTGCATTTGTATGGTATATCATCTGATCAAGCGTAGCACTTAAAGTATCTACCTTTCCAGCAAAACTCATGTTGAGTGAATCACCTACAAGTATCATGTCACTACTAGGCTCTAAGAGTTTTGCAAAGAGTGCATCATAAGCAGTTATCATCACAAGAGGTTGAAGACCTTTAGCTTTTTTGATTGAAGTTATCGTCATTTTTTTATTCATAAAAGTATTTTAACTAAAAACTGATACAATTACATTAAATAGGAGAAATATTTTATGGGAATAAGGACCAATCTAGATGCTTCTTTTGATTATGAGATAGTAGATGAGTTTTATGACCATTATACTATGATGGTTGAGAGCATGGAAGTTATGATAATAGATTTGGCAAATGAAGAGATGTATAAAAGAAGTTTAAATGAACTTTTTCGTGTTTTTCACAATATCAAATCAGCTTCTGGTTTTTTAAAGATCACCCCAATGAATAGACTTTCAAGATTTGTCGAAGAATTTTTGGAAGATTTGAGGTCTAACCCTAAACCTATCAATGAGAAAACTGTCAATTGGCTCTTAGAGGTAAGTGATGTTTTTGCTCAATGGCAGACCGAGATAAGAGAAGACCTTGACCTAACCAAAGTAAAATACTCCCTACTTAAAATACCAGACTTGGATGATAAAACTTGAAAAAATTAGTAGCATATATAACTTCAGGCTATCCTGAAAAATCTTTTAGTATCGACCTTGGTTTAGCTCTTGGTGAAAATGGTGTAGATGCACTAGAACTTGGAGTTGCATTCTCAGACCCTGTAGCAGATGGTCCACTCATAGAAAAAGCAAATCATAAAGCCTTAAAACTTGGTTTTAAATTTGAACATCTTTTAGAGATAACAAAAGAGATAGCTCCTAAGGTTGATACACTTTGGATGGGCTATTTTAACTCATTTTATCAACAAAAGATGGAGCAACTTTTACCTCTTGCCAATAAACTCCAACTCAGTGGGATGATCATCCCAGATCTACCACATGAAGAAGCATTATTATATAAAGCACTCTTTGATAAAAACAATATCTCTAACATCTCTTTTGTAGCCCCAACAGACTCAGACCAACGCATCAAAGAGCTTGTCAGTGATGCACAAAAGTTTATCTATATGGTTGCATACACTGGCATTACTGGCTCAGGAGTGGCCGAAGACTTGCAACCTTTTTTATCAAATATCAAAAAGTACACTAAAACACCAGTATATGTAGGTTTCGGAGTCAATGAAAAAACAGCAAAAGATAAAGTCAAAGGTGCAGATGGTGTGATAGTAGGGAGTGCTTTTGTAGATATACTCTTAAAAGATGAACTTTCATATAGTAATAAAATTTTAAAGTGTAGTGATTTGGCAAAAGTTATAAAGGATAAGATAAATTCTTAACTGATTTACTCGAAGAAAAGCATCTCATCTTCGGGATTGGAAATATACCTAAAACAAGTTGGTCTCCCTACATGGACTCGAACCATGAGCTATCCCTTAGGAGGGGACTGCTTTATCCAGTTAAGCGATAAGGAGAAATAATTATTTTTCGAGTCAAAATTGAGTCGAGAAGTTGTTAAAATATCATTCCTTAAAGTTCTTTTTAATTCCTCAAATCCTATCTTAAAGAACTTCTATTTTTTATTAATTCTTTTCAGTGTATAATACTTCTGATAAGAGTATGTCCCTAACTTCAATTACACAAAAGGTGCAAAATAGCTGTTGATAGAAAATAATTTACAGAAAAAATAGAAACTGGCTTAAAATCTAACGGAAATTATACTATACCACCCAAAAAAGTCAAGACAACCTTTTCAAAATCCTTATTCCTTCCTAACCTGTAACTTTATGCTACATTTTCTTTTTGATTTCAATATTTTTCTAACCTTTAAAAATCAAGACAATAGATAATAGGATTATATACATACCTTTCTACACAAATATCTATCTAACTATCCATTCCCATTATCTTAACTAACTCCTGCTTCATATCCAATAACTCTTCCCTACTAAACAAACTCATCAAGCCTAACATCTGTATATAGTTCTCTAAACCAGCAAGCAGTGCTGGATGTGTAAACTCTTTGTCTTTTTGGACTAATCTTCCACTCAGTGAGACTAAAAACTTTCTAATCTTTTTAGCATTTACAGATGTGTCATTTGCAATCTTCCAAACAAGTACACAGGAGTGGTCTACTAGAAACAAGTCAATATCAAAACTCAACCTATGTTAAAAATAATAGAGAGTGCAGTTCCAGCACCAAATTTTATAATATTTGTTGGAACTGTTTGTGGAAATGCGTCTTTGAAAAATAGTTCAAGAGCTTTTATCTGATCTTGATAATTCTCTTTGGAGTTGTTTACAGTTAACAGTAACATTGGTTGAAATTTAGTTTGCATCACACACTCCTTATCTTTTTTTACAATTATAGCACATTTAGCTATTTTTTGAGATTATCAAACCTCCTCAGTTTCCATGTAAGTGCCTCTCCATAAATAGCCTTATTGCTGAAGTTGGGGTTATTTATGGAGAGGCACTTAAAGTTCTACATTGAGTGGTTAGAAAAAGGTTAGAAATTAAAAGAGTTAAGTTGTTTAAGTGTCGTATTGTAGGGGTTTAAAGATGGCTCCGGATGCTGGATTCGAACCAGCGACCAAGTGATTAACAGTCACCTACTCTACCGCTGAGCTAATCCGGATTGTGTAAAAGTTCTCTTGTAAATGGTGTCAGAGGGGGGACTTGAACCCCCGACCCCCGGCTTATGAGACCAGTGCTCTAACCAGCTGAGCTACCCTGACATCTTTTAAGAGGACGGAATTATAATGTGATTTACCTAAAATTTACCTTACTTTGGGTAATATTCTAAAAATAAATACACATAAAGGAATTTTACATGAGTTTTCAACCATTAGGAAATAGAGTTTTGGTAAAACGAGTAGAGTCAGCTACAACGACTGCATCGGGAATAATTATTCCCGATAATGCTAGTGAAAAACCATCACAAGGTGAAGTGATAGCAGTAAGTGAAGAAGTTAAAAATCTATCAGCTGGAAACACAGTTTTATTTGGTAAATTTACTGGTAATGAAGTGACATTGGATGCTCAGAAGTATCTTATAATAGATGTTGATGACATCTTTGGAATCATAGCGTAATAAATAAAATTGAAGGAATTTTAAGATGGCAAAAGAGATAATATTTTCAGATAACGCTCGTAATGCGTTGGCTCGTGGTGTTGCACAACTTACAGATGCAGTAAAAGTGACTATGGGACCTCGTGGTCGTAATGTACTTATACAGAAATCTTATGGAGCTCCTGTACTTACAAAAGATGGTGTATCGGTAGCTCGTGAGATAGAATTAAAAGATAAGCTTGAAGATATGGGTGCACAACTTGTTAAAGAAGTAGCATCAAATACCGCTGATGAGGCAGGAGATGGTACGACAACTGCAACTGTTCTTGCAAACGCTATTTTTAGTGAAGGACTGCGAAATATTACTGCTGGGGCAAATCCAATTGAAGTAAAACGCGGGATGGATAAAGCTTGTGCAAAGATTTTAGAAAACCTCAAAGCTGCAAGTAAAATAGTAGATGGTAAGCAAGACATAGCACAGGTTGCGACTATCTCTGCTAACTCTGATGCTACTATAGGTGATATGATAGCAGAAGCTATGGAGAAAGTTGGTCAAGATGGTGTTATCACTGTTGAAGAAGCTAAGGGTATTTCTGATGAGTTAGATGTTGTTGAGGGTATGCAGTTTGACCGTGGTTATCTTAGTCCTTATTTTATCACAAATACTGAGAAAATGACTGCGGAGATAGAAAATCCTTGGATTCTTTTAGCTGATAGTAAAATCTCTTCTTTAAAAGATTTACTTCCAGTTTTAGAGCAAGTTCAAAAAACTTCTCGCCCACTTCTTATCATCGCTGAGGATGTAGAGGGGGAGGCTCTTTCAACTCTAGTTGTAAACAAACTTCGAGGAGTTTTAAACATCTCTGCAGTAAAAGCTCCAGGTTTTGGAGATAGAAGAAAAGCTATGCTTCAAGATATTGCAACACTTACAGGTGGTACTGTGATAGCTGAAGAGACAGGACATACACTAGAGGGTGCTGAAATCTCTTTACTTGGTCAAGCTTCTCGTGTAGTGATCGACAAAGATAACACTGTTATCGTAGATGGTTCAGGTGCAGAAGATGCAGTAAAAGCTAGAATTTCTGAAATCAAAACACAACTTGAGAGCACTTCAAGTGAGTACGATAAAGAAAAACTTCAAGAGAGACTTGCAAAACTTAGTGGTGGAGTAGCTGTTATCAAAGTTGGTGCCGCAACTGAGACTGAAATGAAAGAGAAAAAAGATAGAGTTGATGATGCACTGAGTGCAACAAAAGCTGCCGTAGAAGAGGGTATCATCATTGGTGGTGGTGCTGCACTTGTTCGTGCAGCTGCAAAAGTTTCTTTAGAATTAGAAGGTGATCAACAAATAGGTTGTGAGATAATCCTTCGTGCCGTAAAAGCACCGATGAAACAAATCGCAGAAAATGCTGGATATGATACAGGTGTAGTTGTCAATGCTGTAGAAAATGCAGAAAATGAAAAGATCGGTTTTAACGCTGCAAATGGTGAGTATGTAGATATGTTTGAGGCGGGAATCATTGACCCACTAAAAGTAGCGAGAGTTGCTCTTAGTAATGCTACATCAGTATCTTCTATGCTTCTTACGACAGAAACAGCTATCTATGAATTGCCAGAAAATAACCCAGCACCAGCTGGAGAGATGGGTGGTGGTATGCCACCTCAAATGGGCATGCCAGGAATGATGTAGGTGAACAATCCTTTTGAATCAGGGCACATAAAGAATTATTTGCTTCTTTATGCGAGTGTTGTTGTTATAATGATTTTATTTTTTATAGCATCAACACTTTTTCATGATGTAGATAAGATTGAGAAAAAGGTTTTTAAAGACAAGAGTCCCAAATCAAAACTTCAAAGAGATGAGGTTCAGAAGGAAAATGGGTCTAGTTTAAAGACTAGACTTAAGTTGATGGATAAAAAGTATTAGAGTTTATATTATTTTTTAGTAACGATAAAAAGTTGTTCATGTTTTAAACGCTTGAGTATATCCATCACTGTTACAAAGTCTTGAAAACGAGATTCTTTGTCACTTCGTAAAACTACAGTCTGTTGTTTATCTATCTTAGAGAGTCTCTTCTCAAGTTCTGCCGCATTAACTTTCTCTTTTTCAAAAAACATCTCACCTTTGACATTGACATAGATACTTATCTCTTTTTTAAGGTCTTCTTTTTTTGTAGCTTTTGCTTTTGGTAGTTCAACTGGTATGACACCTTGTTTGATAAAAGTAGCCGTTGTAAGAACCATGACGAGCAGTACAAGCATGATATCTATAAATGGGATTACATTGATAGAATCAAATCTTTTTGGAGCTTTTTTACACTTCATTGGCTACATCATACTTTGTTAAAATACGCTCTATCTTACGAAGAGTAATTGTGTAGGCTACGATAGCTGGCATCGCTACAACAAGACCCATAGCAGTAGCTTTCAGCGCAAGTGCAAGTCCTATCATAATCTTTTTTGCATCAACTGCACCCACATCACCAAGAGTATAAAAAGTTATCATGATTCCTACAACTGTCCCAAGTAACCCAACATAGGGGGCATTCGTTCCAATAGCACTGAGAACACTAATGTTGTCAGTTAAGTCTAAGTCAAGATTATCTCTATGTTTATAGTCCTCTATACGAACACTTTTATAAAACATCATCCTCTCTATAAACAACCAGAGCGTCACGATACTCATCAATATCAAAATCCCCATTATCCCATAATCTAGTGCATTTTCTGCATAGGTCAAAAAATTGTTTGTTTGCAAATCTATTTCCTTGTTTTAGTTATTCACTCTACGCTTTGTATCGCCCATTTTAAGGTTTCCCCTGCATACATTGGGACAACATTTGAGTATTTTTGTGGAATTATAAAAGCTCTTTTTTCAAGAATAATCTCCTTAAATTCTGGGCAAATTCCGTAGATGCTCTGTGCGTTATCACTTACAAATGCTTGGAGGTTATCTAGTTTATCATACTGTTCAAATATCTCACATAAAAGCTGTAAGGCGATAGGTGCTGTAAAAACACCAGCCGCACAACCACAACTCTCTTTTTTCTCCTGTGGATGCGGTGCTGAGTCAGAACCAAACATCACTTTAGGATGTGCTTCAAGAGCAATACTCAGTAGTGCATCTAAATCTTCTGGTCTTTTTGCGATGGGTTTACAAAAGTTGTGTGGCATCATCATACCCCCAACAACATCATCGAGTGTTAAGAGTAAGTGATGCACTGTGATGGTAGCGTAGAGGTTATCAAACTTATCTAGCATATCTACAGCAGCTTTCGTTGTGATGTGTTCCATGATGATTTTAAGGTCTGGAAAGTTTGAAGCAAGGAGTTCATAAATGCTCATAAACTCAGCCTCTCTGTCCATCACAAAACCATCTGTTTCTCCATGGACACAAAGAGGAATTTCGAGTTCGCTCATAGCCTCCAGGGTAGGTCGCATCTCTTCTATGTCAAAAGAACTGACTCCACCTTCAGAGTTTGTCGTAATTCCTGCAGGATAGAGTTTGATAGC
Source organism: Sulfurimonas sp. (assembly GCA_027013295.1). Taxonomy (GTDB): domain Bacteria; phylum Campylobacterota; class Campylobacteria; order Campylobacterales; family Sulfurimonadaceae; genus Sulfurimonas. The sequence goes on from JALUXP010000087.1 coordinate 43,478, forward strand.
AGTGAGTTCATTTGCTACACTCTCTAGAAATTTTTTATCATAGTTTTTGTAAAAAAGAGTCATATATGGTTCAAAATAGTCGTTTGGAACAGCTGCCATTATCCGCTCTTTATAACTTTGTATATCTTCAAGTGAACTTACTGGAGGAACAAGGTTTGGCATAACAACAGCACCACTAAAGCTATATGCACTCAGGGGTGCTATGTTTTCGAGCATAACACCATCGCGGAGATGAAGATGCATATCTAGGGGCATCAAAAGAGTATGAGTTTTCATAATAATCCTATAAATTATTTTTAAAGGATTATAGCAATTCTGTTATGAGAAGTATATTAAACCAAGATTAGTCTCCTCAATTGGTAGGTAATACTTTTAATGCCAATCCCCCTCCCACAAGAAACTGCTCTCTTTAAATTATTTTGTTTGTATACCTTCTATGACTATATCTATTTTAATCTTGTCACTAACAAGGAGTCCACCAGTTTCTAATAATTGGTTGAAGTTGATGTTAAAGTCTTGTCTATTGATAGCTCCATGAAGTTCAAAAGCTATACGAGTATTTCCCCAAGGATCTTTTATAGTGTCACTAATATCTTCAAGTTTCATATCTATAACTTTTGTGACATCTTTGATAGTCAGTTGCATTTTTACATCATCACCATCTTGTTTGATGAGTTTCATTTGCATCATAGGGTATTTTGCTACATCAAAAAAGTTGACACTTCGTAAGTGTGCATCCCTTTTTGCATCTTGCGTTGTTAAACTTGCTACTTCAACAGAACCATTTAAAGCTGAAAATTGTTTTGTTTTTTCATTTAAACTAAAACTTCCTGAAAACTTTTCAAAATTTCCTTTTACATTACTTATCATCATATGTTTAGCTTTAAAACCTATGTCTGAATGACTTGTATCAACATTATAGTTTGAACCATAAAGAGAACCTAAACCTATCATTGCACTAAGTGCCAAAACCTTAACTAACTTCATTTGTAATCCTTGTGTTTTTATTTACACTGAGTATTTAGTGTAATTACTCTAAAAGTATATCAATAAAATAAGCACGAAGTCAAGAGCAATTACTCTAATCATCTTAAAAATTCATTTCCAAATCTTTTTAAAGTGCCTTGTTTAGGTATTATTTGAGTATAAAAAGAATATTGACATTTTAGAGTATTTACACTATACTTTTGAAATAAGGGGATACAATGTCTACAAAACAAAAGATTTTAGATACAGCACTCAAGTTATTTAATGAAACAAATACACAGTCAGCTACTACAAATCATATAGCTAAAGAGATGGGCATAAGCCCTGGAAATCTGCACTACCATTATAAAAATCGTGAAGAGATAGTTTTTTTACTTTATAAACAACTACGCCAAGAGACTACGCTTACTGTAGAGCATCTACCAAAAGATATACAAGCACTCCAAGAGCATGAAAAACTTCTTATACAAGTGCAGTGGAAATACCGTTTTTTCTTTAAAGAGATGCTCTTTTTGTTTTCTAAAGATGCACAGTTAGAAAAAATGTATATAGAAGACAACATCAAGCATCGTGAACGCATAGCTTATAGTATAAGAACTTTTGAAAGGAATGGAGAGTTGTCCTTGAAAGATGAAAAAAGTTTTGAATTTTTAGTTGACTCCATCTTACTCTCTTGGCAGTTTTATGCTTCATACTTACACACTTTAGGCAAAGAGCTAGATACTCAAGGTGCAATAGAAGTGATAGAATATACAAAAAATGCCATGCAACCATACCTAACACCATCCCAACTAAAAGGATGAGTGTGCTTATCAAATCTTACTTTTGGCTTCTAATATGAGTGTATTTATAGCATCTTCATAAATAAGAGCATCCTCTTTTGAAGTTGATTCAAATCGGGTTACTAATACGGGTGTGGTGTTTGATGCTCTTACAAGTCCCCAACCATTTTGAAAGTTGATGCGTACCCCATCTACATCGATGATATTTTTTATAGTAGGGAAATCTGCGGATGGATTTTGAAGTAGTTCTTTAACTTTGTCTATGATTTTAAACTTTTCTTCCTCTGTTGTTTTTACTTTAATTTCTTCAGTTGAAAAGACCTCAGGAAGTTTAGCAAGCTCTGCATCTAAGTCGATGCCATCATGGATAAGCTCTAACATTCTTAGTGTAGCATAGATAGCATCATCATAACCAAAATAACGATTTTTGAAAAAGATATGACCACTTACCTCACAAGCCAAATCAGCATCAATCTCTTTCATCTTTACTTTTAGGTTTGAATGTCCTGTTTTGTACATCACAGCACGAGAGCCTCTTTTTTCTAACTCATCATACATCACTTGGGAACATTTTACCTCACCAACAACAGTAGGCTTGTCCATCTTCATGCTGTAAAGAAGAGCCATCATATCACCTTTGATGTTGTTCTTGTGCGTGAGAACTGCTATGCGGTCTGCATCTCCATCATAGGCAAAAGCGATATCTGCATCTTGAAGTGCCACTTTTACATCAGCGAGATTTTCTTCTACGGATGGATCTGGGTGGTGGTTTGGGAAAGTCCCATCTGGTTCGGTAAAAAGACCTTTTGTATTAAGTTCTAGTGCATCAAAGATTTTTTGGGTGACTACACCGGCTACCCCATTTCCACAATCATACACTATCTTTGTAGGCATCCCTTTAAGATGCCCAAACTCTGAAACTAGAAAGTCAACATAGCGGCTCACTGCATCTATCTCTGTGACATCTCTTTGCACTTTTGGTATATCGGTCATGCTCTCACACTCTCTACCAAGTGCGTAGATCTCTTCACTGAAAAATGGTGCTTTGTCTATAGTGATTTTGAAACCATTATATTCGCTTGGATTGTGTGAACCTGTTATCATTACAGATGCACTTGCAGTAATGCCATTGAACTCATTATAATTACAAAAATAGTTTACAGGAGTAGGTACCATCCCCATTCCAAGAACTTTTTTTCCACCTGCATTGAGTCCAGCAACGAGGTACTCAAAGAGTATTGGTGAGTGACTTCTCGCGTCATAACCAACAGCTACATACTCACCCTCTATTTTAGATGCAAGAGCATAGCCAATTTTTTTGACACTTGCTTCATTTAATTCTTTTTCGTATATACCACGGATGTCGTATTCTCTATAGATGCTCATTTAAATCTCCTCAAACCTTGTCTATTTTCGTAGACAAGGGCTTTATAGTGTTTTTTTGTAAAAGGAAGTGAAATGATACACTTAAAAACATTAAACAAAAGAATTGCTACAAGGTCACAAGGTATATTCTAAGTAAGAGGGCATAAATAACTCAACTCTCAAACATAGAAAAGTCAACTTCACCCAATAAACAGGCACTTTACAGTATCATTCTTTACCACAAAATCTATATAAAGGTGAGTTTTTTGGTGGTATAGATATGGATGCTTAACTTCCACCACACAAATGAGACAGGCATCTCTGTTCCATTGAGTGCCTCTCCATAAATAACCCCAACTTCACAGAGAAATTATATCCACCTAGCTGTATGTGGATTTATAAAGCATGAAAAACTTCGACTAAGTTACAAAATAAATCACTTTGCTATTAAGGAAAAAAATATATATTGAAGCTCTACGGAGTGCTTATCATTAAGTCCTTTTTGTAAATTCATGTTATCTCGAAGTTTATTTAGCCCTTCTTCTGGATCGGCAGCAAACTCCATCAATTTACTCAATCTTCCAGTATCTTGCGTTGCTTTAACAGCAGAACTTTCTTTCATATATTCACTATAACTTCCAAATTCGCTATCTTCTGCAATTTTTATATTTTCTACATCGGAAGCAAATTTTCCTGCACTAAGCTTTTTCGCAACATCTTCCATCACTTCCGCTGCACTCTTACCAATAGTTTTTCCTATTTTTTCTGCTTCATTCTGCAATCCCTCTACCGCACCCTTTTGCTGTGAGACTTTTTGGGATGCTTCCATCTTATCAGTAGCAGTAGCACCATCAACCCCACCCTGAGCAATGAGTTTAGCTTGTGTGCTTTATTGTTTAGATTGCTCTCCATATTGAGCGTTTTTGAAGAGTTAGGGCATAGTTGATAAATAGTGCATTTTTTATGAAATAGTGAAAAGTACTGTATAGCCAATAATTGGAAAGTTTAAGAATGGTGCGCTCGAAGGAATTCGAATCCCTGACCGCCGGTACCGCAAAACTGCAATATAGCCCTATAATACGGGCTTCACGAGACTGTGTCACCTATAATTAACCCCTAATCACCCATAATCCATCTTTTTAGTGACACTTTTGGTGACACTTTTTGAGAAGCATTTGAGCATATTAAATTCAATATATTTTGAATCCGATGCGTCAAGGATTGAAAACCTTTTATGCAGTAGCTTGTAGCTTAACACCTAAAGAATTTAGAACCTTTGTAACTGTTTCAAATTTTGGATGAGCATTAGCTGAAAAAGATTTATATAGGCTCTCACGACCTAAGCCTGTATCATTGGCGATTTTGCTCATTCCTTTAGCTTTAGCTACATTTCCAACTGCTTCAAAGAACTCGTTCATATCTCCATCTTGAAGAACTTGTGTTAAATACTCAGCTATAACTTCCTTGTCATCAAGGTACTCAGCTATATCAAATGTTGTAAGATTATTCATCATCTAACTCCTCATTAATTTGTTTTGCTTTTTTTATATCATCACTTTGGGTTGACTTGTCACCACCAATCAAAAGAATCACAATTTCTTCATTTTGAGTGGTGTAATAAACTCTATATCCTGGACCAGTAGTTATCCTAAGTTCAGATATATTTTCTCCAATAGATTTATGATCTCCAAAGTTACCCAATTTCATTCTATCAATTCTACGAAGTACGGCTACTTTACCCTTTATATCTTTGAGTTTACGCAGCCATTTCCAAAATGTATCTGTTTGTTTAATTATGTACATAATGATATTGTATCCTAAAAGATACAAAATGTCAATTCTAATATTAAATACTGACTTAACTACACTTTCCAAGAAATCATCCAGTTTTGAGTAAAAAATCCACAAACTTATTAGGCTTGTAAGTCCTATTATTCGAACTCTGTTTATTTTCCTTCAAAAACTGATTTGATTTAATGATAGTTTC
>JALUXP010000088.1 GCA_027013295.1 Sulfurimonas sp.
AAGAGATAAGCATTACCGTGATACTCTCGCCCATATAGCGCATTGGTTCGCTGTGAATGATCTTTGCGATGGCTTCATAGAGGATGAAAAGTGCTGAGAGAGAGATAATAGTGCCCTCTATGACCGCTGCAAGAGGTTCGAGTTTACTACGTCCAAAATGAAACTGCTCATCAGGATCTTTTTCGGAGTTATGTAGAGCAAAGTAGTTAAACATGGAGACTGTGAGATCTAAAAGACTGTCAATAGCAGAGGCTAAAACAGCAATAGAGCCACTTAAAACCCCGATAGTTAATTTAATGAGTACCAAGAGTGCTGCGACGCTACTTGAGGCTACTGTGGCTTTTTTTTCTAAACGCAATGATATGCTCCATTTTTAGGTACAATTATAGTTAAATTTATATGTTAAAAGAATAAAATGGATATTGCACAAATAAAAGAAGATAGAAAAAAATGGATGACTTGGAAGAACATCGCTCCTTTGCGTACAGCCTTAGAGAGTTTGGATACTGTGTCTTGTGAAGTTGAACTCGGTGATGTTATCAAAATCTCCGGAAATTTCGATGAAGAGAAGATTTATAGCGTAGCAAAACAGCTCATGCCGTGGAGAAAAGGCCCTTTTCAAGTAGGAGAAACTTTCATAGATGCCGAGTGGAAGAGTTATGTCAAGTATAATCTGCTACGTCCCCATTTTGATTTACAAGGCAAAAAAGTTGCCGATATAGGATGTAACAACGGTTACTATATGTTCCGTATGCAAGAGGACAAACCGAAATTGCTTGTAGGATTTGATCCTTCACCACTTTATAAAACGCAGTTTGATTTCATAAACCATTTTGTAAAGAGTGAAATTGTGTATGAACTTTTGGGTGTGGAGCACTTGGAGTTTTACGAAGAGAAGTTTGATACCATCTTTTGTCTTGGAGTGCTTTATCATCGAAGTGATCCTGTTGCGATGCTTAAATCTCTCTACAAAGGTTTGGAGAAAAAGGGCGAAGTCATTTTAGATACTTTTTACATAGATGGTGATGAGGAGATGGCACTTTGTCCGGAGTCTAGTTACTCTAAAATACCAAACATCTACTTTGTGCCTACCATAAAAGCACTCAGAAACTGGTGTATGCGAGCGGGATTTACTGCGTTTGAAGTGCTTGAGACCTCTGTAACAGATGCCAGTGAGCAGAGAAAAACAGAGTGGATCGAGGGACAATCTCTTGAAGATTTTTTAGATGCAAATGACAAGAGTAAAACTGTTGAGGGCTATCCAGCTCCACAGCGAGTCTATGTGAGATTAATTAAGGACAAGAAATAATGGCAGAGAATGAAGAAGAATTTGAGATAGAAGATTACCGTGATGAACCAGAACAGGTACTTGTTCAAACACATAACCGCATTAATGAAAACCTTTGTGGTGAGCTTATAAAGATAGAAGAGGGGTATGTTGAAGTGCGTTTAGCAACACTGCCTGAGATGCTTGCTGATGATGTAGGACTCATTCACGGAGGTTTTATCTTTGGTGCGGCGGACTATGCTGCAATGCTTGCGGTGAATGAAAGAAATGTAGTATTAGTAGCAAGTGACTGCCAGTTTCTCTCTCCTGTGAAGTTGAATGATGAAGTAGATGTTATTGCCCGTGTACGTCACAAAGAAGGGCGTAAACGTAATGTGCATGTTGAAGCTTTTGTGCTTGACATCAAAGTCTTTGAGGGAGAGTTTAAAACTGTTATTACTGAAAAACATGTTTTAAAGCTCAAGTTACTTGATGCTG
>JALUXP010000089.1 GCA_027013295.1 Sulfurimonas sp.
TATCACCTTATTTTAGAAAAATTACCTTTATATATATGTAATATTATAGCTAAAAAGTGCTTTAAACCCCTTGATATAGGGGGATTATGGAGAATTTTTCTGTTGTGTTACTGTGCAGTGGTCTCTTAATAGCTTCTTTTATCGCTTTTGTAAATGCAATATCTGCTGAAAACTCCAGAACTTTCTTTTTTACTTTTCGTTTTCCATCAACAAGTTTTGAAGCTCGTATTGATAACTTAAATGGATGCTCATGTATTATATTTGTAGAAATAATATTTTTGCCATCTTTGGACAATCTTGATTTTGTAATATTAGTTGTTTTTGTAATTATGTAAGTGATACCAGCTGTGTGGTATTTATAGTTATTTATAACGGTAGCATTTCATAAAATCCCGTAGTTATGGGCTTTTATAGCTACTTGTAGTATGCACAAATTAGACATTAAATCTAAAGTGCATAATATCACCATCATTGACGATGTATTCTTTTCCCTCTAGTCGCATCTTGCCAGCTTCTTTCGCTTTGGCTTCGCCACCAAATTCTACAAAGTCCTCATAGGCGATAACTTCAGCACGGATAAAACCTTTTTCAAAGTCATTGTGGATCACTGCTGCTGCTTTTGGTGCTGTTGTATTTTTGTGAATAGTCCAAGCACGAACCTCTTTGACTCCAGCTGTGAAGTAGCTCATGAGACCAAGTTTATCAAAACCTTTATGGATGATTTGATTAAGACCACTCTCTTCTATGCCGAGTTCTGCTAAAAAAGCTGCTGCTTCCTCATCCTCAAGTCCGATAAGCTCCTCTTCAACTTTTGCACAAAGTGTTATCATCTCACAGTTATTGTCTTTGGCATGTTGTGCTAGTGTATGGATATACTCATTTTCATCTTCTGCACCACCTTCATCTTCAAAACTCTCTTCATCAATGTTAGCACCATACATAATCTCTTTATTTGTTAAAAACCTAATCTCTTGGTTAAGTTGTTTATACTCATCAGAGTCTGCATGTTCAAAGTTTCGAGCCATATTACCATCTGCAAGGAACTCTAAGAGTTGTTCAGCCATCTCAAGAGTGGCTTTTGCCCCTTTGTCTGCTTTAGCTTGTTTTTTGAGTCTATCCATTCTGTTTTGAAGCACTTCAATATCTGCAAGTATTAGTTCAGTCTCTATGATCTCTACATCACGCAATGGGTCTATGCTTCCCTCTGTGTGAACGATGTTGTCATCATCAAAACATCGTACTATGTGTAAAATAACTTCAGTTTCACGGATATTGGATAAAAACTTATTTCCAAGACCTTCACCTTTAGAAGCACCCTTAACAAGACCTGCAATATCTACAAAATCTAAAGTAGAGTACTGGATTTTTTCAGGATTTACTATTTTAGCAAGCTCTGTCAGTCTTTTATCTGGAACAGGAACGATAGCTTTGTTTGGTTCTATTGTGCAAAACGGGTAGTTAGCCGCCTCTGCATTTTGCGCTTTTGTGAGGGCGTTAAAAGTTGTTGATTTACCTACATTTGGAAGTCCTACTAGACCTATTGCTAATCCCATAATTTACCTTTATATTTCATGTTCGTAATATTAACCAAATTTTACTTTTAGTAAGATTTAGTTCACTCATATATCTTTCATACTATCTCGAATATGTAAAAATTCATCTAAATGATCAAAAAAAATATCTATAAGCACTGGATCAAAATGCTCACCTCTCTCCTCTTTGAACATCTTAAAAATTCTTTCATCATCCCATGCTGATTTGTATACTCTTGAAGAGCCTAAAGCATCAAAAACATCTGCTAAGGCTGTGATACGACCATATATATGTATATCTTCACCTTTGAGCTTATTTGGATAACCTGTGCCATTGTATTTTTCATGATGTTCATAAGCAACAATAGCTGCCATTTTGATGAGTTCACGCTTAGAGTATTGTAGTATATCATAACCTAATTGTGCATGAGTTTCTACAATAGCTCTCTCTTCATCATTAAAACGCCCAGGTTTGTTTAAAATAGCATCTGGGATAGCAATCTTACCAATATCGTGCATAGGAGAAGCTTGCTCTAGCATTTTGCACTCTTTATCAGATAAACCATAATGTTTTGCTAGAAGATAAGAGTATTGAGCAACTCTTTTAACATGATTGCCTGTTTCTTTTGAACGACTTTCACCAATAGCACCCATAGTGAAGACAACCTCTTTTTGGGTCTCTTCTATCTCGATTTTTAAAGCCATCAACTCATCATATTCTTGTTTTTGTCGTTTATCACTTCTTGCCATAATTTTATCTTGTCGCTTGACATCTTTGATCAGTTTATCGGTGGTGTTGATAAACTCCTCTTTCAAGGCTTTGATTTCAGCAATAAGTTTATTTTCATGAGTTTGCATCTCTTTAGCTACTTTGTTACAAGTTTTATGTCTAACTTTTCAAAATCTTCGATAAAATCTTCTCCTGCTTCCTCTGCACTCTCATTTTCTTCATCGTAAATCCAGTTGATCTCTATCTCGTGTTCATTTGCATTCTCTTCTAAGAGATCAAAAAAATCAAAAAAAAGTTTTGAACTACTTGAGTTAAAGTAGATGATCTCCATATTGACAACCGTCTTCTTTGCAGGTTCATTTTTAAAATACTCCTCTATCCATTGCATCAGTGGAGCATAAAACTCAAATGTATTTTCTGGATAAGATTTCCCAACAAGTGAAATGATCCCTTTTAGATCAAGAGCTATCTCTGGTGTGTATTTTGTCGCTTGTATTTGTAAATTTTCCATCTAATTTTCTCTCTTTTTAGTTATTGTTGTAGTTTTTATATGAAAGTAGTATCTGTCTTCATTTATTTTTGTAAAATCATACTCAATAGCATCACATTTTTTTGCTATCTCGTAAAAACCAATGCCACCACCTTTGTCGTGAGTATTGTGCCCACTTCTTCGTAACTCTCTATATCTTTTTTTGATGCCATCTCTATCTAAAGATTGTATCTCCAATAATTTTGGTTCTATTTTCTCTTTATCTTCTGATGAAATGATATTTTGACTATCGATGTAATAGTTATAGTCACTATCTTTGGAAACAACAATAAGCCCTTGAGGTCTTTTGGCATCACTCTCAACAGCTTTAGAATAATTCATAATATTTTGAGAAAGTTCAATAAAAATAGTAAATAGATTATTTGAAACATTCATCGTTATCCCATACTCCTTAGCTTCTAGCTCAAGAGCCTCTGTCATACCGCTAATAAGTGTTTGTGATAGATAGCCACCATAACTTAAAAATACAATCCCATCGCTATCGACTAATTGTTGTATCTTAATTATATTCATAAATAAGTTTCCTTTTTCTGTTTTATCTAAAGCTTTTGATTGCCTGAAGTAGGTCACCTTCTTTGAAAGGTTTTTTAACTATTGAGGTTTTTAACTTTTTTATGTCCTGAAGCAAATGTTGATTTGCCACCGATGTAACCATAACTATCTTAACATCATTACTAAGAATCCTTATCCTTTTAATCATCTCTAAACCGTTAAGATTTGGCATCTCCATATCTGCTACAATAAGATCTGGTTGCAAAGTTTCGTATTGCTCCACTCCGTCTACCCCATCTATAGCCTCACCAACTACTTCATAACCACCTATACTTTCTAAAGCTTTTTTAATAGTGGTTCTAGAAAACTTTGAGTCATCAACAATTAAAACTTTTTCCATCAATTTATTCCTTTAAATTCTTAGCCCAATAACTGTCTTGTCGTCATTAGTTTCTTCCTCATCTTGGTATTCCATCATGATACCTAAAAATACCTCTTGTTGATTTGCCATAGATTCTTTATGATACTCTTTAATTATCTCTTTAAATCTTTTTTTACCAAATGGAAAACCTTTAGTTCCACCATTTTGGTCAAAATATCCATCAGTAGATATGTAAAATTCCATCCCATTTTTTGTCTCTACGGTATGTTCTTTGTATTTGTGATTTGTATCACATTTTTTATACCCTACCGAGTATCTATCACCTTTGATAATTTTTATTTCATCATCTTCTGTGTAATATAGTGGTGTTTCCGCCCCAGCAAATCGTATTATATTCTCTTTTTTATTATAATACAATACTGCACCATCAAATCCTGCATTTGAAATACTATCTGCATCTTCTTGTTTTAAAAGATGTTTCATGTTAGTGTTAAAAATACTTAAAATTGTGGCTGGGCTTACTATCTCCTCATCGTGATGCATTATATGAGATATGATTTGACTCTCTATTGCTTTTACTAGCATTGTTACAAAAGCACCAGGGACACCATGCCCTGTGCAATCTATTGCCATTAATAGACATTCATCTTCATGTCTAAGCTCTTCAAAAAAGTATATATCTCCACCCACAGTATCTTTTGGATGCCAAATCACAAAAAACTCTTTAAAGTAATCTCTAAATATATTGTTGTCAGGGAGTAAAGCTCCTTGTATAAGCGATGCATACTCTATGGACTCCCTTGTATGTTTGTGAATATACTCAATGCTTTGTTTTGTTTTTTCAAGTTCTTGTGTTTGTTGCGTGATCTGCTGCATCGTGGAGTTAAACCCCTCAAACAAGGTATAAAACTCATCGTCATTCTCATTTACTAAAGTAGAAAAGGGTCTGTTGTTTGCGATGTCATTCATCTTCTCTTCCAACATAAATATAGGACTCGTAAATTTTTTCTGTAGCTTTAACGCAAGTACAATAACGATAGTAAGAGAGAAGAGAAAAGAAAGAACAGATACTATGAGCTGTTTATAGATCGTATTGTACAAGGCGTTTGTATTGCGAACAAGAGATAGATTTCCCAAATAATCTTCCCCGCTAAAAATTGCCACATTTGCAAAAACATATTTTTTGGTTATTGATGTGAAACTATCTTTTTTTGTATGTTTGTTATAGTTTTGCTCTATCTCTTTGAGTAATTGTGAAGAACTATCCTTATTTTCTATGTACTTGACAAACAACTGCTTGTCTTTAGTAAAAACAAATGCACCCTCTATATTTTTATTTGCTTGAAGTGTATTTAAAAGGATGGTTGCACTTTGTTTGTCATCAAATTCCATAGAAGCAGATAGGTTTTTTGAAAGTATATTTGCAGTATTGAAAAGTGAGCTTTTTGCCTGTTCTTGGTACTCTACGAAGGTGTGAATAAATATGGCAATAGAGGAGATGGTTACTGCTATGGCCGCACTTGATCCTAAAAGAACGAGAAGTTTTGTTTTTATCGATCTTAGTTTTTTTCTTTGCATCTGCTTTCCTTAAAACCTCATAGTTGCTTTAACATAGTAAAACGCTCCACTAAAACCGATCGGTGAATAGTTTGAGTAAGGCAAGATACCATTATATCCTTTAAACTTACCAGAGTTTTTCCACTTGTTTGGTCTAGTGTTAAAAATATTGTTACCACCTAAGCTAAGGTTTGTTCTTTTTGTTATCTTGTAGCTTAGTTGTGCATCAGAGATCATAACAGGATCAAATCTTTGCGATACACCAGAAACAACTTGAGAGTAAGAGCCGAAGCGACTAAAGTTGTAAGTGACATTGTATTTTACAGTTTTGTAGTTAAGTAGCAATCTTTGTGAATTTTTTGGTTGCCCATTTTCAATCCTATCTAATGCAGTTAAAGAGTTTGCTTGTGTTATGTATGGGGTGTTTATTTGTAAAATAGTGTTTTTGTTATAGTTGTACCATAGAGTGATGTCTAACTGTTTGTCATCATCCATCTTGTAGTTATAGACACCTTTTAGATCTACACCTTCTGTTTTTGTGTCGATCGCATTTGTAAAAAAACGCATATCAGTAATATTTCCAATATTTATTGGAATATCACCTGAAAGCATCACTTTGTTATTTACCCTAGTGTAAAAATAATCAGCCATAAAGTAATAGTTTTCACCTTTGTAAACGCCCCCTAGTGAAAGATGCTGCGACTTTTCTGGTTTTAATGCTCTAGCACCATGTTTTATAGCGATAGGATTTGTTGTTTTAAAAGTTCCCTTAGTTTTAATTGTGTTCCCACTAGAATATGTGGATGTTAAAGAATAGTTCGACTGAGCAAGGGAGGGTGCTCTAAAGCCTGTGCTTGCAGAAGTTCTCAGCCGAAATGATTCTGTAACTTTATATGTCCCAGCTAATTTAATATTTCTTGTTGAGCCAAAATCACTATATTTTTCGTATCTTCCAGCTAACTCAGTAGATAATTTTGGTGTAAAATTAAATGTAGTATCTACATAGAGTGCATAATTTTCTCTTCTACTATTTGTCTCATTAGCTGGTTGGAAACCAGCAAACCCTTGTGAGCCACTATCTATATAAGATGCTTTGTCTCCAGCATAGATGTTGTACTTTTCAACTCTATATTCCGCCCCAAGTGCAAGTGCAATAGTATCATTTATCTGTTTTTTCATATCAAGATTTGTGGTGTATTGAGAAAATACAAGTTTGCCATTGTTAAAAGATGTAGGGGAACTACTGTTGAGATCATAGTTCATACTATTTGTTACGCCAAAAGCAAAACTATTTTGACCTATAACCTGACTTAGATCCCACTTGATGCCGTTAAAAATCTCACCTTTCATCCCAACAGTAGCAGAATAGTCCATAATGTTTGCATGAATCATAGGGAGAAACCCATTTGGGAAGATGGCTCTTGATGGATCTGGTGTTCTAAAATAGGCACTTGCTTGACTAGCTCTTTTGTTGAGCAAAATATTTGAATAGAGTAAAGAACCGCTCTCTAATGGTATCTCGGCATTCATAAGTAGGTGGTAATTTGTTGCTTTTGGTAAACCATAGTGAGTTGATACTACAGGGGGAGTTAACCGTCTATCTAGCCCTGCATTTTGTGTTTTATCTGACTTTATGGTATCTACTGTAAAGTTGATGAAGCCATCATATTTTAAAGGGATAGAGATAAATCCAGAGATAAATTTTCTTTTGCCTTGACCTTTTTGGCGTTCACCACCTTGGATAATGACCTTGTTTTTGTTTCCATAACCTTTAAGCACAATATTGATAACACCAGCAATAGCATCACTCCCGTATTGCGAAGCAGCACCATCACGCAAAACTTCAACCCTCTGTATCGCATCAACAGCAATGGTGTCGAGATCAACATTGCTAGAACCCTTTCCTATAGTTCCATTTACATGCAAAAGAGCTGATGTGTGTAGGCGTTTTCCGTTGATCAGTACGAGCACTTGATCTGGACTCATCCCTCGGAGTGTAAATGCACGGACATGATCACTCCCATCAGATATAGAGGGGTTAGGAGCATTAAATCCAGCAACAAAATAACGCAATATGTTTGTTAAAGAGCTCATCCCTGTTTGTTCTATCTGTTGTGCTGTGATAACATCTACCGCTGACTTGGCATCAAAATAGTTTTTTGCACCATCACGAGATCCGATGTCTACTTTTGCTTCACTCTCTACATTCATCAAATCTTCCAAGCTTTCATCAGCAAAGAGATCGATACTAAAGAGGGGTATGAATAACAACATAAAATATCTACTTATCAAGATTCATCCTTTACTATTTTTACTATACGCAATAAAACTGAACGAATTTGTAGATCATTCTTCTTTGCTACACCTAGGTTGATCTTAAGTCTCAGTTTTCTTGATAAAAAATAGAGTTGTAAAATACCTTTTTTTTGTGCAAATCCACGAATATCACTGATGGTTAAAATGTTTTTGCTGGAAATACTTTGTAATATAGTTGTTAGCTTATAGGAATCTTTTTTGGGAATATATAAAATTTTTGTATCTTGAGGTAGATCTTTTATGTTGTTTATGTAAATGATTTTGATCTTTTTTCCATCTATCTTTTTACCTTTGTAGGCAATATCAACTTTTTTGCCAAAAGGGTTATCTAAGATAGTTATCGTGAAAGAGGAAGTCTCGTTAGGCCATGAGATATACTTTGCTATTTTTCCCATAACAGCTACTTTTAAAGCATCTTCTGATTGGTATGCAAAAAGAGAGTTTACACTCAGTAAAAAGATTAAAATACTTCTTATTATCACCAAATATAACCTCATTTGAATTTTTTGTAGGGAATTTTAGCATATGTTTCTTAAATTTTGGTATAGTTAGAAAGCTTTAATCTTTATGGGTAGGTAACTATATGTTTCAAGAACTATATGAGAATAATGACCTCACTAACATTTCAAAAATTAACTATGATACTCTCTATGAAGAGTATAAAACCATCCTAGATGCTCACAAAAAATTAGAAAAACGACTCAATAAAATCATTAAAATGAGTGATAAAACTTTGTTCCAAAAACTAGGTTCTATAGAGAACTATGCAAAACAAGAAAGAAGATATGGATATATTATCAAGCAAGGTGATGCTCAGGGTAAAGCACTTTTGGATGACACATATGATTTGGAAGGGCTTTTAAATGTAGAGCTTGAGAACGAACGACTTTTGATGAAAGAGATAGAAGAGACCCAAAAAGAGGTTGTTTTTACCATGGGTGCTATTGCCGAGAGCCGTTCTAAAGAGACAGCAAATCATGTAAAACGGGTTTCAGAATACTCAAAACTTTTTGCACGGCACTATGGGCTTAGCGAAGAAGAATCAGAAATGCTCAAACAGGCAAGTCCTATGCACGATATTGGTAAAGTAGCTATTGCAGATGCTATCTTAAACAAACCAGCTCGATTAACTCAAGATGAGTTTGAGATTATGAAAAAGCATACTAACATAGGTTGTGAGATGCTCAAGCACTCCCAAAGAACTTTGATGAAGGCTGCAACAATTGTAGCATATGAGCATCATGAACATTTTAATGGCAAGGGATACCCTCGAGGGCTACAAGGGTATGAGATACACATCTATGGGCGTATCACAGCTATTGCAGATGTATTTGATGCACTTGGAAGTAAAAGAGTTTACAAAGATGCATGGCCAGATAAAAAAATATTTAACTACATGAGGGAGGGATCTGAAACTCAGTTCGATCCAAAACTTGTTGAGATATTTTTTGAGCATTTAGATGAATTTTTAGCGGTTCGTGATGCCTTTAAAGATGAGATATAAAAAAGGGTAATTAATGCCCTTTTTTACATAAGAAGTCTATTTTATATTTTGTAAAAAACTACTCATAAAACGCACACCTGCACCAGTTCCACCATATACATTGCAGTCCCAAGGGGTTTCAGTATAAGCAGATCCAGCTATGTCAAAATGAAGCCATTTGTCTTTGTTCTCATCTTTTATGAAATTATCTAAAAACATCCCAGCAGTGATCGCCCCACCATAAGGTTTTGAAGCGGTGTTAGAGATGTCGGCTATCTCACTTTTAAGAAGTTTTTTAAGATGGCGGTTAAATGGAAGATGCCCTATGAGTTCACCAGAATCATTTGCTGCTTTCATCATAAAATCATGTTTGAGTTTTGTTGAAAATCCCATAAGCCCTGTTGTGTATTGACCAAGAGCTACCATACAAGCACCTGTGAGTGTTGCAAAATCAAATATATAGTCTGCTTGAACGCTCTCTTGAGCGTATGTGAGTACATCTGCTAAGACTAAACGACCCTCTGCATCTGTATTTCTCACCTCTATAGTTTTCTTACTTCTACTGACTAAAACATCATCTGGCTTGTAAGCATTACCCCCTATCATGTTTTCTACCGCACCAACAAAGGCATGTACTTCAATGTCAAGTTTTAGTTCACTGATGGCTTTCATCACACCAAGAACAGCACAACCCCCAGCTTTATCCATCTTCATAGTTACCATAGATGTAGCAGGCTTAAGACTAAGTCCCCCACTATCATAAGTTAAACCTTTACCTACAAGAGAGATGATTTTTTTAGGATTAGCGGGTTTATAAGAAAGGTGAATAAGTTTACTGTCATGAATGGAAGCACGACCAACAGCGAGCATTGCACCCATCTTTTCATCTCTTAATCTATCTTCACCTAAGATATCACATCCCAATGAGTTTTCATCTGCCAATTTTTCTGCAAGTTTTGCAAATGATGGGGGATTGAGTTCTTGTGGTGCAGTGTTGACAATATCTCTTGTAAAGCAGGTTGCGTTGGCAACAATGAGAGTATTTGTAAGAGTGTCTTTTGCTTTTTGTAAATCCTCGCCTATGTAAGAAAAGCTAATGTCCGTAAAAGATCTCTCTTTAACTTCAGATTTATACTCGTTGTACTCATAACCACCAAGGACAAAACCCTCTACAAAACCTTTTATGGTTTTAGTCGTTTTAAGTTCTAGCTTTGCAGCCGCATAGTTTGATGCTCTTAAAGCTTTGATGGCACTAGCACTAGCACTTCTGAGAAAATCATTGTTATGTTTTTCAACACCACAGACTAAGAGAGAAGACTCATGCAAAAATAGTGTAGAGTCTTGTTCTGCTGTAAAACCAGTTTTTTTCAACATGTGAGTGTTTTGATGTGCATCTAATTCCTCTTGAGTTAAAAACTCTATGGTTATATCTGCGTCTATTTTATTTAATTTATTGTTTGTTAATTTTATATTCATAATTAATCCTATTTTAGTGTATAAATCTTAGTCGAAATCTAATATCTCTTTAGCTTGAATCATATCTTTGTCTCCACGACCAGAGAGGTTGACAATGATAAGTTTATCTTTGATATCTGGCAATTTTTTAAGATAGGCTACTGCATGAGAGGACTCAAAAGCAGGGATAATTCCCTCTTTTTGTGAGAGCCATACAAAAGCATCTAGAGCTTCTTGATCTGTAATGTTGTCATAGCTCACCGAGTTGTTATCTTTGTGAAAAGCATGTTCAGGTCCTATCCCTGGGTAGTCAAGACCAGCACTGATGGAATGTGCTTCAAGGATTTGACCATCTTCATCTTGGAGGAGATAACTCATCTGACCATGAAGTACACCAGCGCGTCCTTTGTCAAGAGAACAACCATGTTTGTCTGTATTGACTCCAAGTCCACCAGCTTCTATGCCGATGCACTCCACTGCATCATCTTCTAAGAAGTGTTGAAACATCCCAATAGCATTAGATCCACCACCGATGCAGGCAATAATATGGTCAGGGAGGCGATTTTCTTTTTCGAGTATCTGTTGTCTTGCTTCCCACCCAATAATAGCTTGAAAATCTCTTACCATCATAGGGTAAGGGTGTGGACCAGCAACTGTACCTATGATATAAAAAGTATCTCTTGCGTTTGTCACCCAGTGACGGATAGCATCATTCATAGCATCTTTGAGTGTTCGAGAGCCACTCTCTACTGCATTTACTTTTGCACCAAGGAGTTTCATGCGAAAGACATTAAGTTCTTGCCTTTGCACATCTTTAGCCCCCATAAACACCTCACACTCTAAGTCAAGTAAGGCACAGATAGTTGCTGTCGCAACACCATGTTGTCCAGCTCCAGTCTCAGCTATGATTTTTTTGTATCCAAGCCGTTTTGCCATAAGTCCTTGAGCTATAACATTATTGATTTTGTGTGCACCTGTATGATTTAAGTCTTCGCGTTTAAAATAAATCTTTGCACCAAGTTCATCTGAAATGTTTTTTGCAAAGTACAAAGGGGAAGGGCGACCAACATAATCTTTAAGATAGTAGTCCACCTCTTCCCAAAACTCTTTATCAAAACGGATTGTGTCATACTCCTCTTTGAGTTTAAGGAGGGCTGGCATGAGTGTTTCTGGTACATATCTTCCGCCATAGATGTCAAAGTGTCCGTTCTCATCTGGATCATATTTTGAAGCTTTTGGGATATACATCAATCAACCTCTATGAGAGAGTAAACATTGGTTTTTTCTTGGAGTTTACTCATCCCATCTAAAAATGTCAACCCTAAAATAAAACATGCCTCTACGCACTCACCACCAGCTTGTTTGACGAGACTCGCGGCTGCGTTAGCCGTACCACCTGTAGCTATGAGGTCATCGATGAGAAGAACTTTTGGATTTTCTTTTGCACTAAAGGCATCTATGTGTACCTCTACTTCATCTATGCCATATTCAAGTGCATATTTTTCACTAATGGTGGTATGGGGGAGTTTGCCTTTTTTACGGATGGGAACGAACCCACAACCGAGCATCTGTGCTAGTGCTGCACCAAAGATAAATCCTCGTGCATCAATCCCTGCTACAAAGTCTAAGTTGTACTCTTTATATCTTTGGTAGAGATGATTCATGAGTACACCATAGGCTTCTGGATTATTTAAAAGTGTTGTGATGTCTTTAAAAACTATTCCCTCTTTTGGAAAATCTGGTATATCTCTGATTGAGGCTTCAATGATGGTTCTTTCTGTCTTGCTAAGTAGTATCATAATGTTGTCTTTCTTGTTAAATTAGAGTAAGGCATCTATTCTATTTTCTAATGCTTTTATCTTACCGTTAAGGCGATCTGTTTCTTGCCTGTGTTTGGAGTTTCGAGTTTTTAGAACTTTAAGTTCACTTCTTAATTTTGTTAACTCTTCACTAAGGATATCTACATTTCCTAGTGCGCGTTGAAGTTGAATCTGGTATTTTCGTATGAGTATTTCAGCTTCTTGAAGTGTAAGTTTCATCAGCTCATTGCTTCTTTGCTCTTTGTTTGTGATGCTCTTAAAATAAAACATTTTCACAAACAAAAAGACTGAAAGTATCGAAAGTATTGTGAGTAATGACCATTCCCAAAACATAATAATATCCTTTTAATTAATGCTAGAGTTCAATTTTTACTACTCTAGCCGTATGGCGACCACCATCAAAACTCCCATCTATCCATGCATCTAAGATAGACTCTGCAACACCTTTACCAATGATGCGTTCACCAAAACAAAGAACATTTGCATCGTTATGAGCACGAGCTACGGTTGCAGTATATGCATCATGACAGAGTGCAGCTCGGATACCTTCATGCCTGTTTGCAGCCATACTCATACCGATGCCAGAACCACAGATGAGGATACCTTGTGTTTGCAAATCTTCCAACACAGAGATGCAAAGCTTATGTGCATAGTCTGGATAATCAACTCTGTCGGTAGTAAATGGACCCAGATCAATAACATCATGTCCTTTTTGCTTTAAAAGCTCAGCGGTATAGTTTTTAAGCTCAATTCCTGCATGATCCGTTGCTATAAAAAATTTCATTTTTGATTCCTTATGATGATAACAATAAGTGTAATATAGTTTGAACAGGTAAAAACAATAAGTAGTCTTTTAATGGTGTCATCAAGATTAATAAGACTATAAATATACCATACCGTTCATTTTTATAGATAAATTCTGCTACCGAATTTACTTTATATTTTAGGGCTAGATGCATGATGAAGTGTGCCCCATCAAATTGAGGTATTGGGAGTAGGTTGAAAACTCCAAGAACAATATTTATGATGAGGAGTTGATAGATAAATACATAAGAAAAAAGATACAAAAAACCATCTGTAGTTGTTGGCGAACTCATTGCCATAAGAACTACTGAAGCTAAAGCTCCTAAAGTGAAGTTAAATACTATCCCAGCTAAGTCAACTTGCATAGCTGCGTTGTAGCCACCATTTCTGATAACTGTCGCAGTATTGATAGGAACTGGTTTCGCCCAACCAAACAACAATCCACTCTGTGCCCCTAAAAGAATAGGTATGAAGTACATAGAAAGTGGGACTAAGATGGTTCCAACCAAATCAACATGCACAAGAGGATTTATGCTAAGGCGTCCTGCATTTTTTGCAGTGAGGTCTCCATACTTATATGCAACCCATCCGTGCATTATCTCATGTCCAATAATAGCAATAGCTAAAGCTAATACAGCCGAAGCTATTTTTATAAAATCAATAGATTCCATGGTCACCTTTATCGTGGTGTACTCTCTCAGCAATCGCTTTGTTGAGATGCTCTGGTTCTTCTAAATCTGTCGGCGTTTTACCCATTCTGTCCCATCGTATCTCCCAGTTTTCATCTATGGAAAAATACACAAACCAAGGTGTCCCCTCTATGTTGTCATAAGGCACAGTACCCCAAAATCTACTATCGTTGGAGTGGTCACGATTATCACCCATCATGAAGTATTCACCCTTTGGTACTTGTATCGGTGCTAGATTGAAGAGTGGTTGCATAGTTGGATAACCAAGATTTACTATGCTTTTATCATGATGAATACCAGGATGTTTTTTCATATAGGGGTTTTTTACCCAAGATTTTCCTGCAAAAATTTTCATTTCGCTATTAGGATAATTTTTTTTGATCCATGCATCGCCCTCATGAAAATGTATGTAAAGATTTTTATCAAGTAAAAAAAGTTCATCATCTGGAAGTGCTACACATCTTTTTACAAAATGTTGCTTGATATTGTGAGGATATCTAAAGATAACTATATCTCCTCTTTTAGGGGTATCGCCATCTACAAGTCGAAGTGAATCGCTCCAAGGCATGATAGAGACTTCTAAAAATGGAATATGTGGCATAGAGATACCATAAGCGAATTTTTTTGCAAAAAGATGGTCGCCAATAAGTAAGGAGTCTTTCATACTTCCTGAGGGTATTTTAAAAGCTTGAGCAATAAAAAATATGATAAAAAGAACAATAACAATTGTTCCTGTCCAAGAGTTTGAAAATTTATAAGCTTTGCGTAGTGTTTCTTTCACTATTTTTTCTCCTTGGCATTTATTTTAGCTGCTTTTAAAGTATTTTTTAAAAGCATTGCGATTGTCATAGGACCAACTCCACCAGGGCTTGGTGTAATGAAAGAAGATTTTTTGCTAACGCTCTGGAAATCAACATCCCCAACAAGTTTCCCCTCTTTTGTTCTACTTACTCCAATATCTACGATAACAACATCATCCTTTATCATATCTTCTGTAATAAGATTGATAACACCAACACCAACTAACACAATATCAGCCTGAAGCGTATGCTTTTTTAGATCATCAGTAAATATATGACAAATCTCTACAGTTGCTCCAGCATTGAGTAGTAGTGATGCCATTGGTTTTCCTACAATATTTGAAGCACCAACGACGCAACAGTTTTTCCCTTTTACATCTATGTTGTACTCATTGAGA
Organism: Sulfurimonas sp.; assembly: GCA_027013295.1. GTDB lineage: Bacteria > Campylobacterota > Campylobacteria > Campylobacterales > Sulfurimonadaceae > Sulfurimonas. The sequence continues at coordinate 15,009 of JALUXP010000089.1, forward strand.
AGTTCCATAACTCCCAATGGCGTACAAGGAACAAAACCATCAAGTCCAGTAGTTAAACGACCAACATTGAATGGATGAAAGCCATCTACATCTTTTGCAGGGTCAACTAACTCTAAAAGTTTTGTCGTATCTATATGTTTTGGGAGTGGCAGTTGTATCAAGATGCCATCAACATTGGTATCGTTGTTAAGGAGCATAATGGTTTTTTCAATAGCATCTTGAGATATACTTTCAGGCATATCGTGTGTAATAGAATAAAAACCAACTCTATCGCAAGCTTTTTTTTTCATATTGACATATGTAGCACTAGCAGGATCTTGTCCAACAAGGACCACGGCGAGACCTGGTGTGCATCCACAGCTCTCTTTTAACTTTTTTACTTCATCTTTTACTTGTGTTTCTAGTTTTGTAGCGAGTGCTTTTCCATCAAGAAGTTGCATTTAAACCCCATAAATTAAATAATTTTTGTTATTATATCGCTTTAATATTAATAGGAAATTTTATGAAATTTATTATAGTTTTTTTGTTACCATTTATTCTCTATGCTAAAAGCTCTTTTATTACACCTATGGAGTATGCTTCATCCTTGTATAAAAATCCAAGAGGTATAGGGTGCGATAATTGTCATGGTCAAAAAGGGGAGGGGAGGCTTGTCGCAACTTACATACATAAAAAAAAGAAAAAAGAGTTTAGAGGACCTGCGATAAACAATATAATGTTTGATGAATTTAAAGATGCACTACAACATTCAAAAAGAGGAATGCCCCGTTATTATCTCACTATAGAGGAGGTTAAAGCATTGTTCTTTTACTTACAGGAGATAAAATTAGAAAATGATAAATGATTTCTCAGCATGCTTGATGCTCTCTTGTCACAATGAAAAGCATCTACAAAAAATTCCAACTTTAGATGCACAGTGCATCATGCTAAATCTCGAAGATGGTGTCTCCAAAGAAGCCAAGCCAAAAGCTTTAGAGTTGTGTTGCAAATATTTAGAGCTATATAAAGAACTTGATATAATGTTTGTTGTGCGGGTAAATGCACTTGATGAAGGTGGTTTGGATGAGATACTAAAACTCAATCCTTATCATCCAGATGCAATTAGAGTTGCAAAAATAAAAACAAAAGAGGATGTTCAAACAGCATTAGATGCATTAAGCCCTCAAATAAAACTTCACCTCTCGATAGAGACAGCACAAGCATGGAATAATTTAGCAACATTAAGGGTTCACCCTAGAGTAACAACTTTTTATCTTGGAGTGTTGGATCTTTTTGCAGAATTAAATTTACCACAATCAATCATAAAACCAACAAATTCAACGATGCAATATATATTGAGTCATTTTTTAGTAACATCTTTAAGCATAGGCGTAAAACCTGTCTCTTTTGTTTTTCAGGAGTATAAAAATTTGGACATTTTTCAACAATGGCTTGAACTAGAAAAGCAGATGGGTTATAGAGCTAAAGGGTGCATATCTCCAACGCAAGTGAGTTTAGCTAATGCTGTATTTAAACAAGACAACGCTGAACTTAAAAAAGCTAAGAAGATAATAGAGTTATTTGAAAAGCAAAAAAGTCTAGGTATCACAGGATTTAGTGATGAGGAATTTGGATTTATAGATGAGCCTATCTACAAAGGGGCATTAGCTATTCTTGATAGATAAAATATCTCTTAATATCTTGCTAGATTATAATAAACATTATATCTTATGAGTGTTGTTTCTGTTGGTCTTGGGTATCTGCTATATGCGTACCCTATCGTTTCTTTTGTGGTGTCATCTAATACATAATAGCCACTTTTTTCTAAAAATTTAAAGTCAGTCATATCTCCATTTGGGTGGAGATAAAACTCAATCACATTTGAACGATTGACATTGAGGTCTCTTGGTAAGTTAACACCTGCAACGCGTGTTAATACTTGTTGCGTGATTCTTCTCATAATCTCTTGGTTATCAAGTATATATTTTTGTTGACCAGGGCTTAGTTTGCCAAACTCATCACCATAAAGCTCTTTAACATCAGAACGAATGCTACTACCACTTTGTCTTGTCTTTGTAAACTCTTTTTTTTCTTGAGATGACTCATCTTGTGAGAGCAGGGAGTAAAGAGATTTTTCTTTCTTTTTTGGTTTTGGCTTGCTTGTGATGTTGACATCATTCAGTAAAGGGATAAAAGGCTTTTGCTCTACTTGTTTTATCTTCGGTATTGGTTTTTGCTTTTGAACTGGTTTAATTTGCTTTGGTTTATTGAGCGTTGGTGTTATCTTTTTTTGTTTTGGTTTTAGTCTTATATGCTGTTTTTTTGCTATCTTTTTTAGTTGCTTGCCTTTAGGCATAGGGGGTGCAATCTTTGGTCTTTTGATGATTTTCTTTTTTGTGGTGCCTGTTTTTTTGAATTTTTTAGGCAGTTCTTTCAGAGAAACTTTTATCTTAGTTTCTTTGGGAGCTTCTTTTTTTATCTGAGGTTCTAGCGAACCTAGCATCCAAAATAAAAGCAATAAAACGAGATGGATTAACAAAGCTACAAATAAAGCAAAAGTAGAACGGTTCATGAGACTCAATTAATATATTTTTTATTGATTATAACCAAATATAAATTAATAATTCTTGGATATAATTGCATAAAAACAACAAAAGGCATATTATGGGTACAAAATCATCACTAAAAGCATTTAAAGAAGCTCAAGAACTCATTCCTGGAGGTGTTAACTCTCCAGTTCGAGCATTTTCAAGTGTTGGAGGTTCACCTTTGTTTATAAAAGAGGCTAAAGGAGCTTACCTAATAGATATAGATGGAAATAATTATGTTGATTTTGTCCAATCTTGGGGTCCACTTCTTTTTGGTCATCGTGATGAGGGCATCGAGTCTGCAGTTTTAGAAGCTGTAAAACATGGACTAAGTTTTGGTGCACCAACACTCGCTGAGACAGAGTTAGCAAAGCTTGTTGTGTCGATGTTTGACTCTATTGAGAAAGTAAGATTTGTAAGTAGTGGGACTGAAGCGGTTATGAGTGCTATCCGACTTGCTCGTGGTTATACTGGTCGGGATGATATTGTAAAATTTGTCGGATGTTATCATGGGCATAGTGACTCCTTGCTTGTAGAAGCGGGGAGTGGTGCTGCTACTTTTGGCAATCCCTCAAGCCCAGGTGTTCCAGCAGATTTTACAAAGCATACCCTCCTTGCTACCTACAATGACATAGAGAGCGTAAAGAGATGCTTTAACGACTCAAACAATATTGCTTGTGTTATTATTGAGCCAATAGCAGGGAATATGGGTCTTGTCCCAGCCGACAAAGAGTTTCTCCATGAACTTCGCAAACTTTGCGATCTAAATGGAACTTTACTTATCTTTGATGAAGTGATGAGTGGTTTTAGAGCATCAGTCAATGGAGCAGAGTCTCTTGTGGGTGTAAAACCAGATATTGTAACTTTGGGAAAAGTTATTGGTGGGGGTATGCCAGTTGGTGCATTTGGTGCATCTGCTAAGATTATGTCTCAGCTCTCACCAGAAGGTCCAGTTTATCAGGCTGGAACACTAAGTGGAAATCCTATTGCTATGGCAGCTGGATATGCAGCACTTAGTAAACTAAAACAAAATTCACAAGTAATATCTGTCCTAGGTACAAGAGCTATACGCTTAGTCGAGGGGATGAAAAAGGAAGCTGCTAAGTTTTCAATACCAATGCAGGTAGATACGAGAGGGAGTATGTTTGGTTTCTTCTTTAACGATAAAGAGGTGAAAAACTTTTCAGATGCTGCTAAATCAGATGCTGTCTTGTTTGCTAAGTTTCATGCGGGAATGTTACAAGAGGGTTTTTATTTTGCATGTTCACTTTATGAAACTGGTTTTATCTCAACTGCGATTACCGATGCTATGATAGAAGATACCATAGCAGCAAGTGCAAGAGTTTTTCAAGCGATAAAAAAATGATGAAAGAGGAAGAACCTGAACATAAGCCACGAATAAAGCCAATTATTGAAGCTGCAGATAGTCTTTCCCTTGGTATATCAATGGTTGTGGCTGTTGTTATGGGTGTTGGGATTGGTTTGCTTTTAAAGAGCTGGACTGAGGAGGCTTGGACACTTTGGATAGGTGTTTTCATAGGTGTTGGTGCTGCGATTTTAAATGTATATAAAGCATATTCTAAACAACATAAGGAGATGTTAAAGTTAGCAAAAGAACCACGATATGCTATAAAAAAACAACTTCTAGATGATGACGATGATGAGGAAGCTGGTTATAAAAACTATTAAACTAATTATTATTGTTGAGATAGTTATCTTAAGTAGCTATTTTTTTATCTCCCATGTTTTTTATGCAAATTTGCAAATAGCATCATTGAGTAGTTTTTTAGTAATACTAGGCTCAGCTTATGCACATAAAAAAATGGTAAACTCTCAGGTATTGCAAAAAAACTTTATTGAAGATCGTGATGCTCTTGATGTTATTGATGATCCCTATGGTTTGTATGAGGAAAAAGAAGAAGATAAAATTCAAGATGTAGATTTTAAAGCAGTTATTAAAGAAGAGAGAGCCAAGATAAAAACTTTAGACCTCAAAACCATAAAAGAGGGTGCAGGAGCTAGTGCATCATTGTTTCGGGTTGTTCCATATCTCTTTCTTGTCTTAGGTTTTATAGCTTTGAAAAATAATGAAATTTTAGAGATTGCTGTTTATCTACCATCTATCCTGCTCGGCATTGTAGTCGCTTCAATAAGTTCTAAGAGTCTAAGTGCCTGATTATAGGTAGGTTGATAGTTATTTTCTTTTGTATATCTACAAAAATCTCATTATCTTTAGCAATGAGATGAAGCTCTTTTTCTTTTTGAATATCTCGTGAAGCTCCAAAAACTTCTACTGCAAATAAAGAATACTTTTTATCACCAAACTTTACATGCTCACCAACCTTATAATAGATTTTTGTAAAAATTTTTTCATTGTTTATAAAACAAGCATAGACCTTGTTAAGCACTTTGATGAAATTGTTTGAATCTACTATGATCTCTGGTATAGTGGGATCAAGCTCTTTGATAAACTTTGCATTGGAGTTGATAGAGTTTGTAGAGATGCAAAGATCTACCAATGTATAGATGTTTACAAGCTCACCAGACAGGGTTGTTGGACTAAGTTGAAAAGATGGTGCTTGATAAAGTTTTATCCCAATTTCTTCTTCATTTTCATATCCAACTGTAAGCCCAAAAAATTTGTACCTACCAAATTCCAAATCAAGAAAAGTTGTTTTAAAGCCGAAAGAAACATTGGCATAGGTAGTTGCTAACTCAAAAATCTCTTTTGAATTAAAAGAGTTTATCAGAAATTGTGCCTCAGAGTTTAAAGATAAGATTTTACCATCACAAGAGAAGAGTATAAAGGGATTGTAATCATACTCTTGCCATTGTTGCTCAAAGGTCATAGGAGGTACTACTCCTCAATGTAATTTTTTAGTTTTCGCCCAACTTTTGGATGTTTGAGTTTTTTAATCGCACTTGATTCTATCTGCCTTACACGCTCACGAGTCACTGCAAGTTCTTTTCCAATCTCTTCAAGTGTCCTATCACTCTCATCATCCATGATACCAAAACGAAGTTTGATGACAGCCTTTTCTCTTTCATTGAGCTGTTCTAAAACAGACTCTATTTGAACTTTTAAGTCATCTTTTAAGATGGCATCTGAAGGTGAAAGTGAAGATTTATCTTCGATAAAGTCTCCAAACCTTCCATCCTCTTCACTACCAATAGGTGCTTCAAGAGAGATTGGTTCTTTTGTGATTTTGATAACATTTTTAACTTTCTCAACAGAAAGACCTACCTCTTCAGAGATTGTATCTACATCTGGCTCTTTTCCATGTTCTTGAAGGTGCTTACGCATAATTTTATTGATGCGATTGATAGTTTCTATCATGTGAATAGGGATACGAATAGTTCTTGCTTGATCAGCGATAGCACGAGATATAGCTTGACGAATCCACCATGTAGCATAGGTTGAAAATTTGTAACCTTTTTTGTATTCAAACTTATCAACAGCTTTCATAAGACCAATATTTCCTTCTTGGATTAGATCGAGAAAAGGAAGTCCTCGGTTTGTATAGCGTTTAGCGATGGAGACAACAAGTCTAAGGTTAGATTTTGCCATCTTAGTTTTAGATATTTCAGAGATATTTTTACCACGCTTAATTTGCTCTAAAATATCAGCTAGTTTTTCAGGTTCCATATCAAAACTATTTTTTGAAGCCTCTTTTGTTTGAACAAGTTTTTTTATCTCCATATAGGTAGAAACCATAGTTGCTTCGGGAACCATACCAATGATATCTTCTTTTGTAAGAGAACAGATTTTATCTACAAGAATTTTGTGGTTTGCTTTGAGTGTAGCATTAAAAAGTGGAAGTTTGTATTCAAGCCTCTTGAGCTCTTTGTCGTAGCCATCATCACTTTTGAGTGCAGTTTCCATTGACTTAACAAGTTCATTGATAAGTTTTGAGGTTGGTCCTAATTCAAGTAGTTTTTCTTTAAGAATATGTTTTTTAAAGGTAGATCCTAAAAAGAACATAACTATCTCTTCATTAAGTTCGGATGAAGAGATATCTGGTACTTTAAGATTAAACTTTTCCCAATCTTTTTTTGTTTTTTCTAAAGCTTTAAAGCTTGTGCTTACCTTTTCAACTCGTGTTTTATCTTTTACACTTAATTTTTTTTCAGCAGAGTCTTCATTGGCGGAATCATCATTAGCATCATCAGTTTCCTCCTTTTCATCTTCAAAGCTTCTAAAGAGTTCTTTCACTCTTCTTTCACGGTTTATGAGTGGTTCTTTGTAGTCTAGGATAAATTCTATAAGATAAGGCACTGAACAAATAGCATCTATGATGATGCTCTCACCATTTTCTATTTTTTTGGAGATCTCTATCTCTTCCTCTTTTGTCAACAGAGGGATCTGTCCCATCTCTCTGAGGTACATTCGTACTGGAGAATCAGAGCGAGACCATTCTAAAAGTTCATGTTCTTTTAAGATATCAAATTTATCGGTGTCATTATTTTCAAGGAGTTTTCTTTGAGCACTTCTTCTCGCCTCGGCTTCTTTATCGTTAAGTTGTTTAGCATGTTCGGAAGCCAAATAGAGACAAACCTTGTGTTTAGTCGCTAGTTTTAATATATTTTTTGCTTGTCCAGCTGTTGGCTGCTTTTCAAAAAGTTCTATTAGAGACTCGTATGTTGCACAATCTTTAGATTTATGCTCACTAAAAAATGTATCTATAGCTTTGTTGAGTTCTTTTGCTGTCATATTGCAATATGCCTTAGTTATCGAAAGTTTTTAAAGAATGGATTATACCGAAATATTCTTAGTCAAGACTTAAAATTTAGAAAAAAATTATTGGAACACTCATTGCTTAAATCAATCAATTCAATGCGATCAACAAAGAAAGGGATTTTATGCAAGCAGGTTATTATAGCGCAGCCTCTGGGATGGTGGCACAATTTAATCGTTTAGACAATATCGCTAATAATTTGGCAAATGTGAATACCAATGGCTTTAAAGAAGATGACTTGGTGATAGGTGACTTCACACGATTATACAAAGAGTCGAGAGATGAACTCTCAAATGCAAACCAGACAAAAGAGGCGGCAAAGTTTCTCAACAGAACATTAACAAAAGCACCTCAAGTTGTAGATGCATACACTGATTATAGTTTAGGAAGTATGCAAAGGACAGACAATACTTTTGACTTTGCTCTCTCTAAAGAAGGATTGTTTTTTTTGGTAAAAACACCTTCTGGGATTAGATTGACAAGAGACGGCTCTTTTACTAAAGATGATGAGGGCAACCTTGTAACAAATGAGGGCTATCCTGTTTTGCCAAATGATTATTTTAGTGCTGGCGGGAAGATAAACTTTAATCAAGGGGACACTATTGTTGAAGTTGATAAAAATGGTCAACTCTATACCAATCTTCCAAATAGCACTTCACAAGTAAAAAATTCTAAGTTTTTTATAGCAAATCCTGACAATCTATCTTCACTAAAAAAAGTTGGGGATAATCTCTATGAGTATCCATCTGTAAGTCAGTTAAAATCTCTTGACAAGAGTGCTGCCATCAGACAAGGATTTATCGAAAAAAGTAATGTCAATGCAGTAAAAATGATGACTCAAATGATAGAAACAAATAGGCTCGTGGGGATGTACCAAAAGGTAATGGATGCACAGATGAATGATATGAATAATGATGCGATCAATAAAATAGCATCAACTAAATAAGACTAAAGGACAAACAATATGATGCAATCACTCTATACTGCCTCAACAGGAATGTTGGGAATGCAGACACAAATTGATACAACTGCCAACAATATAGCCAATGTGAACACGATAGGTTTCAAAAAGTCTCGTGCAGAATTTGCTGACCTTATGTACCATGTGATGAAATATGCAGGAACTGCGACAAGTGATGTTACTAAAAGCCCAACAGGGATAGAAGTTGGTCTTGGTTCTCGTCCTACGGCTATCAATAAAATATTTTCAGAAGGAAGTCTAAAACAAACTGATAATCAACTAGATATTGCGGTTGCTGGAAAAGGTTTTTTTAAGCTGCAACTTCCAAATGGTACACAGGTCTATTCAAGAAATGGTGCTTTTAAACTTAATGCAACTGGAACTATTGTTAACAGTGATGGGTATACACTTCTCCCTCAAATAAGTATTCCCCCTAATGCTACTAATGTGAGTATTGGTACAGATGGAACTGTTGTCGCTGTAATACCTGGACAAGCACAAGCAACACAAATAGGGCAGATTGGTTTAACTAGCTTTATTAACCCCGCTGGACTTCACTCTTTGGGGAATAATTTATTTGTAGAAACATATAGTTCTGGTCAAGCCGTCAATGGTATAGCGACACAAGATGGTCTTGGCTCTATCAGACAAGGTTTTGTAGAATTGAGTAATGTTGAATTAGTTGTTGAACTTACCGATCTTATTACTGGTCAGAGAGCTTATGATTCTAACTCAAAAGTCATTACGACGAGTGATGAAATGTTGCAAACTACAAATAACCTCAAAAGATAATTTATCCCATAGATAGCCATTATATTAGATAATATGATGGCTAAAACATTTAAAATAAAGTCAAATACAAGCTTTCCTTATCGCTTTAAAATCTCTTTTTCGCTATAATCCCAAAAAAAGAAGATAGGAAATTTTATATGCAAAAAGCAAATATAAACGGAAAAGTTTGGAAATTTGGTAAAGATATTGATACTGACCTAATCATTGCAGCTCGCTATTTAAACACTTCTGTTGCGCAAGAACTTGCAAAACATGTGATGGAAGATGCAGACCCTGAATTTGTCAACAAGATGAGAGTGGGTGATCTCATAGTCGCTGGTGAGAACTTTGGTTGTGGAAGTTCTCGAGAGCATGCACCAATCGCTCTTAAAGCTGCTGGTGTTGCTGCCATTATCGCTCCAACCTTTGCAAGAATCTTTTATAGAAATGCTTTCAATATGGGTTTACCTATTTTTGAACTAGAAGAAAGTGCTGAGATAAGTGAGGGAGATGATGTTACCGTAGATATGAACGAGGGTACAATCACCAACAACACAACAAAAAAAAGTTATAACTTTACTCCTATCCCAGAATTTATGCAAGAACTTATCGATGCAGGTGGATTGATGAACTTTGCACAGAATGAAATTAAAGGTAAATAGATGAAATCATATAAAATAGCACTGATAAAAGGTGATGGAATTGGTCCAGAGATCATAGATGAAGCAACAAAGGTACTCGATGCTATTGCATCTGTGTGCGATCTTCATTTTGACTATGAAGAGGTATTGATGGGTGGTATTGCTTACGATATGACAGGAGATCCCCTTCCTCAAGAAACTATCAACAAATCTCTTAACAGTGATGCTGTACTTTTTGGTGCTATCGGTGGACAGAAGTGGGATGCACTGCCTCGTGAAAAAAGACCAGAAAGTGGACTTTTGAGATTTCGTAAAGAACTCGGTGTTTATGCAAATCTTCGTCCAGCAGTTGTATATGATGAACTTATCAATGCATCTTCTTTAAAACCAAAGATTATCAAGGGTGTTGACATAATGGTCGTTCGGGAACTCATAGGTGGTATCTATTTTGGTGAACCAAAAGGTCGCACTCAAGAAAAGGGCTGGAACACTATGGTCTATACGAGAGAAGAGATTGTACGCATAGCACATCAAGCATTTAGAATTGCCCAAACAAGAGGAAAAAAAGTTTGCTCTATAGATAAAGCAAATGTTTTAGATGTGTCTCAACTTTGGCGTGATGTTGTGACAGAAATTTCAGAGCAGTATCCAGATGTTGCACTTACGCATATGTATGTAGATAACGCAGCGATGCAACTGGTACTCAACCCTAAACAATTTGATGTTATGCTTACTGGAAATATCTTTGGTGATATTCTTAGTGATGAAGCATCTATGCTTTGTGGCTCAATTGGCTTATTGCCTTCTGCCTCGGTAGGTGAAAAGATAGGTGTGTATGAGCCTATTCATGGTTCAGCACCAGATATTGCAGGGCAAGGCATTGCAAATCCTATTGCCACTATAGCTTCTGCTTCAATGATGCTTAGATATGCACTTGGCGAGAGTGAAGCAGCTGACAAGATAGATAGAGCTATAAAGAGAACCCTTAAAGAGGGTTATAGAACGCAAGATTTAGCACAGTTTGATGCAAAAGAGGTCTGTTCTACAAGTGAGATGGGTTCAATCATAGCGAATTACGCTACAAAATAAGATGCAAACTCTAACTCTAGCAAATATTTATGAACTTCAAGGTCTTAAAGTTGAAGCACTTGCTATCTATAAAGATATTCTTAAGCAAGATGCTAGCAATAGTGAAGCAAAAATCGCGATTCAAAGACTCTCTGGCGTGAGAAAAGATTTTTTTGAAGTTAATGAGCAGATGAGAGATTTTTTTGTTAAGATGGAATCCCAAGTAGAAGTAAATGAATTTGAAAGATGGCTATTAGGTGGTAATAGATGGAATTAGAAGATGCAATACTCTCAACACTCAAAGAGATTGAAGACAAAGGCAAATCAACACTTTTGCGTACACAAGAAAGTTTTGAAGTAAAAGAAAAAAAAGTTGTACAGATAAAAAAAACTCCCACTGTCTCAAATGATGAAGAACAGTTTTTAGGTTCTATTCGAGAGCGAATGCTTGTACTTTTTGAAGGTTTTCAAGCACCCAACAACACTAATATTGAAGCAAAAGTTGATTTAACACTCAACTACTTAGAGTATGTACTTGCTTCTATTGACTCAAGATTAATAAAAATAAAAGGGCGTAAGTAATGTCGCAGTACAGAGTTCTCATAGATGCGAATGATGAAAAAGGTTTAGTCTACAAAGTATCTACAGTTTTTTATGAACATGATTTAAATATACTCTCAAATAATGAGTTTGTAGATAAGGTCAACGGTAAATTTTTTATGCGAAGTGTTGTTGATGGAGATATAGATATACAAATCCTCCATGATGCACTGAAAGCTATTCTTCCTAAAACAATAAATATTCAAGTAATAGCACCAAAGAAGAAAAATATTATCCTTATGGCAACAAAAGAGATGCATGCCTTGGGAGACATCCTTGTTCGCCATGAAGCAGGGGAGCTTGAAGCAAATATCTTAGCTGTCATCTCTAATTATGATGCACTAGAATCTATTGTCAATAAATTTGGTATTCCATTTGTGAGTATTTCGCATGAAAATTTAGATAGAGCAGAGCATGAAGATAAAATTATGCAACACATTGATAATTATGATGATGTAGATTATATAGTTTTAGCAAAATATATGCGTATCCTTACTCCTAGATTTATTGAAGCTTATGAAAACAAAATCATCAATATTCATCATTCATTTCTACCAGCATTTATAGGTGCAAACCCATACAAACAGGCTTATGATAGAGGTGTGAAGATCATAGGTGCTACAGCTCACTTTGTTAACAATAATCTTGATGAAGGACCAATTATCTCTCAAGAGATTATCCATGTTAATCATGCTTACGGTTGGAAGGATATGCAAAAAAGTGGTAGAGATGTTGAAAAAATAGTTCTCTCCCATGCACTTAAACTTGCCCTTGAAGATAGAATCTTTGTGTATGCCAATAAAAGTGTCATTTTCTAATGAGGTCTAAATATGGCTTTTAATTTAGTCCTAGTAAATCCTCAAATACCTAACAATACAGGAGCAATAGGGAGATTATGCGTTAATGCTGGAGCAACTTTGCATATTATTAAACCTATAGCTTTTGATATTGATGAAAAAGCTGTGAGGCGTGCAGGACTTGATTATTGGGATAAACTTGACTTACAAATTTGGGAATCAATAGATCAGTTTTTTGAACAAAATGACATTACAGACAATGCGTATTTTGCAACAACTAAAACAGATACTCCCTATTTTGAAGCAAAATTTAAAGATGGGGATTTTATATTTTTTGGAAGTGAAACTGCAGGAATCCCAGAATATATTTTAGAAAAATACAAGAGTCAAAACATCACTATCCCAATGACAGATCAAGGAAGAAGTCTAAATCTAGCGATAAGCACTGGTATAGTTCTTTATGATGCAATTAGACAAAATTTTAAATATTTTAAAGGAAGATAGATGGGTACAATAATGGATACTATAATGATGGTTTTATTTGTTTTGTTTATGGTTTTTATATTTGGTGGATACCACAAAAACAAATCAGCACAAAGAGAAGCACTGCGAGAAGAAAATGAAGCAAAAGAGAAAAGGTCTTCTAAAAAATCTTAATAGCCCATCTCTCAATACTGTTTTCAAATCTTTCAAAAAAAGTTTCTACATTTTTTATAATAATTGCCATTTTTAATCCTTTTTTCTTCTGTTAAATTACTGTATTTTAAGATAATTTGAAATTAAATCTTAAAAACATGACAAATTGTCATGTTTTTTTGACATTTTCTTCAAAAAGTAATATAATCAAGTCATAAAAGGGGATCTTATGAATGATTTTACTCATATCGTAGAAGAGATAAAAACTATTGTTTCTGAAAATTTTAACGGCAGAAAAATATTTGATAAAGATGTTGCAGATGCTCTAGGTGTATCACATATGAATTTTGCTACGATGAAAAAAAGAAATAAAATTCCCTATAGTGAGCTTTTAGATTTTTGTGCTTTAAAATCCATCTCTATCAACTGGATGCTTTACGGACAGTCTCCAGAAAGTTTAGTAGAAGCTACAAATAAATTTTATATGATTAAATTTTTTGATGGTGTTAATGCTTCTGCTGGAGGAGGTGGAGAAGTTGATGTTTTAAATGATAAAAGCATCAGTATACCTTATGAATTTGCCCAGATACTTGGTGGGGAAAAAGAGTTAAAAAATATTGAAGCAATTAGAGTAACTGGTGACTCAATGGAGCCTACATTTAGTTACAATGACATAGTATTTATCAATAGAGCTAAAACAGATTTGCAAAGAGGGGGTGTATTTACTCTAAGAACTGAATCTGGGCTTTTTATCAAGAGAGTCCAAAAAAGAATTGATGGTAAACTAGATATAATATCAGACAATGATGTATATATAGCTCTAACATTAGAACCACAAGAGATAGAAGTTGTTGGTCGTGTTGTTAGTAAATTTGGTGAAGTAGATTAAAAGAGAGAAAATGAAATACATATTTATAATATTGTTAAGTCTATGGTTGGGTGGCTGTAGCAGCAAAAAAACAGATCCTGCTAAAATGGTGCTAAAGCCAGAAAACTCAAATTTAGGTATATATGATTTACAAAAAATACCTCAAAATGCACAAAGCTATCTGAAAAATATCATTGTCTCCCCTTTAAAAGTTACACAAGATAATTATGAAAAAAACTATTTCAGAGCTTGGTTAAAAATGCCCTCAGATACAAAAGAAACTGTTATGTGGCCTTTTCGTGCTTACAAAGTTGGGGGGAGTTATGGTGAAAATCTCCAACCTTTAACTGAAAATTTCTTTATAGAAATGAAAGATAATGCGAATTTTGATCAATATAAAAGTATTCACAAAAATGCTTTAACCTTAGGACTTCTAAACATTAGAGCTTTCCCTACATCGAAACCTTTGCTTCATGATCCATCTCAGGCTGGGGAAGGTTTCCCTTTTGATTATATGCAAAATTCCACTGTCTGTGCAAACAAACCTATCTTAATCTCTCATTATTCTAAAGACAAGGAGTGGGCTTATATCTTTACAAGTTTCACAGGTGGCTGGGTAAAAGTGAAAGAGATAGTTATTGTTAATAAAAAATATACAAAAATTTGGCAAAAAGCAAAGCAAATATTTCTTTTAAAAGATGGAGTACCCATCTATGATACAGATGGAGTGTTTTTATTTAAGTCCAGAATCGGCATGGTGTTGCCTCTTGTTGATGAGGATGAGGATGGTTATACTGTTCTTACTGTAACATCATATAAAGGGCTAAAACCCTTCTATCTAAAATCAAAAATATCCAAAAAAATTGCGAGTAAGGGTATTATCCCTTTTTCAAATAAAAATATCATCTCTATCATGGATCAAATATCAAAATCCAAATATGGCTGGGGTGGCATCTATGAGCAAAGGGATTGTTCCTCAACCCTAAGAGATTTCTATACCCCTTTTGGTTTATGGTTACCGAGAAACTCTTCTCAACAAGCAAAAAAAGGAAAAATAATAAAAGTAGGACATCTTAGTGAGGATGCAAAGATAAAACTTATAAAAAAACAAGCAGTACCCTTTAAAACACTCCTTCATAAAAAAGGGCATATCCTACTTTTCGTAGGCATACATAAAAATAAGATAGTGGCTTTTCATAATTTGTGGGGGATAAAGACTAAGAAAAATTTTAAAGAGGGTAGGTTTGTTATAGGTAAAGCTATCTTTAGCACACTTAAAGTAGGTTCACATCGAATTGACTACGATAAGGATGCAGAGATTTTGCGAAATATTCAAAGCATCAATATATTATCTCGTTAAGTTTGCCTAAGTTGCATAAAACAACTTAGGCAAAGAAGTTTAATGTAGATCAGCGTTGAGTTTAATCTCTCTAGTTGAGCGAGAAGCTGTTATCTCCCCTGTTAAAGAGTTTTGTCTAAAATGGATACCGTTAAAAAAAGAAAGTTGTTTTCCTTTGAAGATTTCACCTTTCATATTGGCATTAGTATTGACTTCCATGATTTTGACAAGTTGTTCTGGATAGATAGCGATCTTTGTCCCCTCTAAAATAGCAAGACCAGCATCAATAATACACCCATCGCCAAGAGGGATACCACAAGTTGAGTTAGCTCCTAAAAGTGAATTTTTTCCTATGGAGATAGGATTGCCATCAGTTCCACTTAAAACACCAAGTATAGAAGCACCACCGCCAACATCTGAGCCATCGCCTACGATAGCAGAAGAAGATATGCGACCCTCTACCATTACAGAGCCTGTTGTACCAGCATTGAAGTTGATGTATGAAGCACCAGGCATAACAGTAGTTCCAGCTGCTAGTTGTGCTCCAAAACGAACTTTTGAAGTATCCAAAATACGGGTATTGTCTGCAGGAATAATATGCTGTAAGAATCTCGGAAATTTATCTACAAAATCAATGTGTGGATATTCATTTGCAAGCTTTAACTCTATCTCAAACTCTCGTAGATACTCTAGTTCTATTGGTTGTCCATTTGACCAAGCAACATTTGCAAGTGCACCAAAAGCACCATCTAAACAAATTTCACGAAGTCCTACTTTCGCTTGAGATAGAGCATAAAGTTTTAGATAACTTGCTTCTACACTTTCAAGAGGAGCATCATTAAAGATAAAGACGACTTTAAATTCACCTTCTAGGGAGCCATTGTTCATGATCTGATTATAGAGTGCCGAGACAACTTGGATATTTTTATGTGCATCTCCATACGCTTCATTAGCATAAGGGCTAAATGCATTTAAACAGTTCTTTAAAAATTCTACATTAATTGTAAATACAGCTTCGTTTTCACTAAAATCAATTTTTACTCCTTGTTCTTCAAGTGCTCTAACAAATATTGCAGCACTACCAAAATTTTCATCCCAGTTTATAAGTGGGTAGGTAGCTTGAAGGGTTTTTTCAATATTAAGCTGTCCTAAATCCACTCTACAAATACCAAAAGCCAAAGGATCAGTGTAGTCTTTAGTTGATGATTTAATATCTTCGATAAGTGCTTTAAAAGCATCTGCTGTTTGTATAATTTCCATAAATTCTCTCTTTAATTTTTTAATAGCGAATTATATTAAAAAATTACTAATAAGTCTTTGTATATACTGTTGTTATGAATAAAATACTTGAAATATTTAAAAACAACGACTATATCGCTGCAAAACTTTACATTAAAGAGGGAGCAGACCTCAATGAAGAAACACAAAGCGGAGAATCAGTGCTTGCAAATGCATTAAGACATCATTGTGATTTTGATATGCTACAACTCCTTATTGAAAATGGTGCGGATATATATGATTTTGATAATGAGGGTGTAAGTATATTTGATATGGCTATCACATATAACAATATAGAGATGGTTCAATATATGATTGAACAAGGAATAGATGTAGATGGAACTAAAAGAAAAAGTGGTTTTACACCTCTTATGTGTGCCTCAAGTTATGGAAGAGTAGAGATTGTAAAAATGCTTTTAGAAAAAGGTGCCAATAAAGACATAAAAGAGTCTAAAGGCTTTAATGCCACTGATTTTGCAAGAAAAATGAATAAAAAATCAGTGTTAGTTTTGTTAGACTTTGATGAAAAACTTCCCAATAACAAGGCTTATATTAGATAATATCAATAACAGTTAGTCAAAAAATTTACCCTGTTTTTCATTATCTAGTGGTTTTCTTTTTTCTTTTGTTAACCACTCTTTAAGCAATGATTCGATCACTTTGCTTAGGCTCATTTTATATCTATTCCTTGAATACAACATCGCATCCTCCCATGTGGTCTTATCTATTAGTAAACTGCGTGTTATCTCATCTTTAGGTTTCATACTAAATCCTACTATATAATTTACTATATAGTAATTAAAAATCTCTTTCTAACAGCTTAATAAATAAATTCAAGTGTTTTTAACGCACCAATCGCTATCATACAAACTATTTAATAAAGAGGTGATTGAGATCAATGAATACAACGACTAAAAAAGCAGTATGCATTATGAGTGGTGGAATGGACTCTACTTTGAGTGCTTATATGATGAAGCAAGATGGATATGAGATAATTGGTGTTCATTTCAATTATCATCAAAGGACACAAAAAAAAGAGCTTAAGTGTTTTGAAAGTGTATGCAATGCTCTTGATGTTAAAGAGCAATATGTTCTTGATTTGGACTTTTTTTCACAACTTGGGGCCTCTGCCTTAGTGGATAAAAACATAAATATTCCGACAGGAGGGATAGGAGAGGGAGTTCCTGTCACCTATGTCCCTTTTAGAAATGGTATCTTTTTAAGTATGGCAGCGGCTATTGCTGAAAAAGAGGGTGCTAATATCATAAGTATAGGTGTGGTGGAAGAGGATAGTAGTGGCTACCCTGACTGTAGGAAAAGCTATATACAAAGCATGCAAGAGAGCATCAATCTAGGGACAAAAGAGACAACAAACATCACTATCCATATGCCTTTAGTGGAGATGAAAAAATCACAAATTGTTCAAAAATCACTTGATCTATATGTGCCGTTGCATCTTACATGGAGTTGTTACCAAGATGAAGAGGAAGCCTGTGGAGTTTGTGATAGTTGCAGACTTAGACTCAATGGTTTTAAACAAGCAGGGGTACAAGATCCGATCAAGTATAAACACTAACCTCAATTTCAAAGAGTTACAAATAACACATATTTGTAAGCCTCAACTTAAAAATAGTTATATTAGCATAGATAAAAAAGCAAACATAATTTTAAAAACACCCCAAGTCTCATCAACTTATATACATAATCTTTTACTCAAAAAAGAGGTTTGGATAAGAAAAAAAATACAAAGCACTCTAAGTCATCCTCCTCTTATCTTTAATCTTGATGGCATTCACTCCCAAAAATCAAAAGATATATTAATCAAAAGAGTTGAACACTTTGCAAAAAAAATGGGATTACAATATAGTGAACTAAAATTTAGAAAAATGAAAAGTAGGTGGGGAAGTTGTAGCTCAACAAAAGTTATTACTCTCAATAAAAAGCTGGTAAAAACACCTGATATATGCGTGGATTATGTTATTGCTCATGAGTTGGCACATCTTGTGCATATGAATCATTCAAAACAATTTCACACCCTTGTTCAAACTTACATACCTTATAGTGCCAAAGCTAAAGAGTTGCTATCTCGTATAGTATTTGAATGATTTATCTTACATTTAAAAATTGTTTTAAGCCGATCTCAGTCCACTGTTTTGAAAGGCGTAAAAACCTCGAAACCGATGCATTTACAACTTTAAAGTCTTCATTCTTAGCACTTAGCTCACGAAGCACTTCTTGTAAAGCTAATTTCCCTTTAGCGACAACATCATCAGGAAAAATACTGAGTTTAACCCCAAGAGTTTGAAGCTTCTCTAAGGCTACAATATTTTTAGCATAAAACTCATAGGTCATGTTGGAGTTGAGTTCATTTGTAGCCATCTCTACCATAACTTGGTGTTCAAAGGAAAGTTTATTCCAAAATTGTTTATTGAAAGTTAGCTCTAAAATAGAACCAGGCTCATGCCATCCAGAATAATAATACGGTGCTACTTTGTAAAACCCCATCTTGATATCTAATGCTGGACCAACCCATTCTGTTGCATCTATCACACCTCTTTCAAGGGAAGTATATATCTCTCCCGCAGGTAAAAGAATAGGGTTGACACCAAGCTTTGAAAACACTTCTCCACCAAGCCCAGGTATCCGCATCTTAAGACCTTGCAAATCTTTAAGAGATTTTATTGGTTTTGTAAACCATCCACCCATTTGAATATTAGTATTACCTCCCATAAATGGGTAAAGATTGTATTTAGCGTATTGTTCACGCCATAGTTCGTATCCACCACCATAAAGCATCCAAGCGTTAATCTCCTCAGCTGTAAAACCAAATGGGAAACCACTATAAAGAGAAAAGGCAGAATTTTTTCCTTTCCAATAATAAGGTCCTGAATGAAAAGCATCGATTTGACCACTTGAAGCCGCATCAAAAACAGCCAAGGCAGGAATAAGAACATTCTTAGGATAAACCTTTACTTCCAAAGAACCTCCACTGACATCCTTGAGTCTTTGTGCAAACTGTTCTACCCCTGTTCCCATAATGGGAAAATGTGCAGGCCAACTTGTAGCAAGTTTAATCACTATTTTTTTATTTTTGTTTATATTGACATTTTTTGCATCTAAAGAGTGCTTCTGTGGATGTTTTGAATAGTCTATTGCCTGTCTATTGGAGTCGTTACAAGCACTGATGGCTAATGAGGATGTAGCTAAAGCTGTGGTTGTTAAAAATTTTCTACGGTTCATTTTGTATCTCCTTAGATATCAAATAATGTTTTTACGCTATTGTTAGTTTTTTTGTTGAGTATAGACTTTGAAACACCTACTACGAGGGCAAAATGAAACTTGCTTTTTTTAAGAGTAGTTAAAATCTCATCACTATTTTCATATCTAATGACATTATTTTCATTTGGTACATAAATATTCTTTGGTAAGAGATATACAATATTTGCCCAAGAAGCTTTATTTTGTAAAAAATCTATCTCTTTTTGAATTAATGAACTATTTTTTTCAAAGATTAAGACTTTGTCGCTAGTTCCAAACTCTTTTATCTGTAACTTTTTGTTTGTAAACACTGCCTCAAAGTTGTCTATGGTATGAAATTTTCTTAATCTATAGTTTATATTTAAACTTTCATATAGGTGAAACAGTTCTTCCAAATAAGGGATGAAAAATGGAGAGATCAACTCCCTCTCATAATATTTATCATTGTATATAAAAGAGGTTTCAAAAAGAGTTTGCTCAATAATCTCTATATTTTTATTGATTGTGCTGTTTAGTGATTTGATATTTGTAAATATATTTTCATTGTGAAGGGTAGGGCAAAAGAGTAAAATTGTTCTGTTTTGTAATTGCCAAAGTTGTCTAAATACTTTTGAGTCATCCAAAGTTACCACAACAAAGTTATCATCTGTCGTGATTTGAGAAGCAAGTTTAAAGACAATCTCATCACACCTATACGCGATGATTTCATTTTCTATAAGTCTAAAACGCAGAAGTTTATCTAAGGCTTTTTGAAGGTTTTTAACATATATCCATGCTATTTCATCATCTGTTATGGAAGTGGTTTGATCATATAATATCCCATACGCTCCATTTTTTACTGCTAGATCTATATCTAAGATAGAGTTAGCAATAAAAAGGTCACCTCTTTTAACTCTATGTGCTTCAAAAACAATATTTTCAAAACTATTAACACAGGGCTCATTTGTCAGTCTTGCATCAATGAGAGCTAAAAGATTTTCAAGTCTCATCCAATAGGCGTACCAGATTTTTTAGGTTTCTCTGGACGAACTAAACACAATCCATCCTCATCTTTGGCTGCTAAAAGCATACCTTCGCTCATCATCCCCATAAGTTTTGCAGGTTTGAGATTTGCAACGACACAAATTTGTGTATCTACAAGTTCCTCAGCAGAGTAAAATTCTTTGATACCAGCTATCACTTGCCTTGGTCTCTCTTCACCTAGATCAACTTGTAGTTTTAAAAGTTTTTTACTTTTTGGAACTTCCTCGGCTTCTATGATAGTTCCAACTTTCAAAGAGGTTTCAAAAAATTGACCTATCTCTATGAGATTGTCAGCCTCTTGAGCTGTTTCTTTAGATTCCTCTTTAGGTTTACTTGGCTCAGCTTTTGGTGCTTCTTGCATTAAAGGCTCCTCTATGCGAGGAAAAAGTGGTGGAACTTTTTTAATCACAAAAGAGCTTAAAAGTTGTTTCTCTAAAATAAATTTTTTGTAGCTTTCATTGTCTATCGTAAAACTAAGAGCATCTGCAATCGTACTTGTAGTGTTTGGCATAACAGGATGAAGCATAATAGAAGCACGAGCAAGGATGTTTGCTACTAAAGCAACAGTAGCTAAAGCTTCTTCCTTTTTCCCCTCTTTCATTTTAACCCATGGAGCATGCTCTTCTATTGCCTTGTTTCCAATAGAAAAGAGTTTCCACAACTCTTCCAAATAGCGATGCATTTGCATGTTTTGCATAAATATATCAAGAGAATCAAGAATTTTATTCATACTAGAGAGCTCTTTAGAGTGATACTCCTCAACATCTTTAGAATCAATATTAAAATCAGAATACTTACCACTCATACCGATGATGCGATTAAGAAGATTTCCTAGGTCGTTACTTAACTCAGAGTTGATTCTGTCAATAAATGCTTTTTGAGAAAAATCACCATCTTGACCAAAAGGAACTTCACGAAGCATAAAGTATCGTAGGTTTTCTACACCATATAAGTCTGCAACCTCTTTTGGAGCGACAACATTTCCTTTTGATTTACTCATCTTTTCGCCATCCCTTGTCCACCAACCATGTGCACCAATATGCTTAGGAAGTGGGAGATCTAAACTCATTAAAAAAGCTGGCCAATAGATAGCGTGGAAACGAAGGATATCTTTACCTACAAACTGCGTTGAAGCAGGCCAAAAATCCATATTTTTCCCATCTTTTCCATACCCTAAAGCTGTGATGTAGTTAAGTAGTGCATCTAACCAAACATACATAACATGCTTATCATCATTCATCGACTTTGGCATCTTGACACCCCAAGTAAAAGATGTTCGAGTTACTGAAAGGTCACGAAGTCCACCTGCGACGAAATTTTTTACCTCATTGATTCTTGAGCGAGGTAAAACAAAATCTGGATGCTCTTCATAATATGCTAAAAGTTTATCTTCATAGTTAGAGAGTCTAAAAAAGTAACTTTCCTCTTTTACAATATTGGTAGTTCTTCCACAGTCTGGACAAAACTCACCATCAACAAGCTGAGTTTCAGGAAAAAATGTCTCACAACTTACGCAGTAGTGCCCCTCATAAAAATCCTTATAGATATCGCCTTTGGCATACATTGTCTCAAAAGCTTTTTGAACACCAACTTTATGTTCTTCATCTGTCGTACGGATAAATTTATCGTAACTTATTTCAAAATCATCCCAAAGATTTTTAAAAGTAGCACTTATCTCATTTGCAAATTCTTGAGTAGGTTTGCCATTTTTTTGTGCTGACTCTTCTATCTTTTGACCATGTTCATCAGTTCCTGTTAAAAAGAAAGTTTTCTCGCCCTTAAGCCGTTCATATCTAGCAACTGAATCTGCTATAAATGTTGTATAGGCATGCCCAATATGTGCCTCACCATTAACATAATATATAGGTGTTGTTATGTATTTACTCAAAATCTATTTCCTTGTTTTATAATTTTAAAATTCAAACCCGCCAGTATCGCCTTTAGACATACTGTTATATACTGACTTTACATAGTCATTTCGTAATTGACATGAAAAGTAATGTTCACAGCTAGAACAACTTTTCATAT
This sequence comes from Sulfurimonas sp., assembly GCA_027013295.1. Classification (GTDB taxonomy): domain Bacteria; phylum Campylobacterota; class Campylobacteria; order Campylobacterales; family Sulfurimonadaceae; genus Sulfurimonas. Next base: position 37,580 of record JALUXP010000089.1, read on the forward strand.
TTTTTTCCTTTTGGCATGACTGCAGTTTTTGAATCATGCTTTGAAGATGGAGTTCAAACTTATCAAGTTCTACTTCACTAGCGATTTGCATAAACTTCTTTTACTCTTGCTATTTCATATTTAGACCCAAAAAAACAAGGGGAAGTATCATGGATATGACTACACCCTAAGCTCAATAAGTCTTGAGTCCCATCAATCGCTTCTCCTCCAGCTTTCATGTATGCAAAAGCAAAAGGAAAAACCTCAAAAAGTTTACGAAGTTTGCCGTTTGGTTTGTCGCTTGTAGCTGGGTATGAAAAGAGTCCACCACCTTTGAGTAGAAGCTGATGCAGGTCAGGAACCATCCCCCCTGAGTATCTTAGGCGATAACCCTCAGCAAAAAAACTATCTACCATCTCTTTATGATATGGAGTCCAGTTTTGCTGTGTTCCACCAGGTGCATTAAGATTGCCTTTTTCGTTAAGATGGATCTCTTTAACAAACTCGAAAGTATCTCCCTGAAGCAAGTGCATTTTTGTTTTGTTGTGAGCAAAAACCATCTCTACTCGTGGACCAAATACGACATAACACGATGCTACCATCTTTTGTGCTTCAAAAGCCCCGTCATAGATCCCAAAAATTGATCCGACACTAAGATTTACATCAACCAAAGATGAGCCATCAAGAGGATCATAAGCAATGAAATATTTTCCATCTTCATGCAAGAGCATCGCATCCTCTTTCTCCTCACTTGCTATCGTATGGATAGAAGAAACCTTAGAAAACTCCTCCTCAACAATCATATCACACTTGATATCGAGTTGAAGTTGCGTTTCACCAGAACTATTTTCTTGTGAAGAGTAACCAAAATCTTTAACATCTATCGCTTTTTTAATCCTTATAGCTGTTTTTTGTATCGCCTCAAATATATCTGTCATTTTTAGACTTCCTTTGCATTTTTTAATATCCAAGATATTACATCTTCACAATTGTTCAAATCTAATATCTTTACTTTTTTTGGTAAATCATACTGCTTTAGATCTATGCTTTCATCTATTGCTAAAGCATCCATATAGTCGAAATAATCACTATCTAGCTCATCTCTAAAGATGCCAATACGAGGTAGAGGGAGATTTTTTAGTCCTTCAACAAGTAAGATGTCAAAGTCATTAAAAAGTTTAATCATCTCATCGAGTTCTTTTTGTCTTTGAGAAAAGTAAGTAGTCCGAGTAGGCGAGGTTACAATAACCTCTGCACCTGTGTCACTAAACTTATAACTATCTTTTCCAGCTACATCGAAACGCGCTTTATCACCTGGATCGTGTTTTATAATAGCTACTTCAAGGTTTCTTTCATGAATTAGTTTTCGTGCAACTTTTAGTATAAGTGTAGTCTTACCACTATTTGAGGGGCCAGTGAAAGCCACTGCTAGTCTTTTTTTCATAGAACCTATCTTTTTTAAAGAGATTATACAAAATAGACACTTAAAAAGTTGTTTAATAAGTTATAATTTCGCTATGAAAATCTTAATATCTTTATTTTTACTATTTTTTTTAAATGCTTGCTCCCATCAAAATGCTTTTTCTGAATTTTCAATGGATGAAGAACAGAAACGGAGTATCACATCTCTTAAACGAAGCAAAATTACTCAAGGGAAAAACACAGTAGGTGCTTTCAATGCTTTATATCTCAACAATATCTATCCTAAGCTTTATAACGGTAATGAGTACTTTTATATATATATGTATCTAAAAAAAGAGCAACCCCTCACTCAAAATAATGAAAATAACAATACCTTACATATAACACTTAATGGAAACCCCCCACTAGAATTAGAAAAATTAAATCCAAAAAATAGATTTTCACACTTAAGTGCTTCTAAAAATAAATGGAATCAATATTATCTAGTATCATTCGATGCAGCGGGAGAAACACTTACTTTGAACCTCGAAAACAATCAGTTTGATTCGGCTTCATTAAAGTATCAAAAAGACGAACAATAGTTAAGTGCAATCTAATGAAGAGAGTAGAGGAGGGAGCTGAACACCACAGTAACTATTTGCAGGGCAATAATAATAATTAGTGGCGCTAAATCAAGACCACCAAAATCTGTACGGATATATCTTCTTACAAAGATATACGCAGGGTTAGTTATACGATATAAAAACTGAACAATAGGATTGTAAGGGTCAGGATTGATAAAACTCATAAGAGCAGTTGCAATGATAACCCAAATATACACATTGACTAAACTAAGCAAAATATTACCTAAACCTTGTACAATCTCCATAATAACACTCATTTTACTATCTCCCCAATATAATTTTTGATATATTTATAAATCTTTACAAGATCTACACCATTGCTACTGCCCGTCAACACTAAAGAAAGTGTTTTAAGCAACTCATCACCGTTGAGTCCAGACTTTTCCATAATATGATTTTGAAAACCATCGTACTGGTCAAAATAGGGTGCTTCTTTGATGATTTTTATAATAAGTTCTGATTGTTTGCTAAACTCTTCAGGGATATTTTTTGGAGCAAATATCAGTGCTATTTTAGCTTTAAGCTCTTTAGTCGTGCTTATATCTTCTAAGTATATTTTTGCTAGCTCACCAATCTCTTCATCGGCAAAACCAACATATCTTGAGAGCTCTTTTGCATTAAGCATTTTTAGATATTTTTGATTTATATTTTTTAACATCTCTATGTCAAAACGGAAAGGGAGGGGGGATAGGTCATTGATATCTAGATCTTTAATTGCTTCATCAAGCCCCATTGATATTAAATAATTTGAAATTGCTTCTGGTAAAAAACCCTCCTCTAAAAGCCACTTTACACTCACAGCATCATCACTCATGATAGTTGGAAGATAGATATATTGTATTTGTTTATCGTATTGCAATGTAGTTCTAATGTAGTCTTGTTTTTCAATATTTTCTCTGTAGTTTTCTTTACAAACAATAATAGAGATGTCACTCAGCATATCATCAATAGCACAAGAAAAATCATAAGTTGGTCTTTTGTCTTGTTGCATAATAATAAAGCTTTCAGTATCCTCAGTTGCTCTTCTCACTCTTACCGTAAAAGGGTTTGTGTTGTCTATAACAAGCTCTGCTGGAAGATTTGCACAGGCATCATCATATTTATAAGGTTGGTTGTTTGTTTTAGCCTCAGCTTTTTTTGTTGCTAACCATTCAGGGGAGCAAAAGCAACTAAAAGCCTTTTTTTCATGGATAAGTTGGAGTGCCATAGCCGTATGAAAACGGATATTTTCACTTTGGTAGATAGTTTGGGAGTATTTAATTCCAAAGAGATCTAATATACCAAGATTCTCTTTGTCTTTATCATCTATACCTTTGTCTTTATCCATATCTTCAATTCTGACAATAAATTCTTCATTCTTTTGACAAGAGACAATATAATTTAAAAGGGCAACTCTTAAATCCCTAATGTCTATATCGCTAGTAGGGCTAAAAGCAAATCTTAGCATTCATTTTCCTGCATAATAATTTTTTTGAGATTTTATCAAGTTTTAGCTAATAAACCCCATAAATATGATTACTAAAGCTCTAATTTGCTAAAATACATCAAAAAGGTTTAATCATAATGAGTAAGAGCAAAGATTTTTTACGCACAATAGTTGAAAATGACTTAAAATCAGGCAAATATAAAGAAATTGTTACAAGGTTCCCCCCTGAGCCAAATGGATTTCCACACATTGGACATGCTAAGTCAATCGTTATAAATTTTGGAATCGCCAATGATTATCAAGGACACTGTAATCTTAGAATGGATGATACAAATCCAACTACAGAAGATACTAAGTATGTAGAAGCCTTAAAAGATGCTGTAGAGTGGCTCGGATTTAACTGGGGTAAGAGTGTGTGCTTTACCTCTGATTATTTTCCTAAGTTGTACGATTATGCTGTAGAGCTTATCAAAATGGACAAAGCTTATGTTGATAGCCTTGGCGAAGATGAGATTCGTGAGTATAGAGGTAGTGTCACAGAGGATGGAAAGCGAAGTAAGTATGCTAAGCGTTCCATTGAAGAAAATCTTGACCTTTTTGAAAGGATGAAAAAGGGAGAGTTTGCAGAGGGTGAGCATGTTCTTCGAGCCAAGATTGATATGTGTGCTGACAACATGAAGATGAGAGATCCACTTTTATACCGTATCAAACATGCCCATCATTTTAGGGCAGGGGATGAGTGGTCTGTTTATCCTATGTATGATTTTGCCCACTGTTTATCCGACTACATTGAGGGGGTTTCTCACTCCATCTGCACACTAGAATTTGAAAATAATCGTGATGTTTACAATTGGGTATTAGAGACTCTTGGGGTTGAATTGCCACGCCCTAATCAACATGAATTTGCACGACTCAATATCAACTATACAGTTATGAGCAAAAGAAAGCTTTTAGAATTAGTTGAAAGTGGGCAAGTAAGCGGCTGGGATGACCCTCGTCTTCCAACTATTGCTGGATACAAAAGGAGAGGTTATACTCCAGAATCTATCTTAACTTTCTGTAGTCAAATAGGTGTAGCAAAAGCTAACTCTATGGTCGATGTCTCACAGCTTGAATTTTGCATTAGAGATGATTTGAACAAAAAAGCACCTCGTGTTATGTGTATCCTTGATCCACTCAAGATAACAATAGAAAATTATGAGGGTAGGGAGACCATTAATGCACCATATTACCCAGATGATATAGCTAAGGATGGTTTAAGAGAGATACCTTTTTCAAAAGAGATTTATATTGATCGTGGTGATTTTATGGAGCAACCCCCAAAAGGCTATTATCGTTTAACACCTGAGCAACCAGTAAGGCTCAAACATGCTTATATCATTAGTTGCAAGGAGATTATAAAAGATGCTAATGGCAATATTAGTGAGATAAAAGCAGAGTATTATCCAGAGTCAAAAAGTGGATTTGATACCAGTGACATCAAAGTTAAAAGTGCTATCCAGTGGGTAGATGCAACACAAGCTAAAACAATAGAGGTAAGACTTTATGACAGATTATTTAAAGATGAAGCCCCAGATGGGTTAAAAGATATAAATCCTAATTCTTTGCAAGTTATCAAAAATGCTCTTATTGAGCCTGCTGTAATAACTGAAAAATTTGATGAGAGATTTCAGTTTGAAAGAGAAGGGTACTTTTATGCTGATCCTATTGATTATACAGATGAAAACCCCGTGTTCAATAAAATAGTAGGTCTTAAAGATTCTTGGAACAAAAAGAAAAAAACCATTAGCAACACATCTAATAAGCCTCAAACTAAAAAAGTACAGATAGATGGTGAAGTGGTAGCTATGAGCAATAAACAACAAGCATTGTTCAATAGATATACTGTCAACTTAGGATTAAACAATGAAGTAGCCAACACCCTTGCTCGTGATGAAAAATTATCCAATTTTTACGAAGAAACTCTAACTACACTTAACAGTCCCGTTGCTTTAGCTAATATTGTAGCAAACGAAGTTGCAAGAGAGTTAAAACAGATACAAAAAGATACGCTAAAATTCAACGCCAAGCAAATATCTGAGCTTGTTAAAATGATTGATAATGAGATCGTTTCAAATAAAATTGCTAAACAGATATTTGAGCAAATGGCTAAAACAGGAGAAAATCCCACAAAGATAGTTGAAGATAAAGGGCTTATCCAGATAAGTGACCCAGCTAAAATTTTACCAATAATTGATGAAATTATTGCAAATAATCCAGATAATGTTGCTAAGTTTAAAGCAGGGAACAAGAAACTTCTAGGGTTTTTTGTTGGGCAAGTACTCAAAACTACAGATGGTAAAGCAAATCCAAAAGTGGTAAACTCTCTTGTAACTAAAAAGTTGAAATGAAAAATAGGACTTGTGAAAAAAGAAGTGGTGACCCCGAGGAGAATTGAACTCTACTTGATTCTATATCTTAAAGTATTTATCTATATCTAAGCCCTATATTACTATAATTTTTAGATTAGCTAGTTAGACAGTTAGACAACCACTCTATGAGAGAATTAAATATTTTTCACGGGGTGGGTGTGTCTAATTGTCTAACTAAGAAACTTAAGATGTACAAGTATCAGTAATGATATAAGAACAAAGCAAATATTTTTATGCTACAATACCTTTACATAACTAAGAGGTGGAGATTGACCTTCCATACGCTTACAACTTTAAAAGCAGATCGCAGTTAAAGTCAATAGTGATAGATACCCACTATCAGGGATGATAGCGATAAGGTTAAGAGATTCCAGTTTGGTCACTGGACTTAGTTTATATACTCTTCAATTATTTTTTTATACTCATTTCTCATTAACACAAAATCAACACCACCATAATACTTCTTTAGAGTACTCTTACGAAGTTTAAATATAGTTATACAGCTATTATGATGTTTTTCACTTTTGAGAGCATAGAGGACAAATATAGCACTCTCAGGCATATATGCTATGAAGTTAAATGTATCGCTACTCTTTGGGTAGGGTAGATAAGCTATAGTATATTCTTGTAGTTGCGAGAAAGTGACTCTATCTGTATAGCAGAAGCTATCAGGGTGTTTCACTTGTATCTTTGTCTGTATGCGTTTACTCATGTAGATAGGCTTTTGGAAAGTATTACGAAGATGGTGCAGTATCATAGCTGTTACTACACCGAGATAGATTCTGTTTTTACTTCCCAAGTTTAACCCTACTTACTATTTTTGATATTATAGCTTGTAGAGGTTAAATTTAAGATATTTTATTGATTTGGACTACTCTTACTACATGTTCCATTTTTTGCCATACCTAATTCAGAAATAGCTTTTTTAGCAGTTTCGGCATCTACAACCTCTAAATTCGCTCCACCAACAAATACACCCATTTTAATATATTGTCGTACAAAGTAATTTTTTCCACTTTCTGTTTTTAAACTAAGCTTATTTGGAGAAAATTCTGATTGAGTTGCAATTACATGTTCTTGATTACCTTTTACAGGTTGATAGAAAAATACTTTTGTAGCAGATTCACCAAGACATTTATTATCTATCCAAATATCTTTTTTTAGAGCTGCTCCAAATATTGAATCTCTATAAACATATATTCCTGCATCACCTTTAGGTGGAGGATTAAAAGCTTTCGCACTTTCTGCAACATTTTTTGGTTCCAATGGAACCGTACTACATCCACTAAATAATGTTATAGAAAATGCTAATAGTATTAATGTGATTTTACTTTTATTCACGATGTGATTCCTTTTGAAGTTTAAAAATATAAAGTGATTTACATAACAAAATATACAAATCACTTTAATGTGGTTACTAATCTATAGACAAGGAGAATTTATTATAGATTAGACCTTAAAATGCGTAATTTACACCAATATAAGGCTGAGCTCCACCATCCGTTACAGATACTGTATCACCAGCTAAATCAACTTGAATATCTTGCCATTTTCGACCAACATAATCTACACCACCAATAATATAAAGATGGTCAATTGCTTTATACGATACACCTACACCAGCATTAAAAGAAACTTCTGCAATTGACGATTTACTATAGCCATCAACACTCATAGAACCAAAACCTAGACCAATCTTAACATAAGGATATAAATTTTTTACGCTATCAATTGTAAATTCTTTAATTACATCGCCACCAAACTCAATTAATGTTTTGTGTGTAGCATCAAATATTGGTTTATCATAAGATATGCTTGAAATTCTGAATTGACTTTTCCAATCGCCATCAGTACCACTGCCTACTTTGAAAGAGAAATCACTGTATTTGTTTGATCTAGAGACTGTAGAACCTCCACTTGCTTTTTGTGTATTTGCATTCGCTCCATAATCAACACCAACATATGTATCTGCCATTGCACTTGTAGTGCCTATAGCTAATAAACTTACAAAAACTAAACTTTTCTTCATTTTTTACCTTTAAATAAAATTCAACTAAAATCATTAGTTGATAGAATAATAATATAGTTTTAAACTTAAATAAATAGCAAAATGTAGTAATTAAAATTAAAATAACCACAATTGTATAAAAGTGTAACTAGCTATTACTATTTGAACTAATTACTCCAACATCCTAAAATGCATCAACTACTATAAAGAGGTGCAGTTACTTGAAAAATGCTGATGAGTTACCAAGTGAAGCCATAGATAACTTTTACAAACAAATCGGTATGAATGTTAAAAAGTATCGTGAGCTCAAAGGCTACACACAACTACAACTCTCACAAGCACTAGGGCATAAGTCAGTAGGTTTAGTATCACAAGCAGAACTCTATCTAAAGAAGCAACACTTCAACTTAGAACATCTCTATAAAATAGCTTATATCCTTGAGTGCAGTATCACTGATTTAATATCTTCAAGTAATTAAAAATCTCAATTAAGAGTATTTAAAAATACCTCAAGACTAACTCAATACTAATAATTTTATAAGCATATATTTTTTTCTTGTGTGATGGTACTATTACAACTACTTACATAGAACAGAAAAGGACACACCCCCCCCCTCATCATAATATATAGATAATATTACTAATATAATTGAAGATGACTTTTTTTCTTACTCCTCCGTGAGCCACGGTCTCACTCTGTTAATAAACACACACGGTTGCGTTTATAATACTCCGTAACCTCTGTATAAGTGACATCTAGTCACTCACACAAAGTTTATTCCATAAGATTATCAGCCTGATGGATTCATTCGTTGCTCTCTGAACCCACCCACCCAGAACCCCCGTAGCATAGCTACATCGGGACTGCCATTACCCCAGTAATTTGGCAGGCATAATGTTTAAAAGAGTAGGGCAGTGATATACGGAAAAAGTAGAAAAAATGAATAAGAAATGTGACCCAAAGTGTGACCCAGAGAAAACTTAAAGTTTGAAGTGCCATAAAATAGGGAGTTAAAAGGTGTAAGTGTTGGTGACCCCGAGGAGAATTGAACTCCTGTGACATGGATGAAAACCATGGATCCTAACCGCTAGACGACGGGGCCATTCATTTGTTGAGCCGAAATTATAGTGATGCTTTACTTAAAGCATCATAAATTTGACTCATTCAATTATGTTCTTGACTCGTAAAAACTACGAAGTGCTCTAATAATAACAGCATTCTTAGAGATACTTTCCTCTTTAGCATTTTCATTTACTAAGTCATATAGATCTAGAGGTAAAGAGATAGAAAATGTTTTTGTTTCAATTTTACGCTTTTTAGAGATCATAGCAGTAATTCCACTGAGAAGCTCTATGATCTTTTTTGTATCTATCGGTTTTTGGATAAAGCTATTGACCCCAACCTCGATAGATTCAGAAATCTTTTCAATATCATTACTTGCGGAGATAACAATGATTATTTGAGAAGGGTTGATAGCACGAATCTTACGAGAGAGTTCGATTCCATCCATACCAGGCATGATGATATCAACAAAAACAATATCCGGATTATGCTTATTGTATTGAGCCAATGCTTCATCTCCATCAAAACATGATGTGACATCAGAAAAAAAGTTTTTAAAAGTAGAACTTAAAAGTTCATTTGTAACTTTTTCGTCTTCAACTACCATAGCAGTTAATTTTTTAGTGAGTTGAGTGAGTTGTACAAGATCTATATTGCCCATAATTAGTTCCTATTGTTTTTTATTTGTAAAATTATACAATAGATTTAGTAAACTAATAATAAACAAGACTTGTTTATTAAGCCCTATAGTCTTTAAAAGTTTCTAACCATTGAAGATCAGTTTCCTTAGAGGACTCTTTTTGTGTAAGTAGGGTATCTATGATGTGAAGGAGTGTCTCT
>JALUXP010000090.1 GCA_027013295.1 Sulfurimonas sp.
TACCCACACCATGGGTCTCGTGCGTAAGAAGATAGAACTCATCCAAGGGGATACTCACAAGTTTTACGCACAACTCAAAGCCAACGATGAGCTCCATGCCAAGCAAAAAGTCTCCCAAGATAAAAAAGTCAAAGAACTCGAAGAGTTCATAGCAAAGAACAAAGCAAGAGCATCAACAGCATCTCTCGCACAGTCCAAAGTCAAACAACTCGAAAAAATGGAGCTTTTAGAGGACTTAAACTTTGACTCTACACTTGAGTTTAACTTCAACTACAAAGAGACTCCCGCAAAGGTTTTACTCGATGTAAAGGGCTTGAAGTTTGGGTACACCCAAGAGAACATACTTTTTGATAATATCAGTTTTACTTTGCAAAAGGGAGAATGTCTTGGCATCATCGGTAAAAATGGAAAAGGAAAGTCTACCCTTTTAAATACTCTCGCAAAAGAGCTTCCCCAACTCTCAGGTGAAGTCAACTACCACACAAGTGCATCTTTTGCTCATTTTGGACAAACAAACATAGCACACCTCTCAGATAAAAACAGTGTTATGGATGAGATATATGTAGGCAATGCAAAACTCTCTGAAGCACAAGTTCGTAGCATCTGTGGAGCGATGATGTTTAGTGGTGATGCAGCAAAGAAAAAGATCTCTTTGCTCTCAGGTGGTGAAAAATCTCGTGTCATGCTAGGGCAAATCATAGCGCGTGAAGTCAATGTCCTCTTTCTTGATGAACCGACCAATCACCTCGACATGGATAGCATAGATGCCCTCACAAAAGCGATAAAAAACTTCGATGGCTCAGTTGTTATCGTAACACACTCAGAGGAGTTACTCCGACAAGTTTGCGATAGACTTGTCATCTTTAGAAGTGAGGGTGCGGAGTATTTTGATGGTGGCTATGATGAGTTTTTAGCAAAAATTGGCTGGGAAGAAGAGAGTGGTGAGGAAGTTGTAAAAACTGCTCCAAAATCTAATACAAAAGAGAACAAAAAACTAAAGGCAGAGATGGTAAGAGAGAGGAACAAGATAACTTCACCACTCAAGAAAAAAGCCCAGAAACTTGAAAACTCCATCATGGAACTTGAAGAGACACTAGAGCTTTACCATGAAGAGCTCATAGAAGTATCAAACTCAGGAGATAGTGCAAGACTTATGGAACTCTCTAAAATAGTAGCAGATGCAGAGGCTAAAGTTGAGAGTTCATTTGAAGAGTTTGAAGATGTATCATCACAACTTGAAGATATAAATGCCAAGTATGATAAAAAGATAGAGGAGTTGTCATGAGTTGTGAACTCTACTTTTTACGCTCTTCAGAATCAAAAATAGTAACTGATATGCTACAGTATGCCCATGAGCCAAACCAAAAAAATAAAAAGATTTATACAGAATTTTATGGGCTTAAACCAACGGACTTAGGTCTCTATGCCTTACATCAAGGTGAAATAGCAGGAGCTATTTGGAGCAGAGAGCTTGATAAAGGAGTACCAGTTTTAAGTCTAGCGGTAGTTCCAAAACATCGAGATAAGGGAGTAGCAAGACAGATGATGGAACAGTTTTTCATTGAGGCAGCTGCTTCCTACGAAGAACTCCTCATTGATGCACAAGAGGAAAAGTATGTCAATTTTTATGAAAAATTTGGCTTTCTCCGAGTAGATAATGAAAAGTTAAAGATGCGTTTAAAGCTAGTGAAAAAAGAGATTCTAAGACCAA
>JALUXP010000091.1 GCA_027013295.1 Sulfurimonas sp.
AAGCATTGAGGGCTAAAAGTTTATTTGTGAGTTTTTTGGCTTTTAGATTAGACCATCTTTGTAAAAAGTAACTATCGTAAGTGCTATCAAATGGATTAGCCTTAGCTTGTATCTTTACAAATTTCAGTATAAGAATAGTAGTAAGAGGAAATACAGATTTGTTTCCATCGTTCAAAGTTTCAATTTTGTAGTTAGGAAAAGGCTTAAAGTATTTATGATAGTACTTTATAGTCTGTTTCCTATGATGAACTCTTTTGACCCAGTTTAAAGATTTATACCAAATATATTTATCTAGGGTACTAAATATATCTTTAGAATTGACATATCTATAGTAATTTCCCCATCCTCTAATGACTGGATTTAATTTTGACATTAAAAGCGATACACTAGAAGCACGATACTTTTTAAATATTTGTTTTAACTTAAATCAATATTAAAGCAATTTAAAACATTAAATAAAATCTTCATTCTGCATCAAGATTTTATCAATGAGATTCAACGAGAAAAAAGTGGTGACTTCGATGGTGAAAAAGTGATGGGGTTTATAGACTAAAATAAATCTCTAGTTCACCTTGATCTATTACCATTCTACACATATTCCGAATACCACGCTATTTATCAGTATTTTTGTGTTGCAAATAGTGACATTTGTTAGGACTTTTTTTAATGGATTGCTTTGTTTAATACAGTTTTTGCTATAGTGCAGTAACTGTTTTTTCTAAAATTATGTTTATATAAATTAGAAAACAAAGAAGATTATTTTAAGGATAGCTTAGATGGAGCATATTAATACTGCAAATCCGTATTTCGGTGTATTTGTACTATTCGTTGTAACTTTTGGTGCTTTTATCGGTACCACTGTGATTGCAAGACTCGCATCGCGTGCACTAGCACGCAAAGATAGCGAGAAAATTAAACTCTCAGTATATGAGTGTGGACCCGAGATAACGAAACAGCCAAATAGAGTATCACCTCAGTTTTACCTATTTGCATTACTGTTTTTATTGTTTGATGTGGAGATTATATTTATGTTCCCTTGGGCAGTTGACTACAAAGCTTTAGGAATGTTTGGTTTTGTTGAGATGCTAATGTTTATAGCATTACTTGCAATAGGTTTCGTATATGCATGGAAAAAAGGAGCACTTGAATGGCACAACATAAAGTAAATTATACACAAGATGGTGGACTTCCAGTCGCACTCACCTCTATAGATAAAATCGTTAACTGGGGTCGTTCAAACTCATTATGGGCTTTGACCTATGGTCTAGCTTGTTGTGGTATTGAGATGATGGCTTCTGGTGCTTCTCGTTATGACTTCGATAGATTTGGAACGATCTTTAGAGCTTCTCCTCGTCAAGCTGATGTGATGATAGTTGCAGGGACACTCACGAAAAAACATGCTGAGTTCATTAAGCGTTTATATGACCAGATGACTGAACCTAGATGGGTCATCTCTATGGGTTCATGTGCAAATACTGGCGGAATGTTTAATACTTATGCAACAGTTCAAGGTGTAGATAGAATTATCCCTGTTGACTTGTACCTCCCAGGTTGTGCACCTCGTCCTGAGACGCTACAGTATGGTGTTATGCTTCTTCAAAAGAAGATTCGGGCAAATAAAGCTGGCAATGCACAAAAAGCTAAAAGGTTAATGTAATGAGAGCGTATAAACCTAAAGACAATGTACAAAAAAAACCGTACTATACAGACAGATATTGGAAAGCACCTCAAGTTGCAAAGTTTGAAGTTGAGAGTGACGAAGTATTTGCCGCAGATTTAGCTGCTATAAAAGCAAAATTTGAAGTAAGTGATGCTTTCATTCAAGTGGAGCAGATGACTGTATGGATTAACCCATCTGATATTTATGCTGTTTTAGAGTTTATGAGAGATGAACTTTCATACACCCAACTCTCAGAGATGAGTGCTATAGACTTTCTTGCTCAAAGAGATGAGTTTGAGATCTTTTACCAGATGCTCTCTATGGCAAAACGCAAGCGTATTCGTATTAAATACAGTATTAAAAATGGTGCTGCAGTAGATTCTGTATCAAAACTATTTCGTTGTGCAGACTGGTCTGAGCGTGAGATGTTTGATATGTTTGGCATTGAAGCAAATGGTCATGAGTTTATGAAGCGTATCCTCTTGCCTTACGACTGGCAAGGGCATCCACTTCTTAAAACTTACCCATTACAGGGTGATGAGTTTGCGGCTTGGTATGAGGTAGATAAGATCTACGGCAAAGAAGCAAGAGAAGAGATAGGACCAGAGATTCGTGATACTTCAACGATCGACAGATATGACTCTGAGCGTTTTTCTCGTCTTGGTCATGAAGTACCAAAAGGAACAAAGATTACTGGTGATGAGCCAGCTCATAAAGAAAGCTACCAAGAAGAGGGTGGTGTGTTCTTGATTAAAAAACTTGACAGAGATAACTCAAAAGTTATCGATGATCCACAAAGATAGGGTGGTAAAATATGGCACAAATTAAAAATAGATTATCTCCATTTTTTGAAAATATTACATTTGATAGAGAAGACAACGAGCTTATCCTCAACTTCGGACCACAGCATCCCTCTGCACATGGTCAGTTACGCTTAATGCTACACCTTCAACAAGAACAAATTATAAAAGCACATCCAGATGTTGGGTACCTTCATCGTGGTATGGAAAAGATGGCTGAAAACATGATATACAATGAGTTTATGCCAACTACAGACCGTATGGACTACATTGCATCTAGCTCAAATAACTATGGTTTTGCACTTGCAGTTGAAAAACTTGTAGGTCTTGAAGTGCCTCGTCGTGCAAAAGTTATCCGCATGATGCTCCTTGAGATCAACCGTTTGATGTCTCACCTTTTTTGGTTGGCAACAACAGCCTTAGACATAGGAGCGATGACGGTTTTCTTGTTTGCTTTCCGTGAGCGTGAATACTTGATGGATGTCATCGAGGGTTATTGTGGTGCTAGACTGACACATGCTGCTATCCGTATCGGTGGAGTTCCCTTAGATATTCAAGATAGTTTCATAGCCCAACTTAAAACCTTCCTTGATAAGCTTCCAGCAAATATCAAAGATTATGAAGATCTACTAGATACAAACCGTATCTGGCTTATGAGGATGGAAGAAGTTGGGACAATCTCTAAAGAGATGGCACTCTCTTGGGGTTGTAGTGGTCCAATGCTTAGAGCATCTGGAGTAGCGTGGGATCTTCGTAAAGAGGAGCCGTATGAGTTGTATGATGAAGTAGAGTTTAATGTACCATGGTCAGACAAGGGTGACAACTTTGCTCGTTACCGTATCTATATGGAAGAGATGAGAGAGTCTGCAAAAATTCTTTACCAAACTATAGATATGTATGCTGCGTGTGTAAAAAATGGCGAGACAGAGCTTATGGCACATGCACCTCAGTATGTATCAGCACCGAAGCTTGATATTATGACACAAAACTATTCACTTATGCAGCACTTCGTGCTTGTAACACAAGGTATGAGACCGCCTGTTGGAGAGGTTTATGTAGCGACCGAGTCACCAAAAGGTGAACTTGGTTTCTTCATCAACTCTCAAGGTGGAGCATATCCATATAGACTGAAACTTCGTGCACCATCTTTTTGGCATACAGGTATTTTAACAGATTTACTACCAGGACACTACATTCCAGATGTTGTTTCCATCATCGGAACTACAAATATCGTATTTGGTGAGGTGGATAGGTAATGGAAAAATTAAAGAATTTACTTCTTTGTAAAAGGAGACAGATATAAATGAAAAGATATGATTTAAGAGATTTAAAAGACAACTATGAGCCTCGTATGAAAGAGATTTTAGATGAGCATAAGGCTGGTGAAGTAGCTATATTTTTATTTGAGATTGGTGATTTTACACCTATTCAAAACTCTGCTGATTTGGTAAAAGAGTGTGGTTATGAGATGCTTAATTCACTCAAATTCAACGAAGTCGATTGGACTATCGTTGTTAAAAAAGGGTAAGGGTAAGTTTTGACTACTAAAGTATATTTCTCTACTTGGCGTGACGAACATATTAACAATATTGGTAAAGCTGAAGAGGATTGGACAGAATCTGCTTACAATCTTCCTGCACAGTATGATGAACATGCAAGTTCTAAAGCATTTATCGGTTGGGATGGTGTAGCTCTTTTTGATCCAGATATAGATGTTGTCAAGCTTGCAACAGAGTATGCACACCAATACCAAGAGTATTCAGAGGCATGCGGAAGATGTGCACCTGGAAGATGGGGTGGACGAATTTTATATGACTTACTAGATAAGATTGCTCGTGGTGAAGGTTGTATTGAAGATATGGATCACCTTAAAGAGATTGGAAAATCTATGCAACTCACATCAAAATGTGAGATAGGCAAGACTGTTCCAAATCCTCTTTTAGATTTGATGACACACTTTGAAGATACTTTTTTAGAATGTATCGAGAGCCAAAAACCATCAAAGCATTATCATGAAGAGGTGGATTATATTGCAAAGATTACCGCTCCATGCATGGATGCTTGTCCCTCTCATGTTGATATTCCTGCATACATAGAGGGTGTTCGCGATGTGAGACTTGATGATGCGCTGCGTGCAACTCGTCAAACAATGCCACTTGCACATACTTGTGGTCGTGTATGTCCACATCCTTGTGAAGATGAGTGTCGTCGTTCTAACCTTGATGAGTCTATCGCTATTATGGAGCTCAAACGCCTTGGTGCTGATTATGAAACAGATCATGACTTAGGTTTTTTCCATCCGGGTAAGGGCAAAAAGAAAAAGCCAAATGGCAAAAAAGTCGCAGTTATTGGAGCTGGTCCTGCTGGTCTTACTACTGCGTATTATCTCGCACTTGAGGGTGTAGAGGTGGATGTTTATGAAGCCCTTCCCGTTTTAGGTGGTGAAGTAACAGTAGGAGTTCCAGAATATCGTATGCCTTGGGGTAAGTACTCTGAAGATATCGAAGCTGTCAAAAGCCTAGGCGTTAACTTTATACTCAATCATGCAGTAACTGCTGATGAGATGAGAGAGTTCGAGACAAGTTATGATGCAACAATGATTGCATCTGGTACGCGGATCTCTAAAAAAGTTCGTTGTCATAATGAACGAGAAGAGATACAGGGATATTGGGGTGCTATTGACTTTTTGGATTGGGTCAATCTTTATGAGAAGTTTGATATTACCACGCCAAAAGAGGTACAAGAGAAACAGATGCTCTCAACTGATCATGTAGATTTGACTGGAAAAACTGTTGCTTGTGTTGGCGGTGGATTTACTTCGATGGATGTTGTCCGCTGTTCTGTCCGTGCAGGAGCTAAGCGTGTAGTTATGTTTTATCGTCGAGATGAAAAAACTATTATCAATAATACTACTTATGAAGAATACCATGAAGCGGTTGAAGAGGGCGTCGAATTTATTTTTCACTCGGCAGTTGCTAAGATGAACGATGAAGATAATGTTTTAAAATCACTTGATATAGATAAATTTGAGTTAGTTCCAGATCCAAATGGTGGGCGTGCTCAACTTGTAAAGATAGATGATGCAAGTGAAAATATTGAATTTGATTATCTTATCCCTGCGGTTTCTCAAGCAGCTGATTTGGGCTTTTTACCAGAGGAGTGGGAGATAGCTATGACCTCTTGGGCTACTATTAAAACAAATGGTGTCGACTATATGACATCTCGTAAAGGTATCTTCGCTGCTGGGGACTGTGAATACGGTCCAATGACCATTGTCAATGCAGTTGGTCAAGCAAAAAGAGCCGCTTCGGTTATCAGTAGATATATCCATACAGATGAGATCACTATTACAGATGATGAAATCATGGAAGACCATCTTCGTAAGATGAAAGTCTATGATAAGAAAGAGAAAATTACTGGTTGGTTGCCAGGAGTTCCTCGCCAAAGATCAGAAGTTTTGGATGTAGATATTCGTAAGTACAATAATGAAGAGGTAAACTTTGGTTTTACAAAAGAACAAGCTCAAAGTGAAGCTGAGCGATGTATGCGTTGTTATTATATCGCTATGGTAGCGAAGTAGGGGGTGGTTGATGATAAATTTTAGTATTGATTCTAAAGAAGTAACCGCAAACAAGGGTGAGTCTATCTTGGATGTTGCAAGACGCGAAGATATCTACATCCCAACTATGTGCTATCTTCCAAAAGCTACCGCTAATGCATCTTGTCGCATGTGTAGTATTGAGGTTGAAGGTTCCGAAGGCTTTGTACTTTCTTGCAATACTCCACCTGTAGAGGGCATCAAGGTGATCACTAATTCAGATGCACTCTACCATGAACGCCAAAGCATCATGAAACTTTACAATGTTAACCATCCACTTCAATGTGGAGTGTGTGACAAAAGTGGAGAATGTGACCTACAAAACAAAACTTTAGAGTTTGGACTTGATGAGCAAAGCTTTTCTGTTCGTGACCAAGCGCGTAAGAAGAAAAAATGGGGTATTCATACTTATGACCCAGGTTTGTGCATCCTTTGTGAAAAGTGTACAACTGTATGCAATGAAACTGTTGGAAATGAAGCTCTTTTTATCAAACCAGGTGGTTATAAATCACATATTGAGATTAACTTAGCTAACTGTATCCAGTGTGGTGAGTGTATCTCTGTCTGTCCTGTTGGGGCTATGGCTTCGACTGCGTTTAAATACACCTCAAATGCTTGGGAGTTAGATAAAATTCCATCATCATGTGCACACTGCTCAAGTGCTTGTTCTTTGAACTATGAGTCAAAGGATGGCAAGATATACAGAGTCACGAACGAATCAGATTTCGCTTCATTATGTGGAGCTGGTAGATTTGGTTTTGATTTTGACAATAAAGTTCTTAACAAAGATAAAGATGCATTTGATCAAGCCATTGATGCTTTGAGTCGTGCAAAAAATGTAGTATTTAACTCTTTCATCACTAATG
This sequence comes from Sulfurimonas sp., assembly GCA_027013295.1. Classification (GTDB taxonomy): domain Bacteria; phylum Campylobacterota; class Campylobacteria; order Campylobacterales; family Sulfurimonadaceae; genus Sulfurimonas. The sequence goes on from JALUXP010000091.1 coordinate 6,925, forward strand.
AAGAGGCATACCTTCTAAATAAGATGAAGAAAAAATTTGGATTTAATCTTGTCAATGAAGATGCAAGGCTCTATGGTGAGTTTATGCAAAACTTTGCAACAGGTTCAAATGAATCTCTCTATAATGCAACGATAGATGATATTAAAACAAGTGAATTTATCTTAAGTGTTGGCTGTGCTATAGAGAGTGACAACCCTATGATTAAGTTCGCATCTTCACAAGCTGTCAAGTATAAAAAAGCGTATGTAGCTACCATCCAACCTGTTCACGAACATGCTATCTCAAATGTTATCTCTCAATATATCAATAATGAAGTGGGAAGTGAAGAAGCTGCTCTTGCTATGATAGCAGATACTTTTGTGCAAGATAAAGAATCTCAACAAGATTTCTTTGATGCTTTAGACATCGGCTACCTTAGTGGAGAGAGTAACATCTCTGAAGAGGAGTTAGATCTACTCTTAGCAAAATACAAAAGAAAAGCAAATCCTATCTTAATCATTGGTGAAGATGTTATTAACCATCCAAGAGCTAAAAATATAGCACTTATCGCTGGTTACTTACAAAAAACTGGACTCTTTAAAGTGCTTATAGTCCCACCATCTACAAATACACTCGGAGTAAGTCTTCTCTGTGAGTTAGATAAAGAAGAGGATGGTTTTAGTGTCGGTTATAATGTGGCATCAGACTTTACTTTGAGTGCAAAAGGTTCTGGAGACCTTGATATACCAGCTCTTAACCAACAGGAAGGAACTTTTGTAAACATTGATAAAAATTTAGTAGTGCTTAATGCTGGAGTTTCTTACAATGGTTACGAGTTAAACGATATAGCAAATGCACTAGGTATAGAGTCTCAAAACATCATAGACTATACTGCAAAATTAGGCTTTAAAGAGATTGCTTTTGATGATCTGGATAACTACTATGACAATGTTGGTAAGGCATATCGTGGGTATAAGATAGCTTCAACTAAGAATAGAAAAAAAGCAATATTAGATGAAGTTGCAGAGTTGGCTGAGTTTAATGGAAGTGTTGTTTACAATAGAAATCCACTGAGACAATTTAGCATATTTACACAAGATTGTGAGCAGATTAAAGAGAGACTGGAGCTTGTTGGCTCAGAGCAGTTTGCAATAGCATCAAAAATAAAATCGGGAGAGAATGTAAGATTTAGTATTGATGGTACTTTGTATGAGAGATACTTTAGAGTAGATAAGCGTATGAAAGGGACAGTGGCTTATAACCCAACTTTCAATGAGGATAAAACAACATCAAACTATAGATACAATCAAGTCAAATTAGAGGTTATAAATGAGTAGCAATATTACAATTACAATAGATAACCAAGAGATTAAAACTACAGAGGGTGAGTTTATATTAAATGCCGCACGGGCAAACGATATATATATCCCTGCAATTTGTTATTTAACAAGATGTAGCCCAACTCTTGCGTGTAGATTATGTTTAGTTGAAGCTGATGGTAAACAAGTGTATGCTTGTAATGCTAAAAGTAAAGAGGGTATGAACATTATCACTTCAACTGAAAATATCCAAAAAGAGCGTCGTGCTATCATGGAAGTTTATGATGTAAATCATCCTCTTCAATGTGGCGTGTGTGATCAATCAGGTGAGTGTGAACTTCAAAACTACACCTTAGAATTAGGTGTAGATGCACAAAGCTATAGTGTGAAAGATGTCCGAAGAGATGCTATAGATTGGGGTCATATCCATTATGATCCAGGTCTTTGTATAGTGTGTGAGAGGTGTGTTACTGCTTGTAAAGATATGATAGGTGATAACTCTCTTAAAACTGTCCCTCGTGGGGCTGATGCACTTGAAGCTGAGTTTAAAGAGAGTATGCCAAAAGATGCTTATGCAATGTGGAATAAGCTTAACAAATCCCTCATCGGTTTAACAAGTGGTGAAGAGATGCTTGAGTGTACAAGTTGTGGTGAGTGTGCAGCTGTTTGTCCTGTTGGAGCACTTGTAGATACCCACTTTATGTACAAATCAAATGCTTGGGAACTCAAACAAATACCTGCAACTTGTGGACACTGTTCAGCTGGTTGTCAAATCACTTATGATGTGAAGCATACAAGTGTTTCAGATGCAAGTCAAAAAATCTACCGTGTTATGAATGAGTGGAACTATGTTTCGCTTTGTGGAGCTGGTAGATATGGTTTTGATTATGAAAATAAAGTTGAAGCTAAAGATGAAACTGCATTTACTAATGCTATTGAAGCATTCAAAAAAGCAGATACTATCAAGTTTACTTCAACCATAACAAATGAAGAAGCATTCATCCTTCAGTCGCTCAAAGAGAAACTTGGTGTAAAACTTGTTAATGCTGAGGCAAAAGCGTTTCAAACTTTCTTAAATGATTACAGTGCTATTAGCGGTACAAAACTTTATGGGAACAATTTACAAGCTACTCATAACTCTAACTTTGTGATCTCTGTTGGCACAGCACTTAAAAGTGACAATCCAAATGCAAGATATGCACTTAATAACTCTATGACAGTCAATAAAGGTGCAGGAATTTATTTTCATCCAGTGAAAGATCCAATCATAGAAGGTCTTGCAAAAGGTATGATGGTACTAAATCATGCTCCACTTCAAGAAGAAGCTGTTCTTTATCTTATCTTAGACCTCTTTGCAAACAAAGAGGAATTACCTGCTGAGATAGTAGAGTATCTTGCTTCTATGCACTCTGAAAAAACGATCACTGTAACAGAGACTATCAAAGAAAAAGTTATAGAGATAGTCAAAGAGATGAAAGTTAACGAAGAAACAGGGCAAGAGGAAGAGGTTGAAGTAGAAAAGTCTAAGATGGTCCCTAAAAAAGTTGAAAAAGAAGTTGTTGTAGATAATAACCGTCTTTTAGAGATTTTAGGTGCTGATGAGAACTTTATGGATACTTTAGAGAAAAATCTTAAGAAGAAAGATACTTTTGCTCTCCTTGCTGGACCTGATCTTTAT
>JALUXP010000092.1 GCA_027013295.1 Sulfurimonas sp.
TATAGAACCCTTTGAAGTAAAACTGTTTGCAGATAAATTAGCTACAAAATATTTCAAACGCCGACCCCTTCCAACACAAATAGTTGAGTCGCTAGATAGTGATGAGAGTATGGAGTTTAGTATAACAATTACCCATGAAATGGAGATACTACCAATTATTAAATATTGGATACCCCATCTTTTTGTGATTGAACCTCAGTGGATTCAAGAGATTATTCAAGAAGATTTAGTAATTTACACTGAAAAATCACATCAATTTTAATACGATTTAAAATTTTTTTAAAAGTTCAAGATGTGTATAATCAATGTTCTTTTTTATAAAATAAACAATAGCTCTATACTCTTGATTTTCTACAACTATTGTAATTTTTCGTCTATCATAATGTTCAGGATAGCCCTCTAACATATCAAGTTTTACTAAGATTATTTCATTAATTTTGTAAAGTTCACCCTCTATATTATGCCCATTTCCTGCATCATTTATGATGTAAGGGTATGCTTGAATGATATTTACCATTGGAAATTTATCTTTCGTTGTAGCTTTTGCAATAAATTTTGCATCTTCTAAAAAATAATGATTGCTAAACCCTCGTTTTAATGTGCCATATACAAATACATACATATTTATCCTTCGTTTTGAATATAAAAGTTTATACCTTTGTCTTGACATCTTTATGTCTGTTTAAATGAGCAGTAGAAAATATTTTTTACAATACTAAAGTAAAATATTGATAAATCTAAGGCTATTTAGATAAAATAACATCAATATATTTGACAGGACAGAAAATTGAGTAAATACATAACAACACCTATATACTATGTGAACGGAGAGGCTCATATTGGGCATGCTTATACGACTTTTATCGCAGATACTACTGCGAGATACGAGCGTTTAAAAGGAAATGAAACTTACTTTTTAACTGGTACTGATGAACACGGTCAAAAAATAGAAGAATCAGCACAAAAAGCTGGCAAACCTACTCAAGAGTTTGCAGATGAAATCAGTGCTACTTTTAAAGATCTTTGGGATGAGTTTGATATATCTTACAATAAGTTTATCCGTACAACAGATAAAGACCATATGCACGGTGTGCAAAAGGCATTTGTGAAGATGTTTGAAAAAGGTGATATCTATAAAGACTTTTATGAGGGTCACTACTGTGTGAGTTGTGAGACATTTTTTCCCCAAACACAACTTGTTGACGGTGAGTTCTGTCCAGACTGTGGACGTACAACTAGCATCGTAAAAGAGGAGAGCTACTTCTTTAAACTCTCTGAGTATGAAGATAAACTCCTTAAACACTACGAAGATAATCCTGACTTTATCATGCCCCGTTCACGTGCGAATGAAGTGAAAAACTTTGTAAAAGGTGGACTTCGTGACCTCTCTGTAACTCGTACATCATTTACTTGGGGTGTGAAAATGCCTGAGTCTTTACATGATGACAAACATGTTATGTATGTATGGCTTGATGCCCTGCTTAACTATGTAACGGCGTTAGGCTATGGAAATGGTGAAGAGAACATGGACTTCTGGCCTGCCTCAACTCACTTTGTTGGTAAAGATATTCTACGTTTTCATGCTATCTACTGGCCTGCATTTTTAATGAGTCTTGACTTACCTCTTCCAAAAACTATTGGTGCTCATGGTTGGTGGACTCGTGAT
>JALUXP010000093.1 GCA_027013295.1 Sulfurimonas sp.
CAAACTCATCACAGCGAGTAAAAGAAGTAAATTTGCAATAAGAGCAATATTTGCGATCACTCCAGCCATACGGTAATACACCATCATAAAGAGTATAACCAATACAAATCCACCAACAAGAGCGATTAATGATGCTTTTATGGAGTCAGCACCCAAGCTAGGACCTACTGAGCGTTTTTCCATCATATATACAGGTGCAAGAAGTGCCCCTGAACGAAGGGCTATGGCTAAGTCTTTTGCTTCAACTACCGAGTAGTTTCCAGATATCTGTCCACTACCACCACCAATACGCTCATTGATATTTGGAGCAGAATAGACCTTGCCATCTAAAACAATAGCGAGTCTTTTACCCACATTTCTACCAGTAAAATCACCAAATATCTCTGCACCCTCTGCATTGAGTTTAAAGTTTATTTGAGGACGATTATTTTGATCAAAACCAACATACGCATCCGTCAGCATAGCACCATCTAAAACAGGGATCTCTTTAATAAGATATTTCCTCTGTGGATTCGTTGCATCTTCAAGTATAACATCGCCTAAAGCTGCCGCTTCGCTTTCACTCATCACACTGACACGAGCCGCTCTCTCTTCATCTACAGCCATCATCTCAAGTTTTGCCGCACGAGAGATAAGTTCTCTTGCGCGTTGTTCTTCTTCTTGAGTTTTGATACCCGCTAACTGAACGAGAATCTTATCTTTACCTTGTTTAGCAACAACAGGCTCAGTTAAACCAAACTGGTCAAGTCTATTTCGTATAGTCTCTATAGCTTGGTTGATAGCTTCTTTTTTTGTTTTTTCAATCTCTTTTGGAGTAAGTGCTAACGAAAAAGATTCCCCTTTAACTACAAGTTTCAAACCTTCGAGTTTTCCAAGGTACTCTTTCACTTGTTTTACATCATCAGAATCAAGCACTTCAAAAGAGATACCCTCTGCATTAAAACTTAATGCATCAATTAAAATATCATGTTTATTTGTAAAATACTTAATGCTTGCAGCTATAGACTTGATGCGAGATACTGTAGCTTCCTCAGTTTTAACACCAAGGAGCATATGAAGACCACCTTGCAAATCTAAACCTAAAGTAACTTTTTTTCCATCTTGAGTATTTAGAAGTGATGGTATAGAAAAAAATATCCCAAAGACAATAGCTATTGCAAATATTACAATACGATAATTAAGCTTCATCCTCATACTTTCTAGCGATAGCATCTTTAACGATTTTTACAATTGTATCATCGTTTACTTTTACGCTTAAAAAACTTTCTTCGACTTTATGAACAACGACAACAAAACCACCTGTAGTAACAAGTTTATCTCCCTTTTTGAGAGCCTCTATCATCACTTTTTTCTTTTTTGCCTCTTTTTGTTGCGGGCTAATAATCACAAAATACATAATTGCTATTAAAAATATAAACGGCAACAATTGACTAATAATCTCCATTATATGCTTCCTTAAAATAAAATTGAGTGGATTATACAGAAATATTTCTAATATTACGATAAAAGTATCTTTTAAGTAGTTATTCACAAGAGATTTGCTATTGTGTTAGACTTTAAATCAAAAAACAACAGGTAGGCTATAGTTTGAAAACAATCAATCATCTTTTTTCTTCTAAAAATCAATTTGAAACTTTCCTAGTACAACAAAAATTTGATCTGGTGAAAGAGTGTTTTATTCAAGTATTTATTGGTCACAACGACCAACAAAAACTACGCAATACACTGAGCATTATCTCTGAAGTTTTACCAAACGCTTCTATTATCGCTACCTCTACTGCTGGAGAGATTATTGATGGTGGTATGACAGAAAATACTATTGTAGTTTCCATCACTACATTTGAAGCCACCAAAGTCAAACTCAAACTCATCGAAGGTGACTCTGAAGAGGCTATGGCTAAAGAGATACTCTCTAGCATGGTTACATCAAAAACAAAACTCATTTTAATGTTCAACAATGTTTATGCAAATGATGCAGAGATTCTCATAGAGAGTCTTCAAGAGGAGCTTCTTAACATCAAAATCGCTGGTGGAAATGCTGGGGACAATGGAGAATTTTCCTTCTCATCTGTAGTTGGCATCAACAAAGAGGTCTCCACAACAGCAGTTGCCGTCGCTACATTTGACTCTGATCTCTTGCAAGTGCACAACGAATACCTGTTCAACTGGGATACAATCGGTGAGGCAATGACTATTACTCGTGCTGATAAAAATATTGTTTACGAGATCAATCATCAAAAGGTCGTTGATATTTATAGAAAATTTTTAGGGGATGAAGTTGTTGAGAACCTACCTCTCTCTGGAGTAGAGTTTCCATTGATTTTCAATAAAGACAATATCGACATCGCCCGTGCACCAGTTGCTCTAGGTGAAGATGGCTCCCTTGTAATGGCAGGGCATATAGAAGAGGGAACTACTGTAAGATTTGGATTTGGTGATCTTTCTAAAAATGATGCCTGTACCATAAACAAGGTAGCATCGTTTGCCAAAAACCCTATAGAGAGTATCTTTATTTATTCTTGTTCAGCAAGAAAATATTTTTTACAAGACCATCTAAACAATGAGTTTGAGATGCTCCAGCAGATAGCACCAACTGCTGGTTTCATAACATATGGAGAGTTTTTTAAAAAGAACAGATGCAACAAACTCCTCAATGTATCTTCAACTTTCATAGGTCTTAGTGAAACAAGCAAACATAATCATAAAGTAGAACTTAAACGAAAAGTTACATCACCTGCGACAAAAACACTCAATGCTCTTACACATCTCATCAAAGTAACCTCAAAAAATCTAGACCAACAAAACAACCGCCTCCAGCAGTTTAAACATCTCATTAAAGAGTCCACACTCTATTCAAGTACAGATCTCAAAGGTACAATCACTAATGTCAATAAACAATTTGAAGAGCTATCTGGCTACACAAGAGATGAACTCATCGGCAAAAATCACAATATAGTGCGGCATGAGGATATGCCAGCTCAAGTATATAAAGAGATGTGGCAAACAATTCAAGATAAAAAAAGTTGGCAAGGCATCATAAAAAATAAAAGTAAAAATGGCAAAGCCTACTATGTGCGTTCCAATATTTACCCTATACTTGATGCAGATTCCAACATTGTAGAGTATCTTTCTATTCGTGATGACATCACTAAAGAGATACAAAAGCAAGAGCAACTTGAGGGTTCTTTATATACCTTAAAAGAGAAAACTAAGGAAAAAGAGTATCTTCTTAGCCAATATGAAAAGATTATCAATCTAAGTAGTGCCTTTTTTCGTATGGATTCTGAGTATAAAATACTCTATGTTAACGATGTCTTTTGTGACATCTATTACTGTAGTAACAAAAAAATGCAAGAAAAAAAACTCTCTGAGATCTTAGACTCAGATTTTTTTACAACACACTTCCAATCTATTAACGATGAGATGAAATCTAATGGCACATGGCATGGGGTAGTCCCTTTTAAACGCGAAGATGGCTCCATCATCCACATGAGCACCTCAGCCAATACCATCTATGACAAAAACAATAAACTGATAGAAATTATGGTAGTCCTTCATGATATTACAGACCTTATCACTGCACAAAAAGAGATAGAAGACACACAAAAAGATGTTGTTTTTACTATGGGTTCCATAGGGGAAACGAGAAGCAAAGAGACAGGTAACCATGTAAAACGAGTAGCCGAATACTCTTACATCCTTGCACTTGCTTATGGACTCAGCGAAGAAGATGCTCAACTGCTTAAAATGGCAAGTCCAATGCATGACATAGGGAAGGTTGGCATCCCTGATGCTATTTTAAATAAGCCAGGCAAGCTCACAGATGATGAATGGAAAATCATGAAAACACATGCAGCACTTGGGTATCAGATGCTCAAAAATTCTAAAAGAGAGATTCTCCAAGCTGCTGCAATAGTCTCTCATACCCATCATGAACAATGGGATGGAAATGGTTACCCAAAAAAGCTCAAAGGGGAAGGTATCCATATCTATGGACGGATTACCGCGATTGCCGATGTTTTTGATGCACTAGGAAGTGATAGATGTTACAAAAAAGCTTGGGAGGATGAAAAGATATTTGAACTTCTTAAAGATGGCTCTGGTAAACATTTTGACCCAAAACTCGTTGAGATCTTTTTTAAGCATTTAGATAGTTTTTTAGAAATTCGATCAAAATTCATAGATTAGTCCTATGTCTGTAAGTAACATATTGCAAAATAAGCAACTTCGTAGAGATATAGTTTATGGACTCACTACTGCCCTTTTGTTTAGTGCTTTCATCTATTTTGAGCATTATTTAACAACCATAAAATTACTCAATACTTTTTTTGCTCTTCTTGCAATAGGTGGTTTTTTATATATCCCAAAGCGTGCTGTTTTAGTAGCAGGTTTTTTTATTGGTCTCTTTTGGTTTTACTGGGTAGGCTATAGTTTTGAGTACAATGGTGTTGGCTTCATGGCACCTATCATCACCTTTTTATTCTGCATCATATGTATGCTGTTTTTTGGGATACTCGCACTTACAAACAAAGTCTATCTCCGTGCACTCTTACTCTTTGCTTTGAGCTATGTTGCACCCTTTGATTGGAACTGGTTGCAGATAGAACTTGTATTTATTGAGAGTTATATCGGCATCATGAAATACCAACTTATCATAGTTCTCACTGCCCTCACTTTACCAAAATATATAAACAACAAATACAAATTCACCCCTCTCTTTCTCATCATCTTTGCTTCAAACTTGATGCCCTATGCACAAACAACACAAAAACTCGCCCCTCTTAAGATAAAGCTTGTAGCTACAGATATAAAACAAGAGCTAAAATGGAAAAGAGAAACATTTAACCCTACAGTAAATATGACATTTGTAGAGATAAAAAAAGCAATACAAGACAACTATGATGTTATAGTTTTTCCTGAATCTGTTTATCCTATCTTTATGAATAAATATCCTATGCTGCTAGATACACTCAAAAAAGCTTCAAAAAAGATTACTATTGTGGCAGGTGCTCTTGTTGCAGAGGGCAAGAACCACTACAATGTTACCTATATCTTTAACGATGGAAAATCTCAATTTGCCAAAAAACTTGTACTTGTCCCATTTGGAGAGTACATCCCACTTCCAAAATTTGCACAAGAGTTCATAAATAAAACTTTTTTCGGCGGTGCATCTGACTTTAAAACTGCTAGTAAACCAACTGATTTTATCATAAAAGGGATCAAGTTTCGCAACGCTATCTGCTATGAAGCTACCTGCGATGAGATATATCAGGATGCACCTGATTTTGTCATAGCATCTAGTAATAATGCTTGGTTCACTCCATCAATAGAACCAACACTGCAGAATCTTTTAATGCGTTACTATGCACGCAAATACGGTGTGAGCATCTATCATAGTGCAAATTATAGGGGCACTGGAATCGTCCAGTAACTCCTGTGCTTATTTAAGTTTTATATGAACTCAATAAGTTGTTAAGCTCTACAGTCATTGAAGAGAGATGATTGGATGCTGATGCTATCTCTTCAACGCTCTTAACATTTGATACTGAGAGTTCGTTTACCACTGCAACCTTATCTATCATTGATTGAATCTCTTCACCATTTTTGATGTAGCCCACAACCATCTCATCCACTTTAATCACGGCTGTATTCATAATATCTACACTAGTAGTAATCGCTTCTTGTGCACTCACTGCATCTGTAGAGAGTTTTTCTATGGCTGTAGCATTAATAGCGATAGCCTCACTCGCCTCAGCGATGGCATGTACTATAACACTGATGGTTGCATTGATCTCGGTTAAGGATTTTTGTGTACGCTCTGCAAGCTTTCTTACCTCATCCGCAACTACAGCAAAACCTCTACCGTGTTCACCAGCACGAGCCGCTTCGATGGCTGCGTTGAGTGCAAGAAGATTTGTCTGTTCAGCGATATCTGAGATCACTTCAAGAACAACTTTTACCTCTTGTGCATCTGTACTTAAACTTTGAAGTTTATCGGCAAGTTCTGTTTCTGCTTCACTTCTTGTAATAATCTCACCCGATAAACTTACAATGATCTTATTTGTCTCTAAGAGTGTTGACTCAACAGAGTCTATCTCATCTTTTGTCTCTTTCGCCCCAACTATAGAATCTTTTAAAACCACTTGAAGACCTTGCCCTTGTGCACTTACTTCACCTACAATACTTGATTCTTCTTCTGCCTTTCGCCCAATCTCTACAGAGGTAGAAGCAAGTTTTTCTGCAACAGTAGCATTCTCATGACTTGTTCTTTTTGCATGGACAATAGTGTCTTGCACCTTCTTGATAAAATCATTGATAGATCCACTTACAGAAGCTATCTCATTTTTTCCAACTATTTGAAGTCTTTGTGTTAAGTCTCCCTCTCCATGTGCCAAATCCTCAGCCCTATCTTCTAACTCTTTAAGTGGTTTAACCATGGCAAGATTCAGTAAAAATGATGATATAACCAAAGCAAATATAAATATTATCATTGCAGATATAATCATCGTCTTTCTAAAATCATTAGGAGCTTTCATCACTTCATCTTCACCTATCTCACTTATCAATGCCCAAGTAATATCATCTGCAACTTTAACAGGTCTATAAGCAGATATCACAGGTCTATGTGCATAGTTCATAGTGAGTTCAATACCTGTTTTTCCTAAAAGGGCTTCCCTGCTCGCTTGTGTATCAACAGAGCCTTTAGAGGGATTGCCAAAAGATGCCTTCAAAGAGTGTTCCTTTGGGTCAAGAAAACTATCACTTCTCATCAGCTTGTCTTTTCCTACAAGATAATCTTCTTGGGATACACTATAACCCTTTCTAAATGTCATAATTTTATCAATAGCTTTATTGGATATTTGAAAAACAACAACACCTTTTAAAAAGCCTCCCATCATAACAGGTGCACCTAAAAACATTGTAGGTTTGCCCCCGTTTGCTGCATAGGGTTCCATATCAACAAATACAGGTCGCTTCAACTTTCTCACTTTTTGCCATGTTTTTGCTAGAACAGAATCTTTTAATTTTCCAGAACTCAAGTTAGTACCAAAATCAGATTTTTTTGCTTGAGAGTACATCACATGACCATGTTGTGGACAAATCACATATATATCATCATAACCATACTCTTTAGCATAAAACTGGAAAAAACCATCATATTTATCATAGACATCATCCACATCCATCTCATCAACAGGATATGGTTCTGTAGGCGAAACTTCTAGTTCTCTATGTAGAGATATAAGTTCTGCCAATATCTTGGACACATTGGCATTAACAGACAAAACATTAATATCGCCAATGCGTTCTTTAAAAAAAGTCTCAATCTGATTTGTCTTAATCTCTCTTGCAGATATCAACGAGTCGTAACTTTTTTTTAGAAGAACCTCTTTGCTTTGCTTGGAGACAATGACTGTCATTGCTACTGCCATAAAGACCATAGAAGCTATCAGCAAACCTATTGTTTTAGCTTTTAATGAAATATCAAATATTTTATTCATCCACTCTTCTTTATTTTAGATTAATTATTCAAAATAATTATACACCATATAGCTTTACAATTTCTTTACCGCTGATTTATAAATTTTCTCAATAACTTTAGCCTAAGTATAATTAGATATAATATAAAAAATATCTTTTGGAAATCAGCTATGTTAAATTTTAAAAATCCTCAACTTTATAATAACCGTGAGCTATCTTGGCTACAATTCAACACGAGAGTCCTTAAGCAGGCACAAGATGAGACTCTTCCACTCCTAGAGAGGTTAAAATTTTTAGCGATTTATGGTACAAATCTTGATGAGTTTTATATGATTCGAGTAGCAGGCTTAAAAAAACTTTTTGCTGCAGGTATTATAGTATCTGGTGCAGATAAACTAACCCCACTGCAACAACTCAAAGAGATAAGAAAATACTTACATCAAGAGCAACAAGTCCTAGAACACTGCATGAGGGGCATCTTATCTTCACTTGAAGAAGAAGGTATCTCCATAAAATCTTATGCAGAGGTCAACCAACATCAAAAAAATGCTCTCAGAAGATTTTTCAATGAACAAATATACCCTGTAATTATCCCGATTGCAGTAGATGCAACGCATCCTTTTCCACATCTTAACAACCTTAGTTTTGGAATCATTGTAAAACTTAACGATACGGATGATGAGTCTATTGAACGCTTTGGAATAGTGCGTGTACCTCGTGTCATCGATAGGTTTGTTGAGATTGAAAAAGGTCTTTTTATCCTTGTAGAAAGTGTAGTCGCTGAACATATAAAAGACCTTTTTCCTGGATATACTCTTAACAAATATGCAGCCTTTCGAGTGACAAGAAACGCTGATATGGAGATAGAAGAGGAGGAAGCTGATGACTTTATGGAGATCCTAGAAGAAGGTCTAAAACTGCGCCGTAAAGGTGCTATGGTAAGACTTGAAGTTGGGATAAATGCTGATGAAGAGATTATCAACTTTTTCAATCGCCATACAAATGTTTACAAGGATGACATCTACAAGTTTCACACTTTTTTAAATCTTCCATCTTTATGGCAGATTGTTGGAAATAAAGATTTCGCACATCTTTTATCTACACCATTTAAACCAAAATCACTCCCGCCATTCCACAATAATGAAGATATATTTTGTGTCTTAGAAAAACAAGATGTCCTCATGTACCACCCTTATGAAAGTTTTGAACCCGTTGTCAAACTTATCCAAGATGCTTCCAAAGATAAAGATGTAGTCTCTATCAAGATGACACTCTATCGCTCAGGGACAAATTCACCCATAGTTCAAGCACTCATGAATGCTTCTGAAAGTGGGAAACAAGTTACTGTTATGGTTGAACTTAAAGCAAGATTTGATGAGGAAAACAACCTTATCTGGGCAAAAGCACTCGAAAAAGCAGGAGCTCATGTTATCTACGGTATCAAAGGTTTTAAAGTTCACGCTAAAGCAGCCCTTGTTACAAGGCGTACAAATGGTCGATTAAAACAGTACGCACATCTAGGCACTGGTAACTACAACCCAGTAACAGCAAAGATATATACCGATTTTTCTTATCTGACTTCCAAAGATGAAATAACCAATGACCTCACAAGATTTTTTCACTTTTTAACTGGTTTTAGTAAAAAAGGAAAACTCAACGAACTCTATATGTCACCATCACAGATCAAGCCAAAGGTTTTATCACTCATCCAAAATGAGATGCGAAAAGGCACAGATGGACAAATAATAGCCAAAGTAAATTCACTTGTTGATGAAGATGTTATCCGTGCACTCTACAAAGCAAGCCAAGCTGGAGTTAAAATCGACCTTATAGTACGCGGAATATGTTGCTTAAAACCTAGTATTGAAGGTGTGAGTGAAAATATCCGTGTTATCTCCATTCTTGGCAAATACCTAGAGCATCCAAGAGTTTTTTACTTTAAAAATGATGCAGTTGGTGTTTACATCTCCTCGGCAGACTGGATGCCGAGAAACTTAGTGCGTAGGATAGAGCTACTCACAGGGATAAAAGATGAACTCTCCAGAGATAAAATCATACAGATACTTAAACTACAACTTGCAGATAATACCCTAGCTCATGAGCTACAAAGTGATGGCTCATACATCAAGATTAAAAAAGAGAACAGCAAATGGATAAACTCGCATAAACTCATAGAGGATTATGTTAACCGTATCGTTAAAGCAACAAAAAAAGAGTCTTCTAGCTCTATTGAACAACTTGCTTCTAGATTATTTTTGGAGTCCTAAAATGATTATTAATTTTAAAAACTATACACCTAAACTAGGAAAAAACACTTGGGTAGCTCCCTCAGCCGACATCATTGGAGATGTAGAGTGTGGGGAAGAGTGTTCCTTTTGGTTTGGAACTGTCACACGAGGCGATGTTCACTACATCAAGATTGGAGATAGAGTGAGCATACAAGATTTGAGTATGATTCATGTCACTCATCACAAAGGCAAAGAGCGTGCTAACAATGGCGATGGAAACCCTACTATAATTGGTGATGATGTCACTATTGGTCATAGAGTGATGCTTCATGGTTGTACGGTAGAAAACGCTTGTCTTATAGGGATGAGTGCTACCATACTTGATGGTGCTGTCATAGGCAAAGAAAGCATTGTGGGTGCAAACTCCCTCGTAACGAAAAATAAAATATTCCCACCAAGAAGTCTCATCATGGGAGCTCCTGCAAAAGTGATCAGAGAACTTACAGAGGCAGAAGTAAAAGAACTCTATGCATCTGCTTCAAGATATGTAGAATTTAAAAATGAGTATCAGTAATCATGTTATAGCATGTAAACCAAGAGTTTTTACAGCCCTTGTCTTTATCTCTTCCTTGCTTTTTTTAAGCTCTACTTATAAAAGGTGTTTTTAATCAAGAAAGAGCGATAATAGCTGTAGGTATTAAAGTCTAATACACTATTTTAAAGACAAAAAGGTTATTTATGAGTAAACATAAAGCAAAAATAGAAAAGTTATATGAGCACCCTCTCTCAGGCAATATTGACACAACAAAATTGATACATGCACTTGAGCATTATGGAGCAGAGGTAGATATAAACAAACAACATCGCGCACTTGTGCATCTTAATGGTAAGGAGCATTCTATAACTCTCTCACATAGAAATGAACTCTCTAAAGATGCGGTAGTGAAACTTCGTCATTTTCTTGAAGAAGTTGGGTTAACACAAGATAAACTTTAAGAGTAAATCTTCGTGTAACTATTTGATTTTATTTAAGATTGCTTCAACAGTAAAACCAAATTTCTCAAACAGTTGCCCAGCTGGTGCTGATGCACCAAAAGTGTCCATAGCGATCACTTCATCAGCTAGCTTGTACCATTCTAAGCCTCGTGCCGCTTCTATAGCTACTTTCTTTGTATCTTGTTTGATAATGCTCTCTATGTAGGCTTTATCTTGTTCTATAAAAAGGTCATAACAAGGTACAGACACTACATTGACAGGGACATCTTTAGCATTGAGTGCATCTTTGGTTTTAAGTGCTAGTTCCACTTCACTCCCTGAAGCCATAAGTGTGATGAGAGCATTTTCATCAGAAGCTACCAAGTAGCCACCCTGTGATGCACTACCACTCACAGCACTTGGAACTACTGCTAAGTTTTGACGAGAACATACAAATGCTGATGGAGATTTACTCATAGTAAGTGCCGTTTTCCAAGCTTCTACATTTTCTGCACCATCTGCTGGTCGCCATACATAAAAGTTAGGAAGAGCACGAAACTGAGAAAGATGCTCTATAGGTTGATGGGTTGGTCCATCTTCACCCACACCGATACTATCATGTGTCCAGATAAAGAACTGTTGGATGCCAGTGAGTGCTGCGATGCGAGCTGCTGGTTTGAGATAGTCTGAGAACACAAAAAATGTCGCTGAAAAAGGGAGCAGTGGACCATAAAGTGCCATCGCATTGACTATGGAAGCCATCGCATGTTCACGGATACCAAAATAGATATTACGCCCTTTTGGATAGATACCCATATCGTTCAAGTTAGTCTTATTTGATGGTGACAAATCTGCACTCCCGCCCAAGAAAGAGGGAATACCCCTTGCAATAGCATTCATAATCTTACCATTTGTTCCACGAGTAGCTTCTGCTTTGTCAAATACAGGATACTCGATACGAGAAAAATCAGGATTTTGCAAGGCATCTAATGTCTCATTTTGCTCCATCAAAGGCATAGTTTTAAGTGAATGGTTCCACTCTCTCTCAAGCAAGTCACCCTCTTCTATAGTGCATCTAAATCTTAACATCACATCCTCAGGGACAAAGAATTTTTTATCAGGGTCAAAACCTGCATCTTTTTTCGCTTGAGCAATAACATCTTCACCGAGTGGTGCTCCGTGAGCATGATGTGAACCCTCTAGTTTTCCAGCACCCTTCGCGATGATAGTATGTGCTATGATAATAGTTGGTTTTGTATTTGCTTTTGCACTTGTGAAGGCTTTGTCTATCGCATCATAATTATGTCCATCACACTCTAGCACATCCCAACCTTGTGACTCAAATCTTTTTGTAATGTCTTCAGAGATAGAGAGATCAGTTGAGCCTTCGATAGTGATACGGTTAGAATCATAAATAAGGATGAGATTATCAAGTTTGTTATGTCCAGCGATAGAACAAGCTTCATAAGAGATGCCCTCTTCTAAGTCGCCATCACCACATAGGCAGTAAACATTATGATCTATCATCTTTGCTGTTTCACTATTTACCTGTTCACCCATAAACTTACTTGCCATAGAAAAACCAACAGCATTTGCAATACCCTGACCAAGTGGACCAGTTGTAATCTCTATCCCCTTAGTATGACCATATTCTGGATGCCCTGGAGTGCGTGAATCTAGTTGACGGAAGTTTTTAAGATCCTCCATCTCTAAGCCATAACCCCAAAGATAATAAAGAGAGTAGATAAGCCCTGTCGCATGACCACCAGAAAAAACTAAACGATCACGATTTAAAAAGTCTGGGTTTTTAGGGTTATGATTTAAATGTTCACTAAGAACTACTGCAATATCTGCAAGTCCCATCGGTGCACCTGGGTGTCCAGAGTTTGCCGCTTGAACCATATCTGCTGCTAAAAATCTTATAGTGTCTGCCATTTTTTGGCGAATAACATTGCTCATAAATTAATTCCTATGTCTGTTTATGTATTTTGTAAGTAGTGACGAAAGTTCTTTTTTCAAGTTTTCATCAAGATTGCTCAACTCATCTTCGAGTTCATCCGCTAAAGTATTTGCTTCTCTCATAGTCTCATCCAAGCCTATCAAAGTAACAAAACTATTTTTATCTTCATCATTTCCTGTAAGTTTTCCAGCTTCCTCACAACTCTGAGTTACATCAAGTATATCATCTTGGATTTGAAACAACAACCCAAGTTTTATACCAAACTCATAAAGTTTTTCACCTAGTTTTTCTTGACCTACAATTATCGCACCCATCTTGAGTGAAGCCGCTATAAGTTTTGCGGTTTTATTTGTATGGAGCACTTTTACATCTTCGATGCTAAGAGGTGTATTTTCAAAGTAACAGTCTATGGCTTGACCCAATACCATACCATTTAAACCACCATTTGATGATAGTTCTTTGATAAGTTCTACACGAGTATAGTCAGAAAAAGGTGCATTTGCTAAAACTTCAAAAGAGTAGGTATTGAGAGCATCACCGACAAGTATCGCTGTTACTTCATCATATACCACATGCAAGGTTGGTTTACCACGGCGAAGAGGTGAATCATCCATAGCTGGTAAATCATCGTGAATAAGAGAGTAAGTGTGAAGCAGTTCAACTGCATATGCAACATCTCTTGCACCATCAAGCAAGAGAGGGTTAAAAGCTTTTACAACACCTAGCAACAGTGCAGGACGAAACCTTTTTCCACCAGCGATAAGCATCTCTTGAAGAGCCTTTTCATAAGTAGGGTGGATAGAGTTTGAAATTGGTAAGTTGTCTAATAAAAAGCTCTCAAATTTATGCATTTGAAATTTTAGTGTTTTCTATGTTAATTTGGGGTTAATTTAGAGGAATCTCTTTTAGGTAAATTAAAAAGAGAGTTTCATTTTTTGTGTAACATACTGATGAATTAAAGAAGAAAGTATCGTTTGATACGGAATGTTTAACTCCGCACTTCTTCTTTTTAACATGAGCATATCAAATTCTGGTATTCGAATATTTACATTTTTAGTTTTTTTCAAAAAATTATTTGCTGCAATTTTTGCTTCTAAAAGTTCCTCTTCAAAGTTTTCAACTCTTGAAAATTCAGATGTTGTTTCAATAGCTTCTAAAAGGTCTAACCTGGATTCACATCACTAAGGAATAACCCCAAAACAATTGACTATAAAAATATCTAATATCTCAGAGGATTGATATTTACAAAAAACTGAAAGTGTTTTCTTGTAAAAAGCAAAGATGCAAAGTGTTTAAAATCATCAATAGTTTCTCTAATATCGGAAATTGAACTTACTTTCTTTCCATTTACTTGAATAAGTCTATCTCCTATATCTAAACCATACTTTTCATATTTTTTGCCTATTCTGATGATAGTAAGATTATCGCTAAAATAAAGTCCATTTTGTTCTAAGAAAGTATCACTAACAAAACCACCACCAAAGCGCTGAGTAGTTTTTGTTGTAATAGATAACTTTTTTCCATCTCTTATGATTTTAATATCAAATTTAGTGCCGAGTTTACTAAATAAAATTGCCATCATGAAGCTCGAAGCATTTTTAACTCTTTTGCCATTTAAGTGAGTAATGCAGTCATCTTTTTTAAACTTCATATTTTTATCAAAAGGGTTTACTCTTTTGATGATGATAAGTTTACCCTCATCTATCACCCTAACACCTATGTCTGAATAATATTTGTTTTTTGAATTAATGAAGTGATCTAAGTATTCTTTTTGGATAATTCCATTTGGAGTAACTAAACCCTCTAAATTACAGCAACTTCCAAGTAGTAAACTAGGAGCAGAGACTACTTTTGTGTATGTAGCCAAAGTATTTAGACCTATCTGATTAGTTCTTAGTTTGCCTTTTATGACTCGTTTGTCATTAACACTTGCTCGACCTTTTGATATAGAGTTATTTATACGAAATGGATATCTAACATAGTTTTTATTTTCAACAAGATAAAGGTTTAAAAATGGATCGTGTTTTATGACTTTTGCATTTGGTAGTGAAGTTGAATAAATAAGTTTTTGATGATTTTTTAGTGGTATAACTATATTTTGATTTTGAAGAACATGAAGTGAAGATGTTTTGGCTTTGCAGGCTTTGTAACCACCATTACAAGCGAGTAGGCTAAGGATAAAAAGATTAAGAGCGAGAAACACTCTTAACATTTATTTTGCTCCAAACGGATTCATACCGCCCATATTTCCAAGCATGCCCATGGCACTACTTTGTTGGTTTTGTTGCACCATCTTGTTTGCGTCGTTTATAGCGCCGATTAAAAGTATTTGAAGCATATCTTTATCTGTTAAAGTAGTCTCATCTATCATCAAGTCAACTACCTCCCCATTTCCATTTACACTTAACTCTATCAGACCGCCACCAGTTTTTACACTAAAGACTTTGGATGCTAGATCAGATTTTAGTTTCTCTGCATTTTCTTGCATACCCTCTAACATCTTAGACATATCACCCATGTTGCCAAACATTAGATTGAGTTCACAATTTCGTCTATGTTGTTGTCTTCATTTAAGAGTACAACTTTTGGTTGGTAAGTCTCTAGGTCTTTTTCATTGTACGAGGCATAAGCCACAATGATGATTTTATCGCCCTTATGAACTTTTCTAGCAGCAGCACCATTTAAGCAGATGTCACGCTTGCCTCTCTCACCAAGGATAGTATAAGTTGAAAATCTCTCACCATTATTGATATTAAGAATTTCTACTTTTTGACCTATTCGTAAATTTGCAGCTTCTAAAAGTTCTTCATCTATAGTGATTGAACCAACATAGTTAAGATTTGCATCTGTAACAGTTGCACGGTGAATTTTGCTATAAAGCATCTCAATATTCATTATTTACCCTTGACCTTTTTTACATACCCATCTGTTTTTTCATATCCGTTGGAGAGATAGGCTCATCCCACAGTTGAGCATCAATGACAAACTCTTCGACTACATTTCCACCAATAATATGTTCACTTACAATTTTATCAATTTTTTCTTTAGTTAGAGCTGTATACATTGTATGACCTGGTTCAACAAGCATAACGGGACCTGAAGAACAACGATTCATACACCCAGTACGAATAGGTTGCACTGTCCCCATGATGCCCTCTTGCATAAGCTTTTGAGAAAGATATTGAAAAAGTTGTTGGGACTCTGGATTTTGTTGGCTAACACACGATGGTTTTGGCATTCCTGGAGGAGCTGACTGCTCACATTTAAACATATAAAAAGCTGGTTGTGGGATTCCCATATTTGTTTCCTTTGTATTTTTTGCACATGACTCGTAATAAATGAGTCATATCTATTTTTCGTGAAATTATAGCAAAATATAAATCCTCTTTGATTAAGAAATAACTTTTTAGATATAATTCAACAAATATTAAGTACCTAGGAACATTTATTTGAAAAAAATTATACTTTTCTTTTTATTTTGTATAAACTTATTTGCTGAGCCACAAACTTACATAGGTATGAATTATGGTGGAACATATGAAAAATTTACTACTGCCAAAGCAACAGAGTCTTCACCATTTCTAAATCTAAAAGCAGGGTATGGAGTTCGTGACGGCTATGGGGTTGAAATCTATTTTGAATATGTCCAAAACAAATCAAAGATTTTTTCATCCGACCCAGCTACAAAATATGATGGAAATAAATATGCTATCAATATTGCACTTGTCAAATCATTTGACTTTGATATATATGTATTACCTTTTGTTAAAGCAGGTTTTGGAGCTGGTTCTTTTAAGGTAGCTAGAACTCTGGATAAACGCCTCTCTTATGGCTCATTTAATCTTGGAACTGGTATTTATATTCCCATCACTAAACATTACGATATAGAGTTAGGATATAGGTACAAGTCAATTTCCCACGAAGGATTGAACCTCATATCTCAAACCATAATCCATACTGCAAATGCTTATTCAGCTTATGTTGGCTTCAACTTTAGATATTAAGGAAGATTTATGAAATATATAAAAAGTTTATCATTTATCATACTAACACTTCTTCTGAACTCATGTGGAGACAACACAACAACTCCTGTTACAAAAGATGTAAATAGTATAGGTATAGACAATGGATCACCCATTTATAAGATTTATTCAACAGACTTCTATGCTCCTAGTGCTACGGTTTACTTTAATGACAACACGAGTGCAACTATAACTGACAAAGTTGACTGGACTCGATCAGATTCAACCATGCTTGATATTTCCACAGACTCGACTATACTACCGCTAGTCAATGAAGGAAACTCTACCTTATCTATAAGCTACAAATCTTTTAAAGGTATGGAGGATTCTGTTACAGTAGAGATAATTGGTTTAGACTCCAATACCTCTTGGAATATTGTATCAGATATAAATACTACAGGGGAGACAGTTGTATTAAAAGCTGAAGGCAACTTTACGGATGGAAACAATAGTAAAACCATCATACAAAATATATCTTGGACATCATCAGACATAGCAATAGCTTCTATCACGAGTGAAACTATCGCAGATGTTACAAAAATTATCAATCCTACCTATACGAAATACACCCTAAAAGCACTCAAAGCAGGTGATGTCAACATCACAGCGACCCTTAAGTTTAACGATATAAATGCAAGTCTAAGCAAACACTTTACAATCAATTAGAGGGTTATTAAAAACTCTCTTACAATCTCTCTATCATCAAAAGGAAACTCTTTATCATAGATGATCTGTGTAACCTCATCACCTTTACCAAGTATCACTACAACTTCATCTTCTTCTTGTGCATCAAGTGCCATCTTGATAGCTTTTTTTCTATCTAACTCCACACTAAGGATAGTTTTGTCTTCTATCCCTGCTACAATATCATCAACTATGGTTTGAGGGTCTTCGTTGCGAGGGTTGTCACTTGTCACATAGACTCTCTTGGCTAAAGAAGCTGCAACTTTTCCCATCATAGGACGCTTTTGTTTGTCTCTATCTCCACCAGCACCAAAAACAACTAAAAGCTCTTTTTCTTTAAGGGCATTAAGCACTTGAGCCATCCCATCGGGAGTATGTGCAAAGTCAACTATAACATTTGGGCTCTCACTCACCTGCTCCATCCTACCACTTACACCAGCGAAATTATCTACAACATTGGCAACATCTTCAAGTTTGCCACCAACGAGCATATGTGTTGCAGAGATTGCGGCCATGAGATTGTAAAGGTTGAAAAATCCATGTAAAGATGCAGTAAAAGGGACTACCTCTTGAAAATGCTGGATAATCCCACTTGAAGCGTTATTGAGAGAGTAAGCGATAAGTCTATAGGTTGCAGAGTTTTCTATCCCGTAAGTCATTGTGTTTTTAAAGTTAAAAGAGGCTTTGTCCTCATCTTTATTGATAAGTTTTTTACCTTCATCTTGAAAAAAACTATTTTTTACAGCTGTGTATTCACCCATAGTTTTATGATAATCAAGATGGTCTTGAGTGATGTTAGTGAGTATCTTCAGCTCAAAGTTTAAGCCTTCTACTCTTTTTTGTACGATAGCATGGGAGCTTACTTCCATGATAAAAAATTCACACCCCGCAGAGACCGCTTGATAGATATGGATGTAAGTATTTAAAACAGATGGCGTAGTGAGGCTTTTACCCTCCACTATCTCATCATTCATAAAAAAACCACGAGTACCTTGAAGTGCTGCTTTTTTGCCTAAATCTAGTAAAAAAGAATAAATCGCACTTGCTGTAGTTGTTTTGCCATTTGTTCCCGTAAGCCCAACTATCTTTATCTTATCGATACCAAAGATAGTTGCTACCTCACAAATGTTAATAATAGAGTGTGCAGCATTATCTTTTGCATTTTGAAGGTATTTTTCATTTTGTGAGGTGAGGACAAAAGCTGTTTTCGCATCACATTGGGTAGAATTTTCTGTAATATAGTTAAAGGCAAAACCTGGTAATTCAACCTTCAATGAGTTTGCCTTTTGAAAGTTTTTTTAGTAGTCTTCTTAGCTGTGCATCACTTGGGTAAGCAACAAGGGCACTTTCCAAATAACTGATCGCCATGGAACGAAAATCATACTCTATAAGATTTTCTAAAAAATCTATAAAATCATTTTTTGCTGTAATAATCACACGAGTAGAGAACATTATATTTTCAAAAGTTTCGCGGAATTCTGCCCCCTCATCTAAGAGTTGTTTAAAATCTTGATAAAGAATCCCATCTTCATAATCTATCTTATCTCTCAGTGGTTGAGAAAATATCTCACCCAGTGTATCTAATGTCCCATCTATATTTTCTAATATATCACCCATAATAAGGTCAGCTTGTTCTTTATCTTCTTCTTGAAGTATTTCATAATAATCAAAAAGTGCTTCAGCTCCACCCTCCCCACTCATAGCCATCTCTGCAAGGATAACACCATTGTATGCTTCTTTTGAATTTGGATAATTTTGTAAAACTGTAGCAAATTTTTGTAAAGCTTGTTCATACTCCGCTTTTGAGAAACTGTCTTTTGCTTGTGTTAATGTCTTATATTTACTAATTACACCCATAATCTACTCTTTATTATAAATTTTCTATATCATTTTCCATGCCAACTGGCACATTGATAACTGTTAACTCAGGATGAATATCCATACGAAGTTGTCTTTGCACTCCATACTTCAAAGTGCTTCCACTGCTAGCACAACCCAAGCATGCTCCCTTGAGCTGAACATAGACAGTTCCATTTTTTACAGTTATAAAATCAATGTCACCACCATCTAAAGCGATAGATGGTCTTACTTTATCAATAACATTTTTAACTGGTTCAACCAGTTCTTCATCACTAAACGGAATCATAATCTTACCTTTAATATTTTTACAGTATTTATTTCAATTACATAAAATAGAGTAATATCGCTTAACAAGTGATAAAAGTAATAGGCATATCGGCAAAAGTTAGTTATATTTAATGTTTGGAGTAAAATGTTTGGGGGAATAGCCTCTATCTGGAGGCTATTATGACTAAAAAGTTAAAAAAGCTTTATTGACCCATTTGTGCAGCTACTTCTGCTGCGAAGTCATCTTCTTTTTTCTCTATTCCCTCACCAACTTCAAGGCGAATAAATTCTGTTATGGTGGCAGTACCACCGAGAGCTTTAGCGGCAGCTTCTACAGCCTGTGCTACTGTTTTTTTATCGTCTAAAACATATTGTTGATCAAGGAGTGCTTGTTCTTTATCTAGCATTGTGTTGTCTAAGATAAAACGAGCTACTTGACCTGGTACAATTTTGTCCCAGATTTTTTCAGGTTTACCTTGCTCCTTAAGAGCAGCTTTTATATCTTCCTCAGCTTGAGCCATTACAGCATCAGTGAGTTGCATCATAGAGATATACTTAGGTACATTTTTAAGAGGTTTTTTAAGACGAGCTAACTCTTCATTTTCTTTCTTAAGTGCCTCAATGCGACCTTTTGTTTCACTCTCTACATAAGCAGGATCTAAATCTGTGTAAGATAATGTTGTAGGTTTCATAGCAGATGCATGCATAGCAACTTGCTTCATAACCTCTCTCATACCCTCAACAGTTTTTACTGAATCACACTCAGCTTTAACAATAACCGCGATACGGCTGTTAGAGTGGATGTAACCATTGAGTGCTTCAGTAGCAGATGCTGTAAGTGTACCAAAACGGCGAAGTTCAATCTTTTCACCGATTTTACTTACTGCTTCAGCAAAAGTAGCACCAAATGCAGAACTATTAAAAGCTGCAACATCCGCTGGTTGGTTGTCAAAAATTTCTTTTGCAGAATCTTTTACAAGATTTTGGAAACCTTCATTTTGTGCAACAAAGTCTGTTTCCGAGTTAATCTCAATAACAGTTGCTTTAGAAAAGTCATCAGCGATAACTAGACCAGCAAGACCTTCAGCTGCAACTCTATCAGCTTTTTTAGCTGCTTTTGCGATACCGCGTTCTTTAAGCCACTCTGTTGCTTTTGCCATGTCTCCATCGTTTTCAACAAGTGCTTTTTTACAGTCCATCATCGGAGCATCAGTTGATGCTCTTAGTTCTTTAACTTGTGCTGCTGTAACTGCCATGATTATGCTTCCTCAGTAGTAGCAGTTTCTTCTGCCTTAACTTCTTCAACTGGAGCTTCTTCAGTAGTCTCTGCAGTTTGAGCCTCCTCTATTTGAGCTTGGGCTTCTTCAGTTTGACCATCTCTTAACGCTTTACCTTCATTAATAGCTTCAGCCATCTCTTTACAGAAAAGTTGGATAGAACGGATAGCATCATCATTACCTGGGATTGGGTAGTCGATAATATCAGGGTTACAGTTAGTATCCAATGGAGCCACAACTTTGATGCCAAGTCTGTTAGCTTCAAGAACTGCAGTATGCTCTTTTACAGCATCGATGACAAACATCAAGTCAGGGATAACTTTCATGTTTCTGATTCCACCAAAATAAGACTCAAGTTTCACTTTTTTACGAGAAAGCATTAATGCTTCTTTTTTTGTAAGTAGATCAATTTGACCATTTTCTTGCATCTCAGTGATGATATCAAGTTTACGGATTGATTTTTGGATAGTTGGGAAGTTAGTAAGCATACCGCCTAACCATCTGTTATCTACATAAGGCATACCACAAGAGATGGCTGCATCTCTAACAGAGTTACGCGCTTGTTTTTTTGTACCAACGAAAAGAACAGTTTTTCCTTCGTGTGCAGCATCCATAACTATTTGGTATGTGTTACGAAAGTAACGAAGAGTTTTTTGTAAATCTATAATATAGATATTTTTACGAACACCGAAAATGTATTTTTTCATTTTTGGGTTCCAACGACGAGTTTGGTGTCCGAAGTGTACACCACATTCTAAAAGGTCTTTCATAGTTACCATAGGGTAATCCTTAAATCGCATTTTTGCGAAGAATTTATTAGTTTTACTTTGAGGATGTCGGACAATTTCCACTAAAAAGAGGAGTTGCACTAATTTTTGACATAATCTGTTTAATACTTCCTTATCTACATTTAAAGAGAAGAAAAATCGGCGAATTATACTCAATCTTCCTTTAATTAAAGCTTTTAGCTAAGTTTTAGAAGCATATTTAGAGATTTATAATAAATTTATCACATTTTAAAATAAGTTTTATCTTTTATCTTGTATAGTGTTTTATTAAAAAGTATTATAGTTGATAAAGTCAATTATAAAAAGGGAAATCATGAGAACACATCTTCTACTATCTTTAATATTGGCAACAATATTATCGACCAACCTCAATGCAAAAAACATGTATGATCGAATCCAATCTATGGAAGCACAGATGAGATCTCTGCAAAAAGAGATTACAACACTTAAAGAAGCAAATGAAAAAGTTTTAGAAGCTGCTACAAAAGTCGATGAAGAAGCTGCTGCTCAAGAGGTTCAAGAGGATACTCCTGAGAATGTCTCTTCTATCGAAGATGTTTTAGCTGAAAAAGAAGATGCTGAGGATGATGCTTCTGAGGAAGAGAATAACGATGAAGAGAGTGCAGACAACGAAGATGAAGATGAATTTGAAGATGAAACTTCCATAGCAGATTTAGAGGAGAGCATCTCTGAACTTAACCGTGCTACAGGCGGAAATCACTTAAAATTTCAAGTTGACTATAGATTTGCTGCAGATAACATTCAGTATAAGATGGCAGATGGCTCCACAGCAAAAAACAATGCCTTGCTTACCAATAGACTTTGGCTCAACATGGGCTACAAAGCAACAAACAACCTTACTTTTAAAGGGCAATTTGCTTATTATAAAGCTTTTGGTGCCCGTACAGGTATAGCTTCAACAGCTAGGATGGAAGACTTTGACTGGATAGCAAGCGAAAATCCTTATAATGATACTTTGCGTGTCCGTCAAGCCTATTTTCTTTGGCAAAGCAGAACATTTTTAGGTGCTCAGATCCCTTGGACATTTAGTATAGGGCGTCGTCCATCTACAAACGGACATCTTATAAACTTTAGAGATGATAACCATGCTTCTTCACCATTAGCACATGGTATCAATGTTGAGTTTGATGGTTTAAGCTCTAAGTTTACTTTTATCCCAGATTGGGGAACATCTATAAAACTCTGTCTAGGGCGAGGAATGAGTAATGCACAAGCAAAATTTAGCTCTACACCTTATGCAACAAACAAAGCGACAAATCCAGCTATAGATTTAGCTGGATTGATCTTTGTACTTTATGATGATAAACAATACTCTTTCAATACAATGTATTATTTTGCAAACAATCTTATCGATGCAAATAGTGCCAACCCTGCTAGTGTTACTGGTTTTGACACTGTTGGTGGGATGCACAGTGGAACTGCAAATATCACTATAAAAGGTATTGGTGATGAGTGGAGTGACTTCCTCGATGAGAGTATCTTTTTTATCAGTGGTGCTTTTAGTAAAACAGTTCCTAACAATAAAACAAACTCACTCGGAACGAAAGGGATGCTCGGTTCAACTGACTCCAAGGTAGGTTACTCTTACTGGATTGGTACACAGTTTCCTTCCCTTCTCACAGAAGATGGAAGATGGGGACTTGAGTATAACCATGGTAGTAAATACTGGAGAGCCATCACTTATGGTGAAGATACTTTAGCAGGGTCTAAAATAGCCGCTCGTGGTGATGCGTATGAAGCATACTTTACAGAATATCTTGTTGAAGATATTCTCTCTATGCAACTTCGCTATACATACATAGATTATAAGTATAGTGGCAGTAATGGATTTTTTGGAAACACAACGGGGACGCCGATGACAATGGCTGAAGCTAAAGCTGCAGGGTATGGATCTCAGATAGCCAACAAAGCACAAGATATCCGTTTTTACATTAGATATAGATTTTAATTCCATTGGCGTAAGCGTATGGAATACTTTTCTTTACTCGTTCCCAAGTTTCACTTGGGAATGCATATAAAACCTAAGCTTGTAAAGCCTCTAATTCAGCTTTCACCTTAGCTACATGATCTTTAACACGCACTTTAGCAAAGACAGCTTTTACCATGCCCTCAGGGTTGATGATGAAAGTGGTGCGGACTATACCCATATACTCTTTTCCATAGTTTTTCTTCATCTGCCAAACACCATATTCCTGCATCATTGTAGTATCTTCATCACTTAAAAGTGTGATGCCTAAACTTTTCTTCTCTATAAAACTACGATGTTTTTTAGTAGTATCAGCACTTACACCCAAGATGATAGCATCTAACTCACTAAAATCAGGTGCAGCTTCTGTAAACTCACAAGCTTCAGTTGTGCATCCGGGGGTATTATCACGAGGGTAGAAGTAGAGCACTATCCACTTACCCTTTAAGTCACGCATACATATCTCAACATCATCTTGGTTTGCTAAGCAAAACTCTGGTGCTTTATCATCTATTTTTATCATTTATAAATTCCTTAATTTTATTATATTTAAAATATCTCATCTTTGTTAATTTTAACCCAATTTATTATTAAAAGCTGATGCACTCTCTCTTTCTTTTTCTATAAATAGCACACTGAGAGTAACCAGCATCTTTTGCCATCTCTATTATCTCATCACTGAACATCGCAACTTGCTCTGGTTTATGTGCATCAGAGCCAAATGTGATAGGGATATCCAACTCATAAGCTTTTTGAAGCAGAGATGCACTAGGGTAAGCCTCTTTGATAGGTTTTCTAAAACCTGAAACATTAAGTTCAAGTGTCATATCTGCTTTTTTTATCGCCATGAGTGCATCGTGGGCAAGTTCATTGATATCTTTTTTTGGCATATATTTAAAAACCTTTATGAGGTCAAAATGCCCTACTATATCAAATAAGTTTGATTTTGCCATTTTTTCTATACTATCAAAATATTTTTGCCAAATCAGATCAATATCTTCATCTTCATAATGACCGATAAACTCAGGATTATCAAAACCCCACTCATCTATGAAATGCACTGAACCGATAAGATAATCTACATCGGCATGTAAAACACGCTCATCCATATGTCCTGCAAGATAATCAACCTCATATCCGAGTAAAATCTCTATCTTGTCTTTGTAACGCTCTTTAACTTCTAAGATCTCTCTATAGTAAGTAAGCATCTCATGAAATTTCATACGATACTTTTGGTCAAAGTCCATGGGAGCATGGTCTGAGAAACCAAAATATTTTGTACCCATAGCTATAGCTTTTTCTATGTACTGGGAAATCTCACCCTCTGCATGGTTACAAAGAGTTGTATGGTTATGTAAATCAACTATCATCAAATAATCTTTTGCTTAATATTTTTATGCTATTATAGTGACAATAAATAAATTTAGCGAATTTGTAAGGGAATATACATGACTCAAGAAGAACTCGATGCGATGATGAATGGTGATATTAATGATATAGATGGGCTGGAGGTTGAAGAGGAATCTTCCTCTGAACCTTTAGCTTCAGGGGATACAAGCAAACACGATGATAAACCTGAGGGTTACAGTGATGAAACATCACACCAGTGGCCACTTCCTGCGACTGATGAAAACAAGATGGTGCATCAGTTAGATGATGTTACAAAAGAGAGTGAAGAGAAAGCAAGTGAGATTTTTGACATCATTGAAGAGATCTCAAACAATCTAATGGAAAAAGAGGAGACACTTGCAAATATTACGAAAGCTCTGGACTCAAATATAGCATTGTTTAAAACGCTCACTGCAAAATTTCCTGAGGTAGATACTTTTGCCTCACAACTCGCACAAAATGAATTTGCACTCAAAAATGCTGAGGATGCAGTAGAAACATTACAAACGAGTGGTGATTCTATCATGAGTGTGATGGACATCATGCAGTATCAAGATATACACCGCCAAAAGATAGAACGAGTTATAAATGTTATGCGTGCTCTTTCAAAGTACATGAGCACACTTTTTGAATCATCTGTAAAAGATGAAGACCGTGTAAGTTCAGCACAACATATTGCTGGTGATACACACAATGATGTTGCCTCAACAGATGATATTGAAGCACTCCTTGCTCAATTTGGAAACTAATGGATAGAGTTGAGTTACTCTCCCCTGCAGGGACTTTAGAGAAGTTAAAAATTGCTTTTGATTTTGGTGCTGATGCAGTCTATGGTGGAGTGAGTCACTTTTCTCTTCGCATCCGTTCTGGAAAGGAGTTCTCTTTTGAAGATTTTGAGGAGGGCATCAGCTATGCTCATTCGCGTGGTAAAAAAATCTATGCAACCATCAATGGTTTCCCCTTTAATTCGCAACTTTCACTTTTAAAAAAACATATTTTAAAGATGGCTGCGTTAGCTCCAGATGCTTTCATCGTAGCTACCCCAGGTGTACTCAAACTTTGCCATCAACTCGCTCCGCAAATCCCTTTGCATCTCTCAACACAAGCCAATGTTATGAATGTTCTTGATGCACAAGTTTATGTCGATATGGGTGCAACTCGTATCATCACAGCTAGAGAGATAAGTCTTAAAGACTTAGTGGAGATAAAAAAAGAGTTACCAGATTTGGAACTTGAAGTATTTGTTCATGGCTCTATGTGTTTTGCGTACAGCGGAAGATGCCTTATCTCAACACTCCAAAGTGGACGCGTACCCAACCGCGGAAGCTGTGCAAATGACTGTAGATTTGAATACGAAATGTACGCAGCTAACCCTGAGACAGGGACACTTTTTCGACTTGAAGAGGATGAGGGTGTGGGGACATACATTATGAATGCAAAAGACTTAAACCTTGCTTCACATATGAAAGAGATACTTGATAGTGGAGTGGTTGACTCTGTGAAGATAGAGGGGCGTACAAAAACTGCTTATTATGCAGCGACAACGGCAAAAGCGTATCGCATGGCAATAGATGATTATTATGCTGGAGAGTTTGATGAGCAAAAATACCAATACGAACTCCAGTCTCTGCAAAATCGTGGTTACACAGATGCTTACTTAGTGTCTCGACCTTTTGAGAGAAATGACACACAAAGCTTAGATTTTTCCATGCAACTAGGCACCCATCAAGTGAGTGGACAAGTCACGGAAGATGGGACACACTTTATGTGCAAGTATAAAACCCTACCAAATGATGAACTTGAGATTGTAGCTCCTTTTGATGCAAAGATTAAGTTAGTTGACAATGATGTTGGCTCTATCTATGAGAGAGAGGGGAAAGTCTATCTCAAACTCAAACAACTTCTAGCCTTAAATGGAAAGATTTTAGAATCTGTCCATAGTGGAAATACTAATCCCATAACACTTCCAAGTTCCTTGCCCCCATATACTTTTTTAAGAGTGGCTTCAACCCAGGAAATGGGTACGAATCCAAAGAAATAGAAATTAATGTATAATTTTGAAAATAAAATAGAGAAGAGGCAAGATGAAATTTGTATCAATAATAATGGGTTCTAAGAGTGACTTTGAGGTGATGAAATCATGTTCAGACACATTTGAAGCATTTGGTGTAAACTATGAGATGATTATCTCTTCAGCACACCGCTCTCCTGAGAGAACAGCTGAATATATAAAAACCGCCGAAGCTAAGGGTTCTCAATGTTTTATAGCAGCAGCTGGTATGGCTGCACATTTAGCAGGTGTACTTTCATCAAAAACTGTTAAACCTATCATCGGTGTACCTATGAGTGCATCGGCACTTAGCGGCATAGATGCACTTCTCTCCACAGTACAGATGCCAGCTGGAATGCCAGTTGCTACAGTAGCCATAGGAAAAGCAGGTGCTATCAACTCAGCCTACTTAGCGATGCAGATGTTAGCACTAAACAATGAAGAGTTGAGTGTAAAGTTAAAAGAAGATAGGATCAGTAAAGCAAAAAAGGTTGAGATGGATTCTATGGAGATTGAGACCATAATCGAACTATAAGTAAGTCTTGATGGTACTAGTACCATGGGCTTCCTGCCGAAGGAAACTAAGCGTTAGCGTAAACAAAGGGATTTGTTCCTTTGTTGTACTTATAATGAAAGAGGTTCCCTTAAATTTATGAAATAAATTAAAGGATGAGTATGAAGTGGATGCGTGATGAAGAGTATATGGAGTTAACGGGTTTAGATTTGGATTCTATAGAAGATATGTGTGACCGTGGGAAACTCACTGTCAAAGTTGAAGATGGTGTGCGTTACATAGACCCCTCAAAAGGGACAAGCACAGTTGTTCCTGCAAAGCTTCAAGAACTCTCTGCGCGTAATACAAGTGAACTTGTTGTGCAACCAGAGTTCATAGAAAAAACAATAGGCACGATCATCAACTTACATGAGAAAGTATTAGACTCCAAGGATGAGACACTTGAAGCAGTACGCGCTGAAAATAGTTTTTTAAAAGAAGCACTTAACTCACTTCAAGAGTTATATGATGAAGACAGAAAAACTATAGCTACACTCACAGAGCAGTTAAAACTTTCTCAACATGAGGTCGAATTTATGAGAAGAAAATATAAAATGATGTGGAACAAGGCAATCGACGAGCATACTAAATAGACTAAAATGAGCTAAGCTCATTTTGACGGCATGGACTAAAGTCCCTACAACCCCCTAAAGCTACAAAAATAAATTTTTGAGAATATAATGACTATAGATAAAGAGTGTATTGAGTGCATCATTAACCAAAGTGTTAAAGTTTCACAAGCGATAGCTGCTGATGAAAATCTCTCCAAAAAATTAACCACTACTGTTCGCAATATGTCAAAAGATTTTTCTTTTAACGATACACCTCCAGAGATCGCTTCCTATGTTTACGAGAAGATGGCTCTTCTAGCAAATAAAACTGACCTTTATGATGCAGTGAAAGCTCTCTCAACACAAAAAGCTCTCTCTTTTGTCCCTTTAGTCAAAGAGCATCTTAAAAACTCTCACGATAAACTTCTCACGGCAACCAAAACAGCAGTCGCTGGAAATGTCATAGACTTAGCTGCTGCTGTAGAATTTGACTTGGAAGAGGAATTGGAAAAGATTTATGATGTCGATTTTACCTATGATGATTTGGAGAGTTTGAGATTAGAACTGCAAAGTGCTAAGAGTGTCTTAGTGATTGGCGATAATGTAGGGGAACATATCTTTGACTATGTTTTTATCCAGACACTTCAAAACTTATATCCTAAGATAGAGTTCTCTTATATGGTGAGAGGTAACCCTATCATCAATGATGTTACGATGAAAGAAGCATTAGAAGCTGGTTTTGACAAGCTTTGTAACTTAGTAGATAGTGGTGTAAATACACCAGGGTTTACTTATGAAAGAGCATCTTCACAAGCTAAAAAACTTTTTGATGAAGCAGACTTAGTGATAAGCAAGGGGATGGGAAATTATGAATGTATGAGTCCATCTCATAGAAAAGATATCTGTTTTTTACTCAAAGTAAAGTGCAATGTAGTTGCTGCATCTCTAGGTAAAAATCTTGGTGATATTGTTTGTAAAATGGTCTAATGGTGATTTACATAATCCATTTTAAGTCTATTTGCCTCTCTTTTTTTTCTCCACAACTTTAGAACAGATTTTGTTGAGAGAGAGTGTGCATTACGGCTGCTAGCTCTTTTTACTCCACTAATATATTTTTTACCAGATGGGGCTAGGCTATTGCCTCTTATCTCTGCAAGTTCATAGTTTTTTGTAACTGGGTTATACCGAAGTATCTCACCATCGGCACTCTCTATCCAATGCAAGTGTTCATCACCCCTTGGATGTCCACTAAATATCTCACCGTTTTTTTGTGTATAAACTCTTGATCCGTCTCTTGCTGGTGCACTAAAGAGTACACTTACTAAGGTAAATAAGATAAATATATATTTCATAATTTCTCCTAATTTATATCTAAAGTCATGGCAACACCTTGCGCACTTATGTTTGAGATATTTGCATCTGCTGTATATAGTGCATCAACATTGCCACTGTAAAAAAGAGTATTCCCGTTGCCATTTTTACCACCATCTACATAACCACCCTGTTTTGCATCAACTATACTGACACCTTTGTTGTTCTTATCTGCATTGACACTATTGTTATCAAGATATGCTTGTGTGGTTTTTGTGTCATCTATCTCCCAGATAGCAAGCCCTCCGCTAAAGTTGCCATCAAGAAAGTAGAAACCCTTATCGTAGCCACTATTGTCTCTGTTTTCAAGCAAGTAGTATTTTGAGCCATTTTGTACTTTTACTACATTGTAACTTGTGAGTGAAGTTGCATTCATCACCTTTGTCCCTTTTGTCTCATCTGGCATTACCCACTTGTTATAGACTTTAGACCAAGCACTCATATGTACAGGGGATTCTCCAGGATACTGTGTATCATTAGCATACGCCCAAATCCCTGCACCCATCAAGCCAAAAGCACCTATCCCTCCACCAAAGTAAAGGTCCGGAAGGTTAAAAGCAGAGTGACCTAACTCGTGAGCAATGATACCAATAGTTGCATCATGGGGTGCATGAATATCATGTTTTTCTCCAAAAAGTGCAAAATTACCCTGACCGCTACATTTTAGAAGGCTTACTCCATCAACAATGGGTGCTATGGAACTATCATCAATACAGCCTTTTTGTGCCCAGATGCCGTTGGTAACATGTTGTCCCTCATAAGCATCTTCATAACCAGCGATGATAAAAGTGATGAGAAGTTCATCGTAGCTAATATAGCCATCTCCATTATTGTCATAAGCACTAAAAGAGATTTTATTTTTTAGTGCACTTAAGGCTAAGGCTAGATCTGGATAGATATTTGCTATATTTTCAGCATTTGGATGATTTTTTCCTAGATTGATAGAGGCTATTCCGTTGCACCCAGTTGCTTCAGAAAATTCAAATTGATTTTGACTTATTTCTCGATAATAATTGTTAAGTTGTCCTTGTTTTTTCCCAAAAATTTTTGAAGCCCAAGTTGTTAAATCTGAAGAAATTTGAACATTTTTGTAACTAAGAAGAACAACAAGCATCGGTCTATCTGTCGCACTACTAACAGTTGTTATCTTGGAACTAGCACACTGGCTTGAAAAAGGGATGGAAGCTGTATAGATATTTGTCACAGCACTCTGATTTGCATCATTCGAACAGCTATTGAGAAACAATAAAGAGAAAAATAATAACAATAACTGACTCATTTTAAACCTTGTATTCTTTATTATACTATAATCGTGTTATGAAAATGTTAATCATAATTTTATCTACACTTTTAAGCCTAAGTCTTTTTGCAAATGATGACAATAATGTAAGTGCAGATGCTGGAAAAAGAGCTGGTTTTTTTGTAGGGCTTAGTGCTGGGTTCGCTTACCAGAATATGAACTTTTTAAGTAACTCGAAGTCAGAAAGAGAAGACTTATATAGTGGTGCTAGTAGCAGTTTTAAGGCTGGTCTTTTTTTAGATGAGCATTTTGCAATTTTTTATAGTAACTATACAACTTTTTTTAGTGCACCATATAAAAATGCTAACTCATATACAGATAAAATATATCTTGATACACTTAGCGGTATAGGGGTGAGCTATTTTTTTACCGAGAATAAGAGTTATTTTATCTCAGGAAGTGTAGGCAGTGCTATATTTAACACATTAGGTAAAAATAATTTAAACTTTGGAAGTGCCTATTTACTCTCTTTTGGATATGAATTAGATAACAATATAAATATAGAACTCGTTGTAAAAAAAGCAAGCAAGTACAACTCTCGAGAGTATGATTTTTTGTCCGTAGATGCACAAAGTACGCAAATCTTGGTTGGTTATACATTTTATTAGTGCTATAATGTCATAAATAAAAAACGGAAAAACCTATGCAAAAAAAAGTACAAAATGAGCATTTAGAGCTCGGACAACTCAACATACTTCGTGTTGAGCGATACTCCCCTCACGGTCTGCATCTTCATGCACTTGATGAAAAAGATGTCTTGCTTCCAAAAGCTTATGAGACAAAAGAGATGGTTGTTGACTCTTTAGTAGATGTGTTTTTATACACAGATAGTGAGGATAGACTCATCGCTACGACACTTAAACCAAAGGCGATGCTTGATGAGTTTGCTTTTTTTGAAGTTGTAGATGTAGCAAAATTTGGTGCTTTTGTGGACTGGGGACTTTTAAAAGACCTGCTTGTTCCAAACATGCTCCAGCGTAGTCCTTTCAAAGTGGGTGAGAAACGCTTTTTAAAAGTGATCTATGATGAAAAAACACATAGGCTTGTAGGAACTGAAAAAACACAATCATATTTTAAAGAAAAGCCAAAAGGTCTTAAACTGCATCAAGCGGTAAAGATTGTCATCATTGCCAAAACTCCACTTGGTTTTAAATGTATAGTTGAGAATAAATACGAAGGTCTTATCTACAAAAATGAGGTATTTGAAGCACTTGATATTGCTCAAGAGCGACAAGCGTTTATAAAAGCAGTGCGTAAAGATGGTGGTATAGATATTAAGCTACAAGCAAGTGGTGCTGTGAAAAAAACTGATGATGCACAGAAGGTTTTAGAGATATTAAAACAAAACGGTGGTAAAATGCCCTACAACTATAAAAGTGATGCAGATCTCATCAAAGATGTTTTCTCTTTAAGTAAAAAAGCATATAAGCGTTCACTCACAAAACTGCAAGATGATGAACTCATCGAAGTTAAAGATACGGGAATATATATAAAGGGCTAAGCATATGACATTCAATCAAATAAAAATGGCACTCTATTCAACCTTTCTTACAAATTGGTATGGGTTGAAACTGAGAAAACTAAAAACTTTAAAAGAGCAAAAAACTGTGAGAGCACAATATTGTGCCTCTTTACTTGAAACTCTCAATATAGAAGTAAAAGTGATCAATGAACAAAATATTCCGCAAACTGGAAACTACCTTTTAGCATCAAACCATCGTACAATCATTGATCCACTGATAGTAGAAGTTGCTACAAGATTCCATAATATACAGGGCTATTGGATATCAAAAAAAGAGCTTTATGACTCTTTTTTCTTTGGTTTATTTGTAAGAAATGCTGGCACTCTTTTGATAGATCGTGAAGCATCACAAATGAGTGCTTTTTTCAAAGAGATCAAGGAAAAAGTAAAAGAGGGTGATAGTATCTACATCTTCCCAGAGGGTACAAGAAACAAATCTGATGAGCCTTTAGGGGAGTTTAAATCAGGATCACAGCTTATAGCCATAAAAAATCGCCTTGATATCCTACCCATATATATTCGTAATCGTGCAGATAAAATCTTAGAAGATGCTATTGCTGATTCTAGCGTGAGAAGAGTTGTTGAAGTTGAGTTTGGTGACTTGATAAGTTATAAGGATAGAGAATTACCACTTCAAGAGGCATATAAGAAAACATTTAATATAACTTAACTATAATATTTAAAATGAATATTAAGGAATGTTAGATGTCAAAGTCATATTTAGAATCACACCCAGATGAAAATGGTTTTTTTGGAAAATTTGGTGGTGCTTTTCTACCACCACCATTAGAAGGTCCCTTTGCTGAGATCACCAAAGAGTATCAACGGCTTAAAAATGACCCTGAATTTATAGCTGAACTTAAATATGTTCGTAAACACTATCAAGGTCGTCCAACTCCCATCTCCTATGCTAAAAATCTCACCGAACATTGTGGGGGTGCAAAAATCTTTTTAAAGCGAGAAGATTTGAATCACTCAGGTGCACATAAACTCAACCACTGTATGGCAGAAGTTATCCTTGCTAAAAAGCTTGGTAAAACTAAGGTTATAGCCGAGACTGGTGCTGGTCAGCATGGGGTTGCTTTAGCTACTGCGGCGGCATACTTTGGTTTAGAATGTGAAATCCATATGGGACAAGTTGACATAGAAAAGGAGCATCCAAATGTAGTGCGTATGAAGATTCTTGGTGCGAAAGTTATCCCTGCAACCCATGGGCTTCAAACACTCAAAGAAGCGGTTGACAGTGCCTTTGAAGCGTATGTACCTCAGGCAGATACAGCTCTTTTTTGTATAGGAAGTGTTGTTGGTCCACACCCTTTCCCGCTGATGGTAAGAGATTTCCAATCAGTAGTAGGGCATGAGGCGAAAGAACAGTTTTTAGAGATGGAAGATGCCTTGCCAAATCATGTAGTGGCCTGTGTAGGTGGTGGCTCAAACGCTATGGGAATCTTTGCTGGTTTCATTGATGAAGAAGAGGTGAACCTTACGGGAGTAGAGCCGATGGGGCGTGGCGATAAACTAGGTGAACATGCTGCTTCACTTACTTATGGAGAAGAAGGCATTATGCATGGTTTTAATTCTATCATGCTCAAAGATGCCAAAGGTGAACCAGCTCCTGTTTATTCTATAGGGAGCGGGATTGATTATCCATCTGTTGGACCAGAACAAGCCTATCTTTCTTCGATAGGGCGTACCACTGTCGGTCTATGCAATGATGAAGAAGCAGTTGATGCTTTTTATAAACTCTCACAACTAGAAGGCATCATCCCAGCCTTAGAGTCTGCTCACGCTGTAGCTTATGCTATGAAGTTAGCTAAAGAGATAGGACCAGAGAAAACTATACTCATCAATCTTAGTGGACGCGGAGACAAAGATATTGATTTTGTTGTAGAGCATCATCGTGTTCCAAATGCAAAGTTTTAATGAATTATATTGTGAAGTATCTGTTTGAGGGTTTTACTGCTCCACAATGCTCTTAGCATCTTTTGCTAAAGTAGCCCATGAGCTTGATGGTGCAAGTTTCATCACCTCTTGGAAAGCTTTTATGGCATCTTTATCTCGCCATAGTTTTGTATAGACACTTCCAAGTAGATACTGTTGTCTTGCTTTGTCTTTTGTTGATAATTTAACCATATTCAAGGACTGCATAATATCTAATGCTTTATTGTAGTCCTCTTTTTCCATATATGCTTCAAATACACTAAACTCTACAAAAGGGCTTTGTGTATTTGTTTTATATTTTCTTTGTAATTTTATCACATCTGTTGCATATTTGATAACTATATTGTCATCATTCATTTTTATCCCAACATTCATCACTGCTATATATCGTTGTATATCTTTATAGTCCAATCCAAATATTTTTTGAAGATTCACCATGGCTTTGAGCATATTATTATCTTGTTCAACTCGCTGATAAGTATCAAATATAATTCTATAGATATCTAAATATTTTGAATTTTTATCATCT
Source organism: Sulfurimonas sp. (assembly GCA_027013295.1). Classification (GTDB taxonomy): domain Bacteria; phylum Campylobacterota; class Campylobacteria; order Campylobacterales; family Sulfurimonadaceae; genus Sulfurimonas. Next base: position 34,737 of record JALUXP010000093.1, read on the forward strand.
TGTATCAATTCTTTGAGTTCATTAGAAGCTTCTATTACATCGCTATAATTCCCTGTAGCAAAATCTATTTTTATATACCTATAAAGCCATTTTTTTCTATGCCCTAGATTCAAAGACTTGAGATTTTTTTGTGCAGTTGCTCTAGCTAGTGCATAGTCAGCACCCTTCATAGAGCATGCATAAACACCATCATCCCATCTATCCGAAAGAGTAATATTGTACTCATTTGAAGTGGCCAACACTTGATTGCATTCATTATCTTTTAAAGATTGCTCCATAAGACCTACCGCAGCATCGTGAATCAATGCAGAAGTATCAGTGTACTTTTTCTTATCAAGAGCTAAGATTTTATTCTTAAACTTCAAGAGATCCTTGTACTTAGCATTTTGTAATAATAATTTTGCTTTTTCATATACCGCTCTATCCCCAATGGTATCACCTTGATATGTCTGTTCAAGAGAATCAAGTTTCGCAAGTTTTGCACTGACATTATCATCTGTATCTACATCAAAAAACAGAGAATCTTTTGCAACTTCAACTTCAGGCTCATAAGTCCCTCCCTCATAGTTTTTGAGATATTTATTGAGAACATTAAGAGCTTCAAGCTTTTTATCTGTTTTTGAAAGCCATATACCCTCATCCTTTAGCAATATCTCGGCATCATCATCTTGGTATTGATCAAGACCTACTAAAAGGACTTTTGCGATACTTGCTGCAGTGAGATAATCTCCCTCTTGGGCAAACTGCTTCATAGTTTCTCTTGATATATCGTATTGTGATTTGAAAAAACTTGGTTTTGCTTTGAGTATTTTTGTGATGTAGGCAGCCGCTTTTATATGGTTACCATAGTTGATCTGATATCTAGCTATTTGAAATGCTGCAGTTGCTGCGACATCTAAATCATTGGTTAGCTTCAGAGCTTTTTCATAGTAACCTAAGGCTCTGTTATTATCTCCATTTGCTTCGAGCATCTCTGCCTTATATATGTATCCCCATTGAGCAAATTTACTCTCTTTATACTCACTAAATAGTCTCTCAAAAAAGTAGTCCGCATCACTTGATTGTCCTAATTTTGTATAGGCTTTTGCGATAAGAGATAAAACTTCAGCCATATTATTATTTGAAGAATAATCTTGCAGATAGGTTTTTCCTAAGTCTACTACTCCCTCATAATCTTTATTTTGAGTTTGTAGTTTTATTTTATAATAATATAACTCTGGTTTAAAAAGGGTATTGGGATACTGAGCTAATGTTTCTTCAAGAAGATCATAACACAACTCATATTTTTTATCTTTATAAAGTTTTTTGATTTCTAAGTAGTCTGTAACATCTTGGACTTGTTTCACCTTTACAGGTTTTCCATCAATATCCAAACCTCCTACATAAGGTAATAGATCTTCATTTATAGTAATTGGGAAATTAATAGCTTGTGGGGAATAGGACTCTTTTTTTTCAAAAGGCAACTCCTTGATGTATCCTGTTATCATCCAATGCTTTGCTAATTTTATGTTTGATGTATAAGTTGTATCATCGCGTTTGAGATCAAAGACTATAGGTATTAACTTCATTTTTTGAAATGGCTTGATAATGATAAAAAAAGTTTTATTATTTACTTGTGTATCTATATCAAAAAAATTATTTTTTATCTCTTTTATTTTTTGAGATGGTTTTTGACTAAAAGCACAAATAATTTTTGTTGTCACATCAAATTCATTTTTTTGACTTTGACATAAAAATTTATCTCTATCTTTTAGATGAAGTATTGAAAATTTCTGATGATTTTGTTTTGCACCCTCAAGAGTGATCTCTAAAGCAGAGATTTTTAGAACAAGGAGGGAAAATAAACTAAAGAAAAATAGTACCTGTTTTAGCAAATTAATTTTCCTTTTCTACTCTATTCTCAAAACGAAGTTTTGTAGCTTTAGGGGGTTGCAGGAAGATATTTGTCCCTGCAAATATAATGGGCTTAGCCCATTATATTTAGTAAATAACTAATACCCGCTATTGTATACGAAGCTAGTTACAAATTCTAAGATTGGATTTACTGCTAAAAAAGCAAATATAGTTCCTATTGTAGCAAAACCAATGATTGTTTTAAGCGCACCTGTTGCATTTGTCACATAAACCGCACCACCTAAACTTCTTGTCTGAGGTTCTTTCATAAACATAAACACAATAAGTTTCAAATAGTAATAACCTGCTATTGCAGAGTTAAGTGCCATGATAAGTGCTAACACTGGGTATCCACCAGTTACAGCAGAACTTATCATATACATTTTACCCCAAAACAGAGCAAAAGGTGGAACACCAGCAAGACTTAACATAAATAGAGCCATGACAGAAGCTGCCATTGGTGATGTTTTTATCATCCCTGAAAATTTTTCAAATGAATGGTCTGAACTTTGGTGTGTTGGAAGATTTTTCTGTCTTGAAATCCAAAGCATAGAGAAAGCTCCAAGGTTAGTAAAACTAAAAAGTATCCAGTAAAGAAACAGTGCTGAATTTGACTGCGTGGTCCCTATAAGAATCGCAGCCATAACAAAACCAGCATGACTTACGGAAGAATATGCCAACATCCTTTTCACATCTGTTTGCACTAGCGCCCAGATATTTGCAGCAGTCATAGTCACAACAACTAAGATATAAAGTACAACTTCAAGCCAAACTACACCACTATGAATTAGAAACTCAAAGAAACGCATTGAGACTACAAATCCAGCTATCTTAGGTACGATAGACATATATCCAGCAAGTGCTGCTGAACTTCCCTCGTATACATCTGGTGTCCAAGTATGAAAAGGAACCATAGAGAGTTTGAAACCAAATGAAGCAAGCATAAAAGCTACACCGATAAGAACAAAACCTATATCTGCATATCCGTTTGCACTGAGTACAGCGGCAATCTGATTAATCTCGATTGAACCTGTTAATGCGTAAAAAACCATAGCTCCAAAAGAGAAAAAACCAGCGGCTAAGGCACCCATAGTAAAGTACTTAATAGCTGCTTCAAAACTTTTTTCACGGTTATGCATAGCTATAAGCGTGTAGAGGGCAAGAGAAGCTGTCTCTAAACCTACAAAGACAAGGATTAAGTTGTCTGTTGCGACCATAAACTGAAATCCAGCAATCATAAACAAAAAGAGTGCAAAAAATTCAGGGTATGAAAATTCATGGAATCTTTTATGGGTAAGTGCAAGTGGGATAAAAAGCATAGATGCACCAACAATGATAAACTGCGAAAGTATCGCTAAGCCATCGATAAGCATCACATCAAATACACCTGACATTGTACCATTTTGATTAAAAACACCTGCAGAATTTAACAAGGCATTAAAGTCTATGAAGAGGATAAGTAAAGAAAGCATTACATACAAACTCTTATCAAGTCCACCTTTAAACATATCTATAATTAAGATTAATAAAGCTCCAACGATAGGGATCAACATTGGTGCAAGAGTCACAAGGTTGAGTGACTCTACTGAAATATTTACTGGGCTCATATTAGTGACCTCCCTGTTGTGAAATTGTTATTATCTCTACACCTTCTGAAAGGTTAGGGATTCTTATTTTTGCTTCATGGCTCACAGCTTTGTCATGCATAAGTTGCACAATAGATTCCACTGAATTACTAATAGGACCGAGAAGCACTTTAGGATAGATACCTAACCAAATAGTAATCATTACTAAAGGTATTAAAGCGATAAGTTCTCTTTTGTTTACATCTGGAAGATGTTTATTTTCCTCTTTTGTAACTTTGCCAAAGAACATTTTTTTATATGCCGTTAACATGTAGATAGCACCTACGATGATAGCTACCCCTGCAAGTAATGTTAAGATGTGTGACTGCTGATAAAAACCTAGTAATGATAAAAACTCACCTACGAAGTTAATAGTAAGTGGAAGACCCACTGAAGCCATCATCATAATACCAAATATAGTTGCATATTTCGGCATGACAGAAGCGAGTCCACCAAATTCACTCATAAGTTTTGTATGGCGTCTATCATAGATAACACCAACAAGTAAAAATAATGCACCTGCAACTACCCCATGCCCAATCATTAAAAATACACTACCAGAGATACCCTCTACATTTAAAGCAAATGTACCTAGTATGATAACACCCATATGTGATATGGATGAGTATGCCACAACTTGTTTCACATCTTTTTGGGCATATGCGACCATTGCTGTATATATAATCATGATGATGGCAAGAACAGCAATCGGGATCATGAAAAATGTTGATGCATCTGGAAACAATGGTAATGAAAAACGGATAAAGGCATATGTACCCATTTTAAGGAGTATTGCGGCTAGTATCACCGAACCAATAGTTGGTGCTTGTCCATGTGCATAAGGTAACCAAGTGTGGAATGGAAACATAGGCACTTTGATAGCAAAACCTAAGAAAAATGCTGCAAAAAGCCATAATTGAAAGCTCTCTGGTAAGATAAGTCTATACCAATCAAGTATAGCAAATGACCATTGACCTGTTGCTTGATAATAAAAATATGCCATAAAAAGCACACCCACAAGCATTACTAATGAACCTGCAAATGTATATAAGAAGAATTTAATAGATGCATAGATTCTTTTTTCTCCACCCCATGCACCGATTATATAAAGCATAGGGACAAGAGAAAGTTCCCAAAATACATAAAAAACCATTGCATCAAGTGCTGCAAATACACCCACCATTGTCATTTGTAAAAATAACAATGTAACTATCATATTTTTTACATCTTTTGTATCTGTAAGCGAAGCGATACCTATCATAGTAAAAAATGCAGCTAAAATGATAATAAACAATGAGATGCCATCTACACCTAAGATATAGTTAACACCAAATGCTGGGATTAATGGTAACTGTTCCATAAATTGCATACCAGACACACCATTGTCAAATGCAAACCAAAGCCATAACGAGAGTGCAAATTCAATGATTGATACTGCAATACCATAAGCTCGCATACTATCTTTATGCACTACAAATCCAAGCACACCTGCGAGTGCTGGAAAGAAAATTAAAATTGATAAGATATGATCTAACATCTATTAAACTCCTAAACCAGATAGCATAATCACTATACTATCAGAATGTCTAGCTGCAAGTCCGAAAACCACAGCTAATGATAGTAGTCCGATTAAACCTGCTACCATCCATTTAAGCATAGTAGATAAGTTTCCACTTTGCATCCCTCTTGTTTGTTCAGCAGTCGTGTAAAATGCGTTTGCGATTCCATCAACTGTTGCATCTACAACCTTCATATCTATTTTTTCCCAGAATATGGTAGAAAGTTCTCTATATGGTTTTACTAAATACTCTGCATAAAAATGAGGAATATAGTATTGGTTAATAAGAAGTTTATATTTAAAACTTTGCTCCATTGCACTTGTACCATCTGGAACTTTTATATCTGGCGACATATATTTTTTATATGCATAGAAGATTGAAGCAATTACAAATACTTGTGTACCAATAGTCATAATCCAATATGTTAAATGATCGTGTATATGATACTCTGTAGCTGGCAATAGAGTAGTTACCATCTCAAAGAATCCACCTTTAAAAAGAAATCCAGAGATGATCGCCAATAAAAGTAATGGACTCATCGCAATAAGCATAAACTTGTACGCTTCGTGAGGATGAAAACCAAGTGCAGTATGTCTATCTTTACCATGAAAGATGAGGGCAATGATTCTAAAACTATAAAAAGCTGTTAAACCAGCAGTAAGGAGTAAGACTCCATAGATAATGAGGTGATGATCAACAAAAGCAGCCTCAAGAATAAGATCTTTTGAAAAGAAACCAGCTAATGGGAAGATTCCAGCTAATGCAACAGAAGCAAGAGTCATCATAATCATAGTCCATTTCATCCCCTTGCCAAGTCCACCCATTTTAAATGGGTCTAACTCACTATCCATAGCGTGCATAACATTACCAGCACCTAAGAAAAGAAGTGCTTTGAAAAATGCGTGAGCCATAAGGTGAAAGAGTGCTACCCAGTAAGCGCCTAAGCCCGCAGCAGCAAACATATATCCAAGTTGAGACAATGTTGAGTAAGCGATAACTCTTTTAATGTCACGATTTACCAATGCCATAGTAGCTGCAAAGATAGCAACAAAAGCACCAAGACTCGCGATAAATAAACCAACATTGGGGATAAGTGCATAAAGTTCGTTTGAGCGAACTACTAAGTAAACCCCAGCAGTTACCATTGTCGCTGCGTGAATAAGTGCAGAAACAGGAGTTGGACCTTCCATTGCATCTGCAAGCCAAGTATGAAGTGGAAACTGTGCTGATTTACCCATAGCTCCAATAAATAAGAAAATTCCTATCCAAACTAAGGTAGTCGTATCAAGTGTAGCCATTGCAGGGAATACAATATCATACTGCAAAGAACCAGTGTTCCAATAGATTAGGAATATACCGATAAGCATACCCAGGTCAGCAATACGGTTCATAATAAATGCTTCGTTTGCTGCCCATGTAGCACTCTCTTTTTGATACCAAAAGCCAATGAGACCCCATGAACAAAGACCAACACCTTCCCAACCTATGAAAAGACCAGCGAAATTATCACTCATAACGAGAATCATCATAGAAAAAACAAATGCTGAAAGCCATGCAAAGAAACGGTTAAAACCTTTATCGTGATCCATGTAACCAATGGCATAGACATGCACAACAGTTGAAACTAGAGTAACAACCATCATCATTGTAACACTCACTTGATCAACAACAAAACCAAATGGGATATACAATCCCCCAGTTTCCATCCAAGTCATCATCTCAACATGAAGTGTTGAATTTGTACCGAGTACAAAAAATAAAAGAATCGTTGAACTTGTCAGTGAAACACCAAGTAAGATACTTGGAACTATGCCAGCCCACTTTGTCTTAGCAGACATACTAAAAAGTGCAGCAAACAAAGAGCCAACCAATGGTGAGAACAGTGCTGTATATAAAAATAATTCCATCGCTCTATCCTTTCATCGTATTGAGATAATCAAGATCAATGTTGTTGTAGCGTTTATGCCATACAATCAAAAGACCAAGTCCGACAGCAACTTCTGATGCGGCGATTGCAATAACAAAAAATGCAAACATCTGACCAGTCAAATCACCATAATAATGTGAAATCGCCGCAAAAGCGATATTTACAGAGTTGAGTAAAATCTCTGTTGCAAAGAAGAGCATCAAAAGATTTTTTCTTCTCATCACACCAACTAAACCGATACTAAAAAGAATCGTCGATAAAACAAGATAATGATTTAGTCCAATTTCCATCATAGAAGAGCCTTTTTACTTTTTTTCTCTTTACGCATATCTTGTATCTCTTTCTCAGTCATTAAAGTTAAAGATGCATCCATCTTCTTACCAGCGAGAACAATACCAGATATCATAGCGACAAGTAACATTATAGCTGCTACTTCAAAAGGTACAAGGTATTTTGTAAACAATACAACTCCCACTTCTTGCGTATTTCCAGCTTCACCGATAGGGTAAAGAGCTATAATATTATCACTAAGAATTGGAGCTGAGAAAATAAGCACTACTAAAACAGCAGCTACAGTCGCTAAACCTACTACAATATACTTATTTCCTTGTTTCTCTTTTACCTCTCTTGTTGTGTCAAAGAACATCATACCAAATGAGTAAAGAGCCATAACAGCACCAGAATAAACAACTATCTGAACTGCACCTAAGAAATCAGCACCCAATATAAAGAAAAATGCCGATATAAAAATCATCCCTGCTGCTAACGCTGTTAGAGCGTATAACGCCTGTGATGTTGTTACAGTTATGTAAAACATCGCGATCGTTAAAAAAGCAAACAGATAAAAAGCAATAGCTTCAAACATACCTAAACTCCTTAATATGCGAGAGGTGTTTTTTTAACACGCTCATCTTCATGTGGTGTAATAGCACCAAAACCTTCAAACTCAAGTTGTTTGCCCTCTTTCATCACATCGATCGGTGTAAGCATAGACTCAAAGTCTACAAAATGCTCCCTCTGATCACTTGCATTTTCATACTCACCACCATGCACTATCGCTAACTCTGGACAAACTTCTGCACAGTAACCACAATAGATACAACGACCTAAGTTAATAGTATATTCTGAAACCTCTTTACGAGAGTTCTCATCGATCTTTGTATCCATCTTGATACAGTTAGAGATACAGATCTTCTCGCAAAGACCACAACCAATACATCGCTCAGTATCACTCTCCCATAACCTCTGCATCTTATGCACAGCACGGTAGCGAGGACCAATAGGCATCTTCTCTTCTGGATATTTTATTGTATGGGTGTCAAAACGAATCATCTCTCTCATAACTACCCATAAACCTACAAAAAGCTCTAGCTTAAAAGTTCTATCTATAACACGCTTAAATCTACCCCAGTTTGTAGTGGGATAATCAGCGATATCTACTTGAAAATAACCATTTTCTGATACATTTCTATCATTCAATTGTTCTTGATTCATCATCACCCCTTACATCATCACAAAGCCAGTGATTACTACATTAATCACGGCTATTGGCATGAGAATTTTCCAACACAACATCATAAGTTGATCTGGTCTTACATCTGGCCATGCAGCTCTTGTCCACAAGAAAAAGAAGAAGAAAAATGCCATCTTACCTAAAAGTGCAAATGCACCCAACACTGAACCATCTCCAAAACCACCTAAAAAGATAAGTGGAATCACAAAAGAGATAAAGAACATATTTGCGTACTCTCCAATAAAGAAAAGTCCCCATCTCATACCCGAATACTCAGTACCAAAACCATCAATAATCTCATGATCATTTGCTACTAAGTGAAATGGTGTACGACCAGTTTCAGCAAATGCAGCGATCCAAAAAAGGATGAATGCTACTGGCTGAGAAAAGACTAACCAACCATTTACTGCTTGATAGTTATTAAAATCCACAAGTGAAAGTGAACCAACTATCATAATTGGAGCAAGTATAGAAAGTCCTGTAACTACCTCATAAGAGATAAATACAGCAGCACCACGAGCAGCAGAAAGTAGTGAAAACTTATTTGCTGAGGCCATACCACCAAGAAGTGGACCATAAAGACCAACCCCCATAATCCCAAGGATATATAATATACCGATGTTAATATCAGCGACAATAGGATGAACCTCATATCCACCTATGCTAAATGATGGTAAAAATGGAATAGCTGCCGCTGCCATAAATGCAGTAGCTGCTGTGATAACTGGAGCTATCTTAAAGATACGCCCAACTACATTTGTTGGGATAATATCCTCTTTTGTAAAGAGTTTCACACCATCAGCTGCAACTTGAAGTAAACCGTATGGTCCAACATAGGTTGGTCCAAGACGGCGTTGCATAAATGCAAGTATCTTTCTTTCAAAGTAAGTACCAATACCAGCTAAAGCTGAAAATACGAGTAAAATGACAACGATTTTTATAACCGTTTCAATTAAATATGCTGTTTCCATATATTACACCTTTTCTATCGAAGCTGTACTAAAGCGATAACCACTAAAGAGAGCCTCTGAGTTTAATTTTGAATCAAATGTTGGCAATATCACTATATCACCACCAATTTTATTATCACTTACCACATTTGCAACAAGTTCACCAGACGCAGTCTTCACTTTTACTATGTCACCTTCATTGAAATCACTTGCACTGAGATAATCAGCACTCATATAAACACCGCTCACTTCATCTAAGTTGGTTGTTTTATTTGTGAAATCACTAAATTGTCTTACAGGGTTTGCTTTATAGATAAGCATACCCTCAAGTTTTTCTTCCTGAATTGGCTCTACTGTTTGCTTAGGAGATCTTCTTACTTTCATATTCTCAAGAACATAGCCACGATGCTCTGTACCATCGTTATCATAATGATTTGGAAGTGCATCAAACTCCACAGCTTTAAACCCATTTGCAGTTGGAAGTTGCACTGTATAATCAACTGTTAACTCTGCATTGAAGCCAAGCTTATTTGCAATATCATTAAGCACATAACCATTATAACCAAGTGCTGCATTGGTTGGGTTGACTCTTTTATTGATAGAAGTTAAAGTCCCCTCTTGTTGATTGAGTGCTGGCATATCTAAGTCACCATCACCTAGAGCAGACAAGGTAAAGTCCCCTTTTGTGTTATAACCAACTGTATATGACCCCACCTCATCATCTAACTCACAAATCAAACTCACGCCAAGTGTATTTGTAAGATTTGGGATCATCGTAAGTTCAAACTCTGAGTATCTCTCAATGAGTCCAAGTAAACGAGCCAAGTTTTTAGAGTTTGGATGTGTATAAAGGTCAGGTCCAGCAATAAGAGCAAAAGTATCTTTCTTCTTAAGATTTTTCTCTAAAGTA